>CAZDIA010000011.1:0-86462 GCA_964505385.1 uncultured Chitinophagales bacterium
TTCCCATCCCCCATCCCCAAGGCTCTGTTGACAACCGTCAGCAGAGCCTTTTTTTGTGGTCTAGCGAGTGGTCAGCTTCACAGATATATCTCAAATCGCCCTATTCTTTCAAGCCTAATAACAGCATATATTAGTTTTAAAATTTTATTTAAAATCATCTGTAATTCATATAAAATTTGAAAATTAGACGATCAACGTCCACTTCGTATTAAGCACAATAAGAAGAGTTATTTGTTTCCTTTGTGCTGAATTAAAATCTTACTTATTTCTTATCTTTAGTTTCTGATATTAGGTTTCAGAGAAGAATTAGTTATTAACAAATAAAAATTAAAAGTATTTATGAGTAATAAATTTAGAACCGAAAAAGATTCAATGGGCGAAGTAAAAGTGCCGGCAGATGCATATTACGGTGCTCAAACCCAACGTGCAGTTGAAAATTTTCCAATCAGTGATCTGCGGTTTGATCGAAAATTTATACAGGCTTTGGGAATTGTTAAGCAGGCTGCAGCGGAAGTTAACAGTGGCCTTAATCTGATCCCGGATCAAGTGGGAGTGCTGATTTCTGAGGCTGCAGAAGAAATCAGAGAGGGAAAATGGGATGAACATTTCCCCGTAGATATATTTCAGACCGGTTCCGGTACTTCAAGCAATATGAATGCCAATGAAGTGATTGCTAATCGCGCAAATGAGTTGGCAAAGGAGAAAAATATTGATGCTTCCATCCATCCTAATGATCATGTAAACTTTGGGCAAAGTTCTAATGATGTAATTCCTACTGCGCTACGCATTTCTGCAATGATAAATGTATCAGAAAATCTTAAGCCGGCTCTAAATGATTTAATTGAAGCATTTAAAAAACAAGCTGATGAATATGACAACGTAGCCAAAACAGGACGTACGCATTTAATGGATGCCATGCCATTGACTATCAGTCAACAATTTGGTGGATATGTCCGGCAGCTGAAGTTAGGCATTCAGAGACTGGAAGCAGCTGAAGATCGAATGAAGGAGTTGCCTCAAGGTGGTACTGCAGTAGGTACCGGTATCAACACTCATCCGGAATTCGGAAGCAGATTTGCAGAAAAGGTTTCAGAGTTGAGTGGATTGAAATTTATTGAAGCTATAGATCATTTCGAAGCCCAGGCTACGGTAGATGCACCTGTAGAGTTAAGCGGCCAACTTAAAACTATAGCAGCGGGGATTATGAAAATGGCTAATGATCTGCGGTGGATGAATTCCGGCCCTAACAGCGGGTTAGGTGAAGTTCAACTTGCTGCATTACAACCGGGATCTTCAATAATGCCGGGCAAAGTTAATCCGGTTATAGAAGAGTCGGTGGCTATGGTCTGTGCACAGGTAATTGGTAATGATTCAGCAGTTATGATCGGTGGACAGTCCGGAAATTTTGAGTTAAATGTAATGTTACCCGTTGTGGGTTACAACTTGAATCAAAGTATATCGCTGCTGGCCTCAGCTGCCAGGAATTTTGCTGAAAAATCGGTAATTCGACTTGAAGTTAAATCAGATAATATCAAAGATAAGATTGATAAGAATCCGATTTTAGTTACAGCACTAAATCCGCTTATTGGGTATGACTTGGCTGCTAAAATTGCTAAGAAGGCTTTTCAAGAGGGCCGGCCGCTCAAAGAGGTTGCCAAAGAAATGACAGATTTAAGCGATGATGAGTTAGAACAGGCGCTGGATCCGATCAAAATGACCAGAGGTGGTTTTACCGAGTAACATATCTTGAAAAAGACTGCGGGTAAATTACCCGCAGCTTTTATATTAAAAAAATTTATCAGAAGAATATCATAAAGAATACTTTATCCAGTATGATAAGTACCCAAATGGCAGGCAGATAAATTAATGATCCAAACATTAGCTTTTTAGCATTAGGTTTATCACGCTGTAACAGGAATTTTATGCCCGGCCATAAAAAGTATAATCCGCATAACAAAGCCCCAATGAGGTAGAACCAACCATTAAATCCAAGTGTATAAAGACCGATACTTACAGGAATAATCAATAAAAGGCAGAATAAGCAGGTTAAAGCTGTTTTGATACCGGTTTTATCATTTTTGGGAAGCATGAGAAAACCGGCTCGGCTATAATCTTCATTGCAAAGCCAGGCAATTGCTACCACATGAGGTACCTGCCACAGAAACACGATCCCGAAAAGAATCCACATTCCCGGTTCAGCAATAGTTCCGGAAGCGGCTGCCCAACCACCAACCGGAGGCAGTGCACCCGGTATTGCTCCAACCCATACATTGGAGAATGACAAACGCTTCATAGGCGTGTATGCTCCAAGATATAATAAAGCTGTGATAGCGGAAATCGCACCCGCTACAGGATTAACTACAAGCAGGAGGTAAAAGAGCCCGAGAAAAATCAGCCCAAGCGAGAAAACAAGCGCAAGGTGGTGAGGAATTTTATCAAGTGGCAATGGACGTTTGCCCGTTCTGACCATTAACTTGTCAAGATCACGTTCGATGTATTGATTGTGCGCTGCAGTACCACCGGCAATGAGGGTTGTACCAATAGCAGCATGGAACAGCAGAATAAAATCAATATGACCTGCTGAGCCGAGAATAAACCCAATAACCATACTTGCAAGAACCAGCATGGTTATCCCGGGCTTGGTAAGCTCAATATAATCCTGTATGGTTGTTGCCCGTAAGGTGTCCGATAAAGTTTGTTCCGTGGCTAATTTCATGGAATGAGAATAAAAACTTTTACTATTGAATAGGTGTTAATAAACCGGCCAAATTTAAAAAATACTGAATTTTTTAACATGCAAATTCAGAAAAATATCGTTTCATATCAGAAGATTTGTAACACACCAAGCTAATCAAAAGTTTAATGTTTATTTAATGATTATTGATTAATTGTGTAACCAATAGCAAGCCTTTAGCTTACAGGCGAGGTGCAATATGAAACCGGCAAGCGGTTTACAAATAAAATTTTATATTTCGGAAGATATTGACTAATAGGATATGAATATATTGAATTGGTATAGTAGTTTGAACAGGTTTCAAAAGGTATCTTTTATTACAATTTCGCTTACATTTTTTTTGATCTTTGTGGGTTCGTTTGTTCGGGCGTCCGGTGCGGGTTTAGGGTGCCCGGACTGGCCTAAATGTTTCGGAATGTGGATTCCTCCTACAACAGCTGCTGAATTACCCGCTGAATTTGATCAGTCTGCATTCAATCCGGTTCATACGTGGTCTGAATATGTAAACCGCCTCGTTGGTGTACTTGTTGGTTTCATGATTACGCTCACACTAATTTTTTCAATATCGCATAGGAAAACAAACCCCCCTGTATTTTATGCTTCACTCGCGTCATTTGTGCTGGTGCTATTCCAGGGCTGGCTTGGCGGGCAAGTTGTTCAAGGCGGTTTAATCGACTGGATGATAACTACACATATGATTGTAGCCCTCCTGATAGTAAATGTTTTGATTTATGCTTTTTTCAAATCAAGAAGCAGACAGTTAAAATTTAAAATAAGCCAGTTTCAAAAAAAAGGCTTATATAGCATTGCATTGATTTTACTGGGAGTTACCTTACTTCAGGTTGTACTTGGAAGTCAGGTAAGAGAAGCTCTGGAGGGAATCAGCAATGCATATCCGGATTTGGAACGGGCAGCATGGCTTACTGAAGTAGGGTTGATAGATCAGATTCATAGATCCGCATCCTGGCTGGTCATGGGATTTGGCTTCTGGTTATGGTATCGTGCAAGAAATTTTGGTGTTGCACTGCAAATTACGAGGTTAGCTATGGCTATCAATCTGCTTATTATTTTGCAAATAATAGTGGGTACAGCTCTGGCTTACATGGGGCTTCCACCTGCATTTCAGATAGTTCACTTGCTTTTTGCCGGTTTTCTTATAGCTGCTCAGTTTTTATTGATTTTGATACTCAACCATTCCTCAAAAGCCGAGGTTTCTTTTAGAAGCTAAGAGGCAAAACGAACGACAAACGACAAACGAGTAACGTCAAAACGCAAATCCGAAAAGGACATCCGTTCGATAGAAAAAAATAAATTTTAGTATTGACTTATATATGCTCCTTATAATAAGTTTGAAATTTAATTTTCACGGGGGAGGGGAGGTGCTGAATCTTTAGCTAACTGATTTTTTGTTGGTGAAATAATTCATAAATGGTGTGTTTTCAATTTACATGTATTATCTTTGTATCCTTCGCTGATGTGGGATGAGAAAAAAACAAAATTCACGTGATATTTTTTTGAACTTCTCACTTATTTCTCAGTATCATTGGCGACACAGCTGTGACAAACCATATTTACTTAATTGTATTCATAATTTATGGCTCAACTTTTTCCAAAATGGGCAGACAGAGTTCCAAAGCGATTGCAATTAGGAATCATTGTACTGATTACCGCTATTGTATTCGGGTTTTGGTATTTCGGCTCACCAGAGTTTCTGGAGGTTGGATATGCTCCTGAACAGCCTATACCATACAGTCATGATCTTCATGCGGGCGAATTAGGAATTGACTGCCGGTATTGCCACGGTGGCACAGAAGTGTCTGCAGCGGCTGGAATACCATCTTCTCAAACATGTATGACCTGCCACGAAGCAATTGAAACCGACAATCCGGAGTTGCTAGAACCATTATTTGAAAGCTATGAAACAGGTAACCCGATTGAATGGATACGCGTACATAAACTTCCTGAGCATTCCTATTTCGACCACAGCATCCACGTAAATGCAGGAGTCGGGTGTGATACCTGTCACGGCAGAGTTGATCGCATGGAAGTGGTTATGAAAAGTGAGTCTATGAGTATGAGTTGGTGCCTGGATTGCCACAACAATCCTGAAGAAAACCTGCGTCCTGTTGAGGAAGTCACTAATCTGGGATGGGAGCCTCCTGACGAAGACTATAAAAAAGAATTTGGCGAGATGATGGTGTCCAAGCGCAACATCGTCGCCCCGGTTTATTGTAATGCTTGCCATCGATAATAATTTGATATTAAACAGCTTTTGCTTCTATAATGGGTAAAGAGGACCAGAAAACTTATTGGAAAAGTCTTAACGAATTAGCTCAAAACGAGGAGTACCGCAAATTTGCCGAGCGGGAGTTTCCTGAAGATGCTACCGAATTAAAAGACGGTGTATCACGTCGAAACTTCCTGCAGGTAATGGGCGCATCTATCGCTCTTGCCGGACTTGCTTCCTGCCGGAAACCGGTGGAAAAGATCCTGCCACACAGCAGGCAGCCGGAATATATGGTTACCGGAGAACCCAGCTATTATGCTACAAGTATGCCGTTTCGCGGGTATACTACCGGGCTTCTTGTTGAATCAAATGAGGGCAGGCCTACTAAGATAGAAGGTAATGAGCTTCATCCTGCAAGTGGCGGTAAAACTAATAGTCACGCCCAGGCCGAGCTGTTAAGCATGTACGATCAGGAGCGTTCTCGTAACGTACGTCAGAATAACAGCGAGTCAACCTGGGATGATTTTGTAAGTTTTTGTAATGATCATTTTGCTGAGACTGACCGGCGTATTGCAATAATAAGTGAAGCTAACCATGGCCCCACTTTTAACAGGCTAAGGCAAGAAGCACTTGAACGATTTCCGAATGCTGATTGGGTCACTTTTGAACCTTTCGGAGAAGAAAATGTATTGAATGGACATCAAATAGCATTCGGCAATAAATATCGTAAAACCAACCGGTTTGATCGGGCCAATGTAATTGTATCACTGGAAGATGATTTTATGCTTACCGGTGATAACAATACTCAGAATGTAAAAAGATATACCGATTCGCGGAAAGTCGAGTCTACACAAGATGAGCCTAATAGATTATATATTGTAGAAAGTAATTATTCATTAACCGGAAGTAATGCGGATCATCGTCTGCGGCTGAAGTCCTCTGATATCGAGGCTTTTACGTTTGCCCTTGCCGCCCGATTATCGCAGGACATTGGTGGCCTTGATGCTTTTTCGGGTTTTTCAAATGAATTTTCTGATCATGAGTGGATCGGGCAGATCGCAGATGAACTGATCAACCAACAGGGAACTTCCGTTCTCACAGCCGGTGAAAGTCATTCTCCGGCAGTACATGCAGCAATTGCTGCAATTAACCTGGCTGTCGGAAATGCCGGTGAAACAGTGGAGTATCTGGAAGTCGATACAGTTGATCAGCAAGATCAGCACCAGCGTTTCCGTGAGATTATTCAGGCGATGCAAGGCGGCGAATACGACACCGTAGTACTTCTCGGTACAAATCCGGTTTATAATAGCTACAGTGATCTTGATTTCAGTGAAGCTCTGAATCAGGTCGATACCAGCATACACCTTGGATTGCATAATGATGAAACAGCCCAAAACTGCTCATGGCATGTAAATCGGGCGCACTTTCTTGAAAGCTGGAATGACGGTCGCAGCTGGGAAGGCGAACTATCTATTGTTCAGCCGTTAATAAAACCCCTTTTCGATGGCAAAAGTGACATTGAGTTTCTGACCGCTATAGTTCATGGTGAAGATGAAAAGGGGCATGATCTCGTAAAAGAGGTTTGGGATGAAATCATAACAGATGATTTCGACAGCCAGTGGGATACCGTCCTTCATGACGGGATTTTAGAGGATACAGGATATCCGAGACCACAGGTTTCGCTCTCTGAGGATTTTGGAAATCAGATCGAAACAGCACTGGCTGAATCATCCGTAGCTGATCAGAACGAAATTGAACTGGTGCTCCGTCCCGATCCAAAAATTGTTGATGGACGATATGCCAATAATGGCTGGCTTATGGAGCTGCCGGATCCAATGACTAAAATTACCTGGGATAACGTAGCACTGCTTAGCCCTCAAACAGCAAGAGATCTTGGCATTTCTGACTCCCGGGATTTCGGCCAGGTAGAAGTCCCGGTATTAAGTATTGAAACCAATGATGGTACTCTTGAACTTCCCGCATGGGTGCTGCCCGGACTTGCCGATAACAGCATTACAACCTATACAGGTTACGGCCGCGAAATCGGGAAAGTTGCCGCTGGTGTAGGTGTAAATACCTTTGCTGTTCGCAACAGTGAGTCACCGCTTGTGCATCGCAACGTGTCGGTTTCAACTACAGGTCAGAGGTATGAGATTGCCTCTACTCAGGATCACCACAGTATGGAAGGCCGCCCATTGGTAATGGAAGGTTCCATGGATAAATACCGGGAAAATCCAACATTTGCCGATGATATAGCCGGTATTTATGAAGGTGAAATCGATCCTGAGACCGGAAAACCCATTAACCTATACAGTGTAGATCATTTTCCGGATCATGAACCACAATGGGGAATGACTATAGACTTAAATTCATGTATAGGTTGCGGAGTATGTACCATTGCCTGCCAGGCAGAGAATAACATTCCTGTTATTGGAAAACGGGAAGTTCGGCGTGGCCGGGAAATGCACTGGATACGAACGGATCGCTATTTCAGCGGTGATGAGGAAGGGAACCCAAAAGTGTTGCATCAACCGGTGCCATGTATGCACTGCGAACAGGCGCCTTGTGAGCAGGTTTGTCCGGTTGTTGCTACCACTCACAGTGATGATGGGTTGAATCAAATGACCTATAACCGGTGTATTGGTACCCGCTATTGTTCGAATAACTGTCCATATAAAGTTCGTCGATTTAATTTCTTCAATTACGCCCGTGAATTTCTTGCAGATGGTGAGGATCCGGAAATCGTACAAATGGCGATGAACCCTGAAGTTACGATCAGGTTCCGCGGTGTAATGGAGAAGTGTACATACTGTGTGCAGCGAATCAGCAAGGCGAAGATTCAAACAAAAAATGAAACCGGAGATTCAGTAAAGCCCCCGGATGGTATGGTTAAAACGGCATGTCAACAGGCGTGCCCTGCTGATGCTATTGAATTTGGGGATCTTACTGATTCAGAAAGCCGGGTAAGTAAGGCTAAGAAGAACGATCGTAATTATAATCTTCTTGAATATTTGAATGTAAGACCGAGAACTTCTTACCTGGCAAAACTTCGAAATCCGAGTAGAAATCTGGCGGAAGCCTGAACGTGAAATCTATTTTCTGAAATGAGTCAAAACGCTGATATAGCAGCTCAAAAACCACTTGTAAAAGGGAATCACGACTTTAAAAGCATAACTAAGCTTGTAAGTGACATTCCACAGCAACAAACTCCAACCTGGTGGTACATCGCATTTGGAGTGGCAAATCTGCTTATGGGTTTGCTGCTGGCGATGATCATCTATCTGATTTATGAAGGTATCGGAGTTTGGGGACTTCAGCAACCTGTAGGATGGGGTTGGGCTATTATCAACTTTGTTTGGTGGGTCGGTATCGGCCACGCCGGCACGTTGATATCCGCTATACTTTTTCTCTTTCGGCAGGGTTGGCGAACGGCTATTAACCGGTTTGCCGAAGCAATGACCATTTTCGCGGTGATGTGCGCCGGAATCTTCCCGGCGATACACGTAGGCAGGATTTGGGTGATTTACTATATATTTCCTCTGCCAAATTCCATGGCGCTTTGGCCTAACTTCAGCAGTCCGTTGCTGTGGGATGTTTTTGCAGTAGCCACCTATTTTACTGTATCCACCCTTTTCTGGTATGTGGGTTTGGTGCCTGACCTGGCAACAATGCGCGATAAAGTTAAAAGCAAAGTTTCCAAGTTGGTTTATGGTGCCTTTGCGCTTGGATGGCGCGGAGGTAACCGGCAGTGGCAAAATTATGAAAAAGCTTACATGTTACTTGCCGGGTTAGCGACACCACTTGTACTTTCGGTTCACTCTGTTGTTTCCTTTGACTTCGCCGTATCGGTTATACCGGGATGGCACACCACTATTTTCCCACCATACTTTGTTGCCGGTGCTATTTTTTCCGGCTTTGCAATGGTATTGACATTGATGTTAATCGCCCGCAAGCTTTACAAGCTTGAAGATATCATGACCATCGACCATGTTGAAAAAATGAATATAATTATTCTTGTTACCGGTTGGATGGTGGGCTTTGCCTATATTATGGAGTTTTTTATAGCCTGGTACAGTGGTGTTGAATATGAAAAGTTTGCGTTTGTTAATCGCGCTTTCGGCCCTTATGCATGGGCGTACTGGATAATGATGTCATGTAATGTGATAGCTCCGAACTTCTTCTGGTTTAAGAAAATGCGAAGAAGTATTGTTGTTTCATTTATTTTGTCAATTGTGGTCAATATAGGTATGTGGTTTGAGCGGTTTGTGATTGTCGTCACCTCACTTGCTCAAGATTTTATGCCTTCATCGTGGGGTTACTTTTCACCCACATGGGTAGATGTGCTGACTTATGTAGGAACCTTCGGTCTGTTTTTTACTTTCTTTTTACTCTTCCTGCGATTTTTACCAATGGTTGCAATATCGGAGGTTAAAGGTGTTATGCCACAGGCTGATCCCCATAACTACCATAACGGTGAGTTTAATGACCCAAATTCTAAAGAATCTAAAGCTTGATTGTTGAAACATGAGTACAAGCGAAGAGAAAAAACTTTACGGTCTGTTAGCTGAATTCAAAAATCCGGCTGATTTAATGGAATCGGCTCGTTCCGTAGCCAAGGCCGGATATCATAAGTTTGATGCCCATAGTCCATTTCCGATTCACGGAATGGATGAAGCTATGGGTTTAAAAAAATCCAAACTTGGTTGGATTGTACTTGGGCATGGATTACTTGGAGCTATTGGTGGTACTATACTTCAGGTATGGGTGCATACCACGGCATATCCCATGAATATCAGTGGAAAACCGGAGGCTAATTTGCCTGCGTTTGTACCGGTAACATTTGAGTTAACAATATTGCTTGCGGCATTTGGCGCTTTTTTCGGAATGTTTGCGCTGAATAAATTACCCAAGTTAAATCACCCGCTTTTTAATTCTGCTACATTCGAAAAAGTGACTGATGACGGCTTTTTTATAAGCATCGAGGCTGATGATGATCTTTTTTCGGATGAAAAGACCGAGAAGCTTCTGAAAGACCTTGGGGCAACCCATGTTGAGAAAGTTTACGCAACGGAATAATTGACTGTATTAAGTTGATAAAATAGTAAGATATCGTGAGAAAAATTCAAAAAATATCATTGTTCCTGGCTCTTCTGATTCTCTTATCGGCTTGTAGGGGACAGCCGTTTGAGGATCCGCCCATTTTCGTGCAACCAAATATGCATTACCAGGAAAAGTTTAGGTATCAGCAGGAAAATCCGTTTTTTGAAGATCAAAGAGCAGACAGACTCCCAGTAGAGGGAACCGTATCACGTGGAAATCTTCAAATTGATCATGCGTATTATGAAGGTGTGGATGGCGAAGGAGAGTTTGTAACATCAATCCCAACAGATATTGACCGGTCTTTCCTGATGAGAGGAAAAGAACGATACGATATTTACTGCACTCCTTGCCATGGTGGTACCGGCGATGGGGAGGGTATCATATCAGAGCATGGGTTAGTTCCACCTACTTTTCATGATGAAGAAGCTCGCGATTGGGAGTATGGAAGAATATATAGTGCAATTTACAATGGCTATGAAACAATGCAGTCCTACCGTCATGAAATTCCGGTTGAAGACCGATGGGCTATTGTAGCATATGTGAGAGCACTTCAAATCAGCCAGGCTGCTGATGAAGATGCGATCAGAGAACTTGGAATAGAAATGGATGAAATTGAAGTAGCGAGTGCACCGGAATGATCTATAAACCGATGTGCAAATAACGCAATTAAAAGACACTTGAAATCTAATGGCTCAAAAGACTCTTACAGATAACCTTCAATTTCCCGAAAATGCCAATGTAGTTAGTGCATTCTTTGGCATTGCCATGGTGGGAATTATTGCCAGCTTAATCGGATTCTTCATAAATACCGAGCAGTTTTATTTTTCCTATTTGACCAGCTATACCTTCGTTGCAACCATTTCATTAGCTGCACTGTTTTTTGTGATGCTCCAGCACATTACCAATTCCTCTTGGAGTGTGGTTTTACGTCGAATCCCGGAAACATTTTCATATTATTTATTTCTGTTCGCACTGCTCTTCATTCCAATCCTTTTTGGAATGCAGCACTTATATGAATGGAGCCGCCCCGAAGTTCTTGCAGAAGATGATCTAGCTGTCTATAAAGAGCCCTTTTTGAACACTACTTTTTTTATCGTCCGTAATATAATTTACTTTGTGGTTTGGTCTTTTCTTGGCTGGAAATTGTATCAGAACTCTGTAAAAATGGATCAGGATGGGGCAGATGCCAAAACTTTTAAAATGCAAAAAGTAATAAGCGCTCCGGGTATTTTACTATTTGGCTTTACGTTAGCTTTTGCTTCATTTGACTGGTTGATGTCTCTTCAGTTTCATTGGTTTTCGACCATGTTTGGGGTGTACATTTTTGCAATGAGTTTTCAGGTATTTCTGGCCGTTGCTATACTTATTATTTTATATCTGCGTAGTCAGAATCTGTTGACTAATACCATCAACCTGCCCCATATAGAGGATTTGGGGAAACTTTTGTTTGGGTTTACGGTCTTCTATGCATACATCGCGTTCAGTCAGTTTATGCTTTACTACTATGCTAATATCCCTGAACATACGATGTGGTTTTATGATCGACTTCAGGGAAGCTGGGAAGTTGTAAGCTGGTTGATAGTGTTTGGT
Organism: uncultured Chitinophagales bacterium; assembly: GCA_964505385.1. Lineage (GTDB taxonomy): Bacteria > Bacteroidota > Rhodothermia > Balneolales > Natronogracilivirgulaceae > SLJN01. The sequence goes on from CAZDIA010000011.1 coordinate 11,652, forward strand.
CGGTTTGTAATACCGTTTATTGCACTATTAGGACTATGGGCAAAAACCAATTTGAAGTTATTAGCCACTATGTCAATGCTGATAGTGGTGATGCATTTTATCGAGGTGTTCTGGATCGTTATGCCGATTCTGCATGAGGCGGGCATTTCCATACACTGGATCGATATTGCCTTACTACTTGCATTCGGAGGGCTGTTTTTTGGCTTGTTTTTCCAAAAATTCAAATCTAATGCCATGGTGCCCAAGAACGATCCGTTGTTGGCCGAATCTTTAAATAAACACTAATTGATCTCGTTAACTTAAAATGTCAAAACCATCTGATAAGGAACGACCTGAAGGGCAAAATTCCGGTGAAGAGTTTGATCCGAATCAGTACAATATCTCTGAATCGGATCTGGAACTCAGAGCTATGGATGACAAGCTCAATGTTAAGAGAATTACATTTTGGGCGATTTTGGGAATTGTAATTTTTGCAGTGTTGTTAGGTAGCGTGTACTTCTTATATAATTATAACAAATTTGTTTCAACTCAGGAAGCTTCAATGAGAAGCGAACATGAACAGATAACCCGAATGAAACAAGAATCGGAGGAACGATTGAATAGTTTTGGGGTTATCGATGAGGAGGAAGGGAGGTATCATATTCCCGTTGATAGTGCCATGACGATATACCTTGAAACAAGAGATTAAAGTGTTTTTGATAAGTTATGTCTTTCCGAAAAGTTAGTTTCTTTATCATTATCTATGCCTTGCTATTTACTTTGGGTTTGAGTTCGAATGTAGTAGCACAACAGCAACAACTTCAGCATGAAGCTGTAGAAGAAGACCTCAGCGATGTAGGTATAGAAGAAAAACTTGGTGACGAAGTTTCTAAAGATACATGGTTCTATAACGAAGAGGGGGAACGTGTTGAGATTGGTGATTATCTGGATAATGATAAACCCATTATGTTGGCATTAGTATATTATGAATGCCCCAGGATATGTAATCTCATTCTCCAGGGTATGAAAGAAGGGTTGTCTGAATTGAGCTGGACTCCCGGAGATGAATTTGAAATAGTGACCGTGAGTATTGCACCAGATGAGACTCCCGAGTTGGCGTCTCAACAAAAAAGAGGATACATCGATCAAATAGATGATCCCGAAGCTGCCGAAGGGTGGCATTTTCTTACCGGAGAAAAAGATCAGATAGATAGACTAGCCGATGAAGTAGGCTATGGGTATAAATGGAGTGAGTCTACTCAGGAATATGTCCATAGTTCAGCATTAATATTTCTTTCTGATGAAGGTGTGATTACAAGGTATTTACATGGGCTAGACTATACTGATATTGCATTACGCAATTCCCTTTACGACGCCGCTGATGGAAATATCGGTTCAGCACTCGACCGGGTTGAGCTTTACTGTTATGAATACGATGAAAATACAGGAACTTATGCGCCTGTAGCTGTTAATATTATGAAAATTGGTGGTGTTTTCACGCTGCTGGTGTTGGGTGCATTTCTCGGAATATTTTGGTACCGGGAAAAAAGAACGAGCAAATCATAATTACTAAATTTTTTTAAACTGAAATATATGTTCGAGCGCATTGCTGAATTCCTCCTTCCACCGCAGAGGTCGACTGTAGCTGCTGATGTGGATGGATTGTTTCATTTTATTCACATTACCGGTTTTATCCTCTTTATTGGCATTGTAATAGCAATTGTATTTTTTGCGATAAAATACCGCAGACAATCTGAAGATGAGGTAACACCGGTAATTACCCATCATACAGGATTGGAAATTACATGGTCGGTAATTCCGACAATTCTCATTCTTATTGTTTTTAGTTGGGGTTTTAGAGGTTTTCTCGCACAAAATACACCACCTTCAGACGCCTATGAAATAAACGTCACGGCAGTTTCATGGTTTTGGGAATTTGAATACCCGGATGAAGGTATAACTTTGACCGATGAGTTAATAGTCCCGGTTGATCAACCTATTAAGCTGGTCATGAGATCAGAAGATGTGATTCATTCCTTCTTTGTACCGGACTATCGCGTTAAAAAAGATGTTCTACCTAACAGATATACCACCACTTGGTTCGAAGCTACAGAAGAGGCCGAGTCTATTATGTTCTGTGCGGAATATTGCGGAACTGAGCACTCCACAATGGATGCAACTATACGTGTTGTTTCTGAAGAAGAATTCCAGGAATTTCTAGATGAAGAAGCGGTTGACCTTGAAGAACTGCCACTGGTAGAAGTAGGTGAGGTAACCTTTGAACAGCAAGGGTGCACAGCCTGTCATTCAGTTGATGGTACTCCTGGTGCCGGTCCCACTTTACAGGGGCTATATCAATCCGAACGAACTATGGATGATGGCGAAACTCTGACTGCTGATGAGGACTATTTATATGAATCTATAGTTGACCCAAGAGCCAGGGTTACCGAAGGTTATCCTAACAACATGCCTACGTTTTACGGAGACCGTTTAAGTGATCGTGAAATAGAAGGTTTAATCGAATATATTAAAGAGTTACAATAATTATGGCGGATTCATCATCCAGAACATTCAGAATTCGTGAGTTTCCTGTTGAGGAAAACCCACCTGAAAATTATCTGAATCATGAGAAAGGTATTATGTCATGGCTGTTTACGCTTGACCATAAGCGAATCGGCCTGTTATATCTGGCGTCTATAGCAATATTCTTTTTTGTAGGAGGTCTGCTGGCTGTCGGTTTGCGTACTGAACTCTGGACACCGGCTGGTACGTTTATCGATGCTGATACCTATAATCGTATTTTCACTCTGCACGGAGTGATAATGATTTTTCTCTTTATCATCCCCTCTATACCCGCAGCTCTGGGGAATTTCTTTCTGCCGATGATGCTCGGAGCCAAAGATGTCGCATTTCCCAAGCTTAATCTTGCCAGTTTTTGGGTCTATTCCATTGGCGCCCTCTTTGCGCTGTACTCTGTTGCCCACGGTGGTGTTGACACCGGATGGACCTTCTATACTCCTTACAGTACGGAGACCGGAACTACGGTTGTTGCGATGACTCTTGGTGCGTTTATAATGGGTTTTTCATCCATTATGACAGGCGTCAATTTTATCGCGACCATACATAAAATGCGATCTCCCGGAATGACCTGGGGGAAACTACCGCTGTTCTTATGGTCACTGTATGCTACCAGTATTATTCAGGTCCTTGCTACACCTGTTTTGGGAATTACCCTTCTCCTTTTAGTAATGGAGCGTGTACTGGGTATAGGTATATTTGATCCCGGTCTTGGCGGTGATCCGGTCTTGTATCAGCACTTTTTCTGGTTTTATTCGCATCCGGCAGTATATATTATGATTGTGCCGGCATTTGGAATAATTTCAGAGTTAATTTCAACATTTAGCCGTAAAGTTATCTTCGGATACTGGGCTATAGCTCTTTCCAGTCTTGCCATTGCATTTCTTGGGTTTCTGGTATGGGGTCACCATATGTTTGTGTCCGGGCAGTCAGAACTATCCTCAGTTGTTTTTTCATTCCTTACTTTCTTTGTGGGAATTCCAACCGGGATTAAGGTGCTAAACTGGGTTACAACGCTTTACCGCGGCTCTATTTCTCTGAAAACGCCCATGCTATATGCAATGTGTTTTCTGATATTATTTACTATTGGTGGCGTTACCGGTATTACTTTAGGTGCGCTTTCCGTAGATGTTCATCTGCATGACACCTATTATGTAGTAGCTCACTTTCATTATGTAATGATGGGAGGTACCGTATTTGCATTCCTTGGAGGTTTGCACTACTGGTGGCCAAAAATGTTCGGCAGGATGTATAATGAATTCTGGGCTAAAATTTCATGTATAATTTTATTCATTGCATTTAACGTAACATTTCTGCCTCAGTTTGTAATGGGAAGCCAAGGAATGCCAAGAAGGTACTTTAATTATATACCTGAATTTCAGACCATGCATCAGGTTTCAACTGTTGGCAGCTGGTTGTTGGGTATTGGTTTTCTAATTATTTTGGCTTACATGACGCACTCCTATTTCCGGGGTAAAAAAGCAGCAACTAACCCCTGGGGTGGAAGAACTATGGAATGGATGACAGCTTCTCCTCCTATACATCACAATTTTGAGCACACACCCGTAGTGATTCATGGTCCCTATGACCATCATAAACCTGTAAGAGAATTTCGAATGGGTATTGTGGGTTCAGAAAATGGTCACGGTCATCCGGTTAATGGAGATAAAACACCTGCTGGTGATCAACCGGAATCAAAACAAGAGTCCTGAATAAAGCCGAATAACGGTGGATAGTGTAAACCATAAAATGTATAAGGGAATTTAATTTAATTATGGCGAATAATACCGTCGAAGCCGAAAAAGACGCTCATTTAGCTCATCATTTTCATGATGCTGAGCAGCAATTTGAGGCGTCTAAATTGGGGATGTGGGTATTCCTAGTAACGGAGATTCTATTCTTTGGTGGTCTGTTTGTTGCCTATATCGTCTTTCGGTCCTGGCATCCGGATCTGTTCGAACAAGCTGCAATGACGCTCGATACTACGCTTGGCGCTTTGAACACAGTAGTTCTTATTGCCAGCAGCTTGACTATCGTACTTGCAGTACGTGCAGCTCAGGTTGATAAGCAACGCCAGATACTGGTTATGATTGGGGCTACCATATTGTTAGCTATTGTATTTATGGTGGTCAAGTATTTTGAATACACCAGCAAGTTTGAAGCCGGTATGCTACCGGCCGGAATGTATTTTTATGATGGAATAGATCATGAACTTGCACCGGTTTTTTATAGCATCTATTATATGTTAACCGGTTTGCATGGCATCCATGTATTGATTGGAATCGGGCTGATGGCCTGGCTGTTTGTCAGGGCCTATAATGGCGCATATCACAGCGGATATTTTACACAAGTCGAAGTGGTAGCCCTGTACTGGCACCTTGTTGATATTATCTGGATTTTTCTGTTCCCATTGCTTTATCTGATCGAGTAGATACCAGAGAAACTATATATTAAATTGTTTACAACAAGTTTATAATTATGAGTGCACATCATATACTTCCCTTTAAAACAATGATAAATACTGCTGTGGCATTGTTAGTGCTCACAGCATTAACTGTTGGCGTATATTATATCGATTTTCCGGATCCGCTTAATACTGTAGTTGCGCTTGGTATTGCTACAGTTAAAGCCGCATTGGTGTGTATGTTCTTTATGGGATTGTACTGGGATACAAAATTTAACACATTGGTACTGCTAAGTTCACTGCTTTTCTTTTTAATAATGATCGGTATTATCTTATTGGATACCCTCTTCAGAGATGTTTCTTTTACCATCTACGGGTGATGTGAAACAGTACCCGTCTTAAAGAGTTAAAAAATTTAAGAAGTCAAGAAAACAAGATAAGTTAGAAGGAGTCGCCGGGATTTGGGTTCCGGGTTAGGTATAGGCCCGTAATATAAAATAAATGACAACTCCGGTAACTGAGACGTAGATCCATACCGGGAATGTAACTTTTGATATCTTTCGGTGAGTAGTGAGCTTTCCTGAAAGGGAAAAATAAAAAGAGCTCAGAACAAGAGGGACTACGAAGACTGATAGTATAATGTGTGTAATCAGGATGAAGAAATAGATAGGACGAATTATTCCTTCTCCGGGGAATGGAGTATGACCCACAAAGTTGTGATAAACAACATAGCTAACCAGAAAAAATGCTGAGGCTACAAAAGCTGACAGCATGTACCGCATGTGAGTAGCATACTTTTGCTGTTTAATGGCTATAAATCCAAGTATGAGCAGTACAGTCGCAATACCATTAAATGTAGCATTTAATGTTGGAAGATAAGATACGAATGCGTAAGTCTCATCCGGAGTATCACGGAAGTATAGAATCCAGAATAAAAAAAGAACCGCAATTAGACTTATTCCCATAATAAGAATAACTGCTTTTTTTGTGTCAATATCTTTTAAGGCGTTTACTGTAATTGTGGGGCTTTTATCACGAGACATTTTATGATTGTTTTCGGGTAATAGTTTTAAAAAATAAAACCTCCACTGATGAAAGTGGAGGTTTTGAGAATATATATTGGAATTATAGTATTAAAAAATTTCCTCACCAGGTTGCGGTGAGACAACTTTAACAGCTGAACCACAAAATTCTTCAACATGCTTGCTGAACTCTTCGGGCGTACCGGTCAAAGGCGGGAAAGTGCCATAGTGCATCGGTATGGCCGCTTTTGGTTTTAGCATTTCAATACACATAGCGGCTTCTCGCGGGCCCATCGTGTAAAAATCACCCATTGGGGCCATTACTACATCTGGTGAGTATAATTTGCCATATAGTTCAAAGTCGGCAGAGATGTTGGTATCTCCCATATGGTAGACGGTGATGTCATTGTGGAAATCCAGTACCAATCCTGCCGGATCTCCCGCATATTGACCTCCGAAGGAAGAGCTGTGATTTGCGGATGTCATATATACGGTAACATCATCCAATGTTAGCGATCCGCCTTTGTTCATTTCAAGAGCCTGATTTTCATTCAGGCCGTTACTTTTCAGCAATCCCGAGTGTTCAACTATAGCAAGTACACTGCAACCTGTTTTGGATGCAATATCAAGCGTATCTCCGGTATGATCTTCGTGTCCGTGAGTAAGAAAGATATAATCAACATTTCCAATCCCATCAACAGTATTGTATGGTTCCGGTGTCTTCGGATTTTGAGTGAGAAAAGGATCAATAAGAATTACTTTACCACCCGGTGACACCAGTCTGAATGCTGAATGTCCTAACCATTGAGCTTTAATATTTGTTTTCATAGTACCACGATTTTTATTCGGGTTGTCGATGTTAATGCTAAAAAAATATGATATAGCTTTGGAAATACTGTGACTTAAACCCATGAATCAAAATCCGGGTTTACCAAAGCTTCATGCTGTGTTATATTAATCAACAATCAAAAGTATGCAAACAATTTCAGCACATTTTTATCATTAGAAACTTAGCAGCTTTAGTAACCAGTTAAAAATACGGAGAAACTTATGACAGCCGAGAAAATTAAACTACACCCGGAAACTCCCCATCAAAAAAGAATATTTGAATTGGCCGATCGGTTGACTAATGGAGAGGTTATGCTGTTTCCTACCGACAGCCAGTACGCATTAGGCTGCGACTATACGAATAAAGAGGGTCTAAAACGCATCCGTCAAATTCGTCAGCTAAGGGATGACCACTTGTTTACATTAATATGTGATTCACTTTCCGGCATTTCAAGATTTGCTCATCTGTCCGATGATAATTTCAAGTTGATCAAACGTCTGATCCCGGGACCGTATACCTTTATACTTCCGGCTACTAAAGAAGTCCCCAAGTTGTTAGTGCATCCCAGAAGAAAAACTATAGGCTTCAGAGTACCCGATTATCCTATATGTGAAAGTCTGATCGGTGAACTTGGCAGGCCGGTACTTGCAACGACGGCCAAGCTTCCGGAATTGAATGACCAGCAAATGAACGGGATGAAACAGTTTGATTTATTTCAAAGACTTGAAAAGCAAGTTGATGTAATAATCGATAACGAGCAGGAGCTCACCACGCAGGTTTCAACCATCCTGGATTTGACGGGTGATGAACCTCAGATTTTGCGTAAAGGTCTGGGTATGGATAAACTTGAGGATGTAATAGGTCAAGTCAATTTCGAAGTTCCGGAGTAAAATGTGGCCAAAAAATGAATCGCAATCGATACCGGTGGTGGTTCATCAATAAATATGAATCGGCTTTTTTCGATTCACACTGGAGATTAAATGAATTCGTAATCTCAAAGAATATCAGGTCAATTCGGCAGATTCTCCCTTTGCACGGATTTTTGCAAGGTTTTCTGTAAAAGGTGGATTTATAATTCCGTATTGCGTTATAATACCGTGGATGAGCTCCGCAGGGGTTACATCAAATGCCGGGTTGTAAACATGGCTTCCGCTTGGCGCAATTTGTTTTTCGCCAATATGTGTGATTTCTTCCGGATTTCGCTCTTCTATCGGAATGTCGGTTCCGTTTTCCAACGAAAAATCGATGGTTGAAAGGGGCGCGGCAATATAAAACGGAATATCGTGGTGTCGGGCGAGAACCGCCAGACTGTAAGTGCCGATTTTATTTGCCGTATCACCATTGGAAGCGATCCGGTCAGCACCTACTACAATCATATCAACATTTCCTTGTTGCATTACCAACCCGGCCATGGAGTCAGTAATCAGCTTGAAGGGAATATCGGATTGCATTAACTCCCAGGTAGTAAGCCGGGAGCCCTGTAAAAGCGGCCGTGTTTCATCCACCCACACATTTTTGATAAAATCCTGTTGAGCAGCATGGTATATTACCGAAAAGGCGGTGCCAAACTGCCCGGTTGCAAGACTGCCGGTATTACAGTGAGTCAGGATATTTACAGGCTCCTGGATAATAGCTGTGCCATGCTGACCGATGGACCGACAAGTTTCTTTGTCTTCCCAGTGAATAGCCTGCGCTTCTTTGAGTGCCAGATTCTCGAGTTCTTCCACACTTGTTGATCCTGAATTTTCAATTTTTCTTAAAATTCGATCAAGCGCCCATTTTAGATTTACCGCAGTCGGGCGCGATGTTGTCAGGTATGAAGCCGTATCCCTGGCCGCATCCATAAACTGTTTTGCTGATTGAGGCTGCATTTCACGAATTCCGATAATAAGCCCATATGCCGCAGTAATTCCAATAGCCGGCGCGCCTCTGACTGATAATTGTTTGATGGCATTCCAGACCTCCTTAACATTCCGAAGTTCCAAATAATCCGTTTCAAGTGGAAGACGGGTCTGATCAATAATTCGGATTCTGTCGGATTTCCAGCTTATGGTTTCAAAAGCAATGCTCATGAGAATAAAATAAGATTTTCAGGATCAATAGGTAGTTTTAAATATAGTTTCTAAAGGTTCTTTAAGAATAAAATTATTCTTGTAAACTGCCAGAGTTCCGTATCAACTAAAGTTTTATCCGGCGAAGTCATCCCCGGGGATGAAAACTCCGGTGAACTTCTTCAAGTAAATTACGGTCAATGTGTGTGTAAATTTCAGTTGTTAGGATGGATACGTGACCCAACATCTCCTGAACCTCACGAAGCCCGGCACCACCTTCAAGTAAGTGAGTTGCAAAGGAATGCCGGAATATATGAGGATGAACTTTCTTTTTAATACCAGCCATATTCGCAGTGTCCTTTACGATCTGCCAAACACTCATACGGGTTAATGGTCCACCATAGGCATTCAGAAAAACTGCGTTTTTTGCTTTATCACGGTTTTTAAGAAGCTGTGGCCTGGCATTATCCAGATAAGCTTTAAGTCGCTTGGTGGCAATGTCTCCCATTGGCACAAGGCGCTCTTTGTTTCCTTTGCCGGTGACATTCAGAAAGCCGATTTCTAAATGCAGGTCATTTAATGTCAGTCCCGTAAGTTCACTAACTCGCAAACCGCAGGCATAGAGAGTTTCGAGTACCGCAGAAGTGCGAAGTCCTTTAATGGTCTGGAGATCAGGTACTTTGAGGATTTTTTCTACTTCTTCTATTGAGAGAACTTCAGGTAGCTTTTGTGGCAGTTTTGGAGCTTCAATAAGTTCAGCCGGGTTTGCAGCTGTCCATCCCTCAAGATGTGCATAACTGTGGAATCCTCTGATACTGGAGATATTTCGGGCAATAGTAGCATAAGACAGATCCATTGCCGAAAGTTCTGAAATATAGGATTCCAGATGATCAACTGTAATCCCGCCAAGGTCGGGGATTTTCAGGTCTTCAAATATAAATCTCAGATACCTTCCGACATCATGTTGATAAGAAATAGCGGATTGACCCGATAAACCTTTTTCCAGGCGGATAAACTGGATGTACTCTTTGAGTAAGCGTTCATAGCCCGCCATGAACCGTCAGATTTCTGAAGGATTTACATTTTCACTTGCTTCGGCCTGATTTTCAGCTTCAACCTCTTTCTGTTCTTTAGCTTCAGTTTCTTCCTGCCCCGGGTACTTGACTCTGCCATGATACATTCCAACGAGGATTTTCAGAAAATTTTCCTTGATAATACGCAGCTCCTGAAACGTCAACGGTGTATTATTGAGTTGGCCTTCATCTACCCGCTCTTCAACCATTCTATTTACCAGCTTTTCAAGTTTTTGATAACTGGGTTCTTTCATTGATCTGGATGAAGCTTCAATACAATCAGCAAGTAAAAGGATTCCGGTTTCTTTTGAGTTAGGTATCGGGCCGTCATATTTAAAATCTTCTTCCCGGATCTCTTTATTCGTGGTGGATTGTTCAAGCGCTTTTTGATAAAAATATTTAATCAAAGTGGTGCCGTGGTGGGTCCGGATAAAGTCGATAATTACATTTGGTAATTCCAGATCACGAGCCATTTGGTCCCCTTTGGTAACATGATCTTTGATTATCTGGGCACTCATGCGCGGGGTTTGTTTATCATGCTCGTTGTCTGCCGTTTGATTTTCAACGAAGTACGAAGGTTTGTTTAGTTTGCCTATGTCATGATAAAGTCCACCGACCCTGCACATCAAAGAGTTGGCGCCGATTGCTGAAGCCGCGGTTTCAGCCAGGTTTGCCACCTGTAGTGAGTGATGAAATGAACCGGGCGCTTCAATCATCAGTTTTTTGAGAATCGGCTGGTTAGTGTCACTTAACTCAAGAAGCGTAACATCAGTAGTTACTTTAAATACTTTCTCAATTACAAGAATCAACGGATAAGTCAACCATATGCCTACTGCATTAATCAACAGGAATTGAGCATTTTCAAAGAATAAATCCCATCCGCCAACGCGAGTTAGTGTGAATCCAAGTAATACAACCAGGTATGATAATAAAATTATACCCGGGGTGGTCAGATATAACTGGCTTCTGTTTTTGATGTCACGTACTGAATACACTCCCATGCTGCTTGCAGCTATGGTAGCGACAATAAATTCAAAGTTATTACCAAACATCATCCCGGTAAGGATGGCGAGGGTAATGGTGGTCATTAATCCAACGCGCGAGTCAAAAATAATGGTGAGGATTACAGGACCAAGTGCAACAGGTATTACGTAGGGCGAAATGTCACCAACCTGCGCTACAGTGGCAGAAATTGCCACAATAACACCCATCACCAGAAATACAAGCAGAAATAATGGTATGTTATCGTAAATCAGCCGGCGATATAGATATAAATACATAAAAAAGACGAGAAAAACAGCAATTACTATAACAGATTCGCCGATGTACTGCTGCCACAATTCGAGATCGGTTGCACGGTCTGCTCTGGCTTGTGCAAGGCTTTGGAGCTCATTATATCTGTCTTCAGTTACTATATCACCGCGACGTATGATAACCTGCCCTTCAGATATGGCACCTTTCGTGTGGGAAATGTCCTCGAGTGCTTCATCGATGGCAGCAATGGATGCATTTTCATCATAGGCTAAAGTAGGTTCCAGGATGTGCGCAAATATCCGCTTTGCTGTTTTTCCGGTTTCATCATCGAAGGTGTTTGTAAAATCACTCTCGGCATGATCGAGAGCGCTTTCCACATCAAACACATTATTGATATCAACAGTACGTTCGGTGAGATCGGCTTCATCTCGGATGGTCACTTCACCGGTATCGATATCATCTTTGTCGGTATCCAAAACACCGTCACGCAAAGCTCTGGACAGAAGCTCCTCACTTTTTAATCGCAGCTGTGAAATCACCGGATCATCAGGAGAGTCTCCTTCAGCTTTGCTGATTTCGTATCGGGCTTGAGATTGAAGTAAGGGTTGCCAATCACCATCATCCAGGTCTATATCAAGCTGACCTCTGGCCTCTGCAAAACGTAAGCTGTCGGCTTCCGCATCGGGGTCTTCCAGGTGCTGTGCCACTCTCCAGTCAGCATAGTATTCGGCCACTTCTTCTATGTCATCAAAAATGGAATTTAACCGTCCGGTCATCCGCGCCTCAGCATCCTGATCAAAGTAAAATACGGGAGGAGTGGTTTCTCTGATTTCTTCTTCCTCTTGCTGGATCTGCTCTTCGGATTTTTGCAGACTGAAAGTAAACGGAGCGGTTACGTCATCATCGCGCCAGGGCTCTCCAATAGAATACGAAAATTCGTGTACCGTGGTGCGGGGATACAAAGCGATAACAAGGGTAAGGAAACCAAGAGAAATTAAAATCTTGGGTAATACCTTTCGCCAGGTGCTTTTTTGCTCCTGCTCGGCCTTTTTCTTGTCAACATTGACGTGAAAAGGCTTCCGCTTTTTCCGGCTAAGACCGATTGATTCAAGAAAGCCCATACATTAAAGGCCGCCTGTATTTGACAGGCTATGATCAAAAATTAATTAATATTGGCAGCAAGCTAACGGAGAATAATCAGCTATATTGACCTTGGGTAACACACTTTGTCAAACCGGATTGTCATTGAGATACTCAATTGCCGATTGCCGGTCGGATACCGTAGTGAAGACATCCTCAAGTTGAGAAATCTCAAGCAGCCGGTTTATTCTTTCGGTCAAATTACACAGTACCAGGTTACGATCTGAATCCCGAAACACCCGATGAGCCATCAGCAAAGCACTGAGGCCACTGGAATCTGCAAAGGTTACACTGCCCAAATCCACAATCAGATGCCCGTTATCAGAAGTGTTGGCAATCAAAATGATTTGACTTTTCAAGTCCGGCGCAATTTTGGAGTCAAGCCTCTCAGACTTTAAGGTCAGAACCGAAAGGTTGTCGCCCTGTTCAATTTCAAATTTCATAGAAATGGATTTGTATGTTTATAACTTCGACGGTAAACTACTCACTATTGAGCATTTCCAAAAATCTTTCCTCATCCAGAATTTCAATGCCAAGCTTTTCAGCTTTTTGGTACTTACTCCCGGCTGATTCGCCTGCCAGAAGATAATCAGTATTTTTACTAACCGAAGAGGTAGTTTTACCACCATGCTGCTCAATTAATTCAGTAGCCCGTTTGCGTGTCAGGCTTGGCAGCGAGCCGGTTAAAACAATTGTTTTATCCCTTAATATATCAGAATCCGGAACTGATTGCTCAATCTCAAACTGCAATCCATATTGCTTTAAGCGGTGAATAAGTTCCAGGTTTTTCTGATCACTAAAATATAAACAAACTGATTTGGCAATTTTTGGTCCGATTGAATCTACCTCGGTCAATTCTTGTTCTGAGGCATTAATCAGCCGGTTAACAGAACCGAAAGCGTTGGCAAGATCACGAGCGACGGTAGTACCCACAAACCTGATCCCCAATGCAAAAAGCACGCGGTCAAACGATTTTTCCTTACTTTTTTCGATGGAGTTAACCAGGTTTTGAGCACTTTTTTCTGCCATGCGTTCAAGCGGTATGAGCTGATCAACGGTTAACTCATATAGATCGGCATAGGTGGAGATTAACCCCTCGCTCACGAGTTGGTCAACAATCTGTTCTCCAAGACCGTCGATGTCAAGGGCATCGCGGGAGGCAAAATGTTCGATCCGGCTGCGGATTTGTGGCGGACACTCAATATTGGCGCATCTCCAAGCAACTTCTTCCGGGAGTTTGATCAACTCAGAATCACATTCCGGGCATCGCTCCGGCATCCGGAACGGCGCGCTGCGGTTTTGAGAATCCGGATCTACCACTTTGACGACCTGTGGGATAATTTCACCCGCCTTCTCCACCAGCACTTGATCTCCTTTGCGAATGTCTTTACGGGAAATTTCGTCCTCATTGTGAAGTGTGGCACGTTTTACTGTTGTGCCGGCAAGACTTACAGGCTCCAGTTCAGCCACCGGGGTGATGGTGCCCAATCTTCCAACCTGCAAGGTTATAGATTTGATTGTACTGACTGCCTGTTCAGCTTCAAATTTATAAGCGATTGCCCATCGTGGCGCTTTGGCAGTCTGTCCCAGCTCACTCCTGTACTTTTCCTGATTCACTTTGATTACTACGCCATCAGTCTCGAAGGGATAAGTGTGTCGTTTTTCGTCCCAATTTCCAATAAGCTCGTGCACTTCTTTTATATCACTGCAGCGTTTTCGTTCCTCACAGACAACAAGGCCGATTTCTTCCAGGATATTTAGTTTCTGCTCTTGAGTTAAGTTTGGATCCCGGTCTTCATAAAGCAAGTCGTAAGCGAAGAAGCGGATCGGCCGGGAGGCAACTACCGTTGGATCCTGCAATTTGAGTGTGCCAGCCGTGGCGTTTCTCGGGTTGGCAAATACAGATAATCCTTCTTCACTCCGTTTTTGATTCATTCTTGCGAAATCATCAAGTTCCATATACGCTTCTCCGCGAATTTCAATAACCTCAGCATCGAAATTTCGAAGTTTGATTGGTATGTCTTCGATGGTTCTGATATTCGGGGTGATGTCATCGCCGGTTTGACCATCGCCCCGGGTAGCGCCCAGTGCCAGTAGCCCGTTTTCATAACGCAGCCTGAGCGCCATGCCATCATATTTGAGTTCAGCCATATAATCAAAATTCGAATGGCCGAGCATTTTCTTTATTCGTTGATCAAACTCGTTGAGCTCATTGGGACTATACGTGTTGGAAAGGCTCAGCATTGGGACCGGATGGGAAACATTGGGAAATGTTTTTGTTGGCCTTCCCCCAATGCGTACGGATGGTGAGTCAGGTGTTTGCAGGTCAAATTCTACTTCCAGCTCCAGTAGTTCCCTGAGTAAAGTATCATACTCCTGATCCGGCATTATCGGATCAGCTTGCTGGTAATAAGCTTCATTAGCCCTATTCAGAATTTCCCGTAATTCGGAAATACGCGACTCAGCTTGCTCTTTTGTCATGCCTCCGAATGCATATCAAAAAAGTGGAAGTTCATCGATATTATCAGGAATAGTTATTTCATCATATTCATCAGGGGCGGCCGGGCTAGCGTAAGTTGGATTCTCCTGAAAATAATCACGTGTAAGTTTTATAAATCCATCATCCGTGATAAAATCGGTAAAATCGGCAACCGGGTGGCCGTTAAAGTACATCTGCATAAAATCAAACTGGCCACGCAATTCTACATCATCCGTAAATTCTACAATCATGCCTTCACCTTCCTCGATCCAATGAGGCCGCAAAGTGTTGTCAATATCAGATCGAATCCGGACGGGTTCCAGTACTCCATCCGCAGCAACGAGTACCACTTCAAGCGTATCTGGAAAAGCAGTAGGTTCATCGGCTGTTTCCGGTTCTTCTTCCTCCGATTCTTCATCTACAGCTTCAAATTCATCGTCTGCGGAGCGAACAGAATTATTATCATTTACAAGGCTGTCCGGAAGTGCAGGAAGTTGTTCTTCCTCAGCAGGAGAAGCGGTATGATTAGTTTCTTCGGCAATAATACCGGTTGAGCTGTTGCCAAAAGTATCAGTTCCAAAATACAGGGCTATACCGATACCAAGTAGGATAATAAGAGTGGAGAGAACGCCCATAAGCAATTTCGAACCCTTTTTTTGCTCCTTAGCGCGTTTAACAGTGGAAACCCAGTCCACACTTTTTACATCGGGGCGTTCTGAAATTGTTTGATTATGAGTAAGCTCGGGGTCGGGCTTGTCAATCTGTTCCGGAAAATCAATAGAACTTGTGGCAAGCTTGGATTCATCTGGTTGTTCAGAAACTTCGGTACTATCTTTTTTTGAATCCGTAGCTTCAGTTTGGCTGCTTTTTCGTCGAGAGCTCAATTTAGTTTCTTGCTCATCTTTACCGGAACCGGTAGAATCAGCTGATTTTTCCAGATATTTTTTGCCAATAAAACCATCGTAATCTCCCTGAATTGCAGCATCCAGTGCTTTAAGTATATCCTCTTCATCAATCTTTAAAGCAGATGCGTATTTTCGGACAAAGCTTCGCAAGTAGGGTTGGTCTATATCCTTACGGTTGAACAGGGAGCCGTTTTCAATGGATTCAATTATTTTGGGATCAATGCGGGTTTTTGCATAGATATCATCAACGGAATAATTCCGCTCTTTTCGTAAAGCGAATAGTTCTTTGAATAAGGCCGACATGGGAGAAAATACTGAAGGTTTTGTATTGCTTACCGGAACTTACATAATAAGGTTAATCAATGCCACTTCATAATACATTCAAGTAAAAATGTGAAATTTATGCAACCCCTATCGTATAGATCATTATACTCTTAACTTCCTCGCCTGAAATTACATCTGCCAGTTCATAAGTGGTAGCTCCGGTTGTAAAAACATCATCAATAATTATTACCCGACGTTGGTAAATGTTTTGCGGCTGTTTTACTTCGAATACGTTTTTCATGTTGCGCTGTCGCTCCTCAAGTGAGAAGCCGGTTTGGGTGCGAGTGTAACGATTTCGAATAATCGTATCAGGTGGACAAACCGGTATGCTTGTTGCATCGGAAAAACCTTCGGCAATCAGTCTGGCTTGATTATAGCCGCGCTTCCAGTATTTAGCCCTGTGGAGTGGAACAGGCACAAGGAGCCATTTAGTTTGTGGAATGTAATGGGAGCTGTAGCGCCATTTGCGTCCAAGCAGCCTGCCGCACTGGAAGCCGATATCACGACGGCCGCTGTATTTAAGTCTCATCAGCAGCGATTGCAAGTGTCCTTTTTTATCATATTTCCATAAAGCATCCTGGACCTGTACAAAATCAGGCGGGATATGGCCGGGGCAGCTGTCATACCCCTCCGGATTTGCCGGCTCAAAGTTATATTCTATGCAGTAGTCGCATAATGCGCGATCAGCATGAGTCAGATTTCCACAAACAGTGCAGGTTACCGGAAATAATATGGAATCAACATATTTTCTCATGATGACAAGAGTTAACTATCCTGCACTCCTTACAGGCGCTCTTGAATATTTTCTGTTTTTCCCGATGATAATTTTCTTTAGTTCTGCCGGGTGATACAGAGTTAAATAAAACTTATTATTAGGAGGCTTTGCTTAATGGTCAGGCAGAACCGGTAATCCAATCACCCGGAAAAGATGGGTATGCTTTCACTGAATGTAAAATTGAAATATTTCATACGGAAGCTGGCTTCGCGCTATGGCTACCAGCTTTTGAGAGCCGATGCAAAACAGATTATCGACGGAGACCCGCGATCTGTGCTTTATCATGCTAATCTAACCCCGGTAATTATTGAAGCGCCAGTATATAAAGCCCGGGCTTATTATGTGAAAATGACCCCTGAACAGCATTTATTTTGCAAAGCTTTGGCTTCAGCGGTGGAGAGTAACCTGAAGGATCAAAAAGAAACTATTTATGAAGCCTTAAAACAAAATCTTGATATGATGCAATACCGCAACGCTGCGGAAAAAATGGGTCTGGCTGATGATGATGCGCTATTTCTGGCCAAAGAACCGGGGTGGTTTCATATTTATCCCTGGCAGAAACAAAGTATCGAATATCGCCGGCGGGAGTTGAATCACATTGCATATGATGAAAACCGAACCTATGGGTTGTATGCCGATGCATTTGAAGAAGGGCATCACGGCTCTGAGCGGGAAAAGAAAATTGAGATGGAAGCTGAACGCTTATATCAGCTTTTGCAAAGTATCCAAGATAAAGGGTATCAACGGGATTTTTCTGAACAGGGCGATGTTACAGGTACAATGCTGATTGATGATTCCACTGAAGAGCGCAGGTGGGCCTGGATAATTGGCAGCGGAACCCACCGCGTAGCAGTAATGTCGGTATTGGGAAAAACCGTCATACCGGTGCGTATTGAGCGGGTCGTCTATCGTAATGATGCACCATACTGGCCGAAGGTGGAGTCGGGATTATTTACCAAGGAAGCTGCGTTAAAGTTTTTCGACCGGGTGATAAAAGGAGTATAAGCTCACTTTGGGTCATTGGTAATTTCATCCGGAAGGTACTCTCTGTTGTGAAATAGAATGATCAAGCCGCAGGCAACACCACTAAGTGCCAGGATAATCAAATTGTGAAAGCCGGTCTGTAGCAGGATGTAGCAGATAATGCCGAGAACGGGGAGTGTGACCAGTAGCGGCCAAATTTTTCCCGATGGCATAAAATGGCTCATACTGATTTTTTCGGATTTTGATACGTACACAATCATTGCAAATGAGCCGGCAAAATGTGCGATAAGCGTGGCTATCGCCGGGCCCAAAATACCGAATGCAGGTAACAGCATTAAGCTCATCGGGATATTAAGCAGGATTTCCGCTACACTGATTCCCGCAATCACGCGTGGCTTTCCGGTGGCGAGCAGCAATGGTTCAGCAAGAAACAGCCGGTGAATCAGGGCTATGGCATATATTTGAAATATCGGTGCAGACTCCGCATACTGATCAAACAGAACAACCATGATCGGCTCAGCCATAAAAAAGCTGACGACAATTAACGGTGTGATGAGCAGAAACAGGCGGTTTGTTGCAGCTTTAATTGCATTCAGTGCAGGTTTTAATTCGTTTTCATATAGTTGCGCTGAATACTGGACGACCAATGCAGCAGAGATGGATGAAATAAATGCCGGAACTATCGGTAATTGCTGCGCTCCAACTACATATATGGCATATTGTTCATCGCTATCAACCAGTGTTGCAACAATAAGTTTGTCAATGTGCAACACACCTACGCCGGTAATAAAGATGAGCAGCACTCCAAGGCCGTAGTTCAGAGATGGTGGAATTTCCTTTTTGATCTGAAGGAAATCCGGCCCGCCTACTTGTTTATAGGCAAACCAGCTAACAAATATCGAACGCATCAGTGGACCGGCAATCATGAATTTGACTACCGTTTCAAGAGGATAACCGAGATAAAACGGCACAATGATCAAGCACATCTCGATGAAATTGTAGGTGATGTTATAACCTACAAGCCATTTTTTCCGGTGAACATGCACAAAAATAGGTTCAGAGACGCTGCTGTAGGTAGCGAGTAGTGTATATATACCAAACCACTGCAGCGGTGTGGAGAGCTCCGGCGTTTGAAGAAGTGAAGCCAGCACCTCGCTTCCCAGCGATATGATCAGCGCAACGATGACTGAGGCCATTGCTCCAATAGAAATAATGGTCCAGACTACATGAGATGAGCCGGCTACCTCACTCCGGTAATAAAGTGTTTTCACAAGCATGCTGGTGATGCCGGGACTCAGCAATATGAAAACCAGCCACATTTTTTTGTATGCCCCGTAATCGGATGGATCGAGAATACGGGTTAGTGCCATCATCACCAGTAAAGCGGAAACGATCCCAACGGATCTTGCCACCGTGATGGCACCAACTTTGCGGTGCATGTCTCCGAATTTTTTAAGAATTCGCTCGATCAAAGTTTAGCAGGATTGTTGATTACGACCGCATCTTTTCATCAGGAATATAGGAGATTTGGCAAGTAATTGGAGATTAGATGATTGAATTATTTTCCGGATTAGAAAATAAAATTTTGACCAAATCTGAAATTTCGGGATGCAATTTCCTCAAATAGCCCGGAAGTTTATAATCCATTAAGAACCTTTCGTTAAGTTCTCCCCCTCCATTGAGCCATTATGAAAGGCCATAAACCGTTTGTATATTCCAACTTTCAAAAATGACTTCTATGTTTAATCGAAAGCGGAGCATAAGAAACAATGAAAATGATGTGAGTTATGTGGAAACACCGGTCGGTTTGTTTACCGCGGCCGGCAATTGGTTCCACGTAACGGAGTCACAATTGAAATCCTATGCTCCGGATTTATTTAAAACCTATAGCGTACAAAAGCTTGTTGACATAGCAGAAGTCTGGATACGCAGTTCAGATAACCTTACTCTGGTTATTTTTATGCTGATGTTGTTTGTTACCAATATCTGGATTGCTGCAATTCTTTCGCTCATATTTCTACCATTTTGGCACAAAAATAAAAGTGCATTTGTTGGACCATCAGCTACCGGTTTAATAAAATTATTTGACTACGAAATCGTAACGTTTCTGATTGCCGTCGCTGTTTTAAGCTACCAGGGAATGGAGGGACAGTATCTTTCATTGATATTGGGGATTCTGTTTTTTCTACTTTTTAAATTTGGAATGTATCGCCGATTGATTAATAAGCTTTTCGACAGCGACGATGTCAAAAAAGGTACGTTAAACGATCGATTGCTGCGCATGATAATGGTTAGATATGCTATGGCAGAAGGCGTAGATATCGACGAGATCCAAAAGATGGAAAAGGAAGCCATAAGCATGGTTGAGAAGAAAAAGCAGAGTTTTAAAGCAAAAACTAAGAAGTAAAAAATATTTGACGTGAAAAAGGTATATATCGTCCGTCATGGCGAAACTGATAATAACAGGCAACACATATTTCAGGGGAGCGGAATAGATGCTTCATTAAATGAAACCGGTTTTGCTCAGGCAGAAGCTCTGTGTCCGTTTTTTCAATCCCGTAAAATTGATGAAATCGCAGTTAGCAGCTTGAAACGAACCTACCAGACCGTCCAACCGGTAGCAGTTATGAAACACCTTTCTGTATCGACCTATTCTGAGCTGGATGAAATGAATTTCGGGGAACTGGAAGGTGTCCCCGTCCAAAAGGCATCCCCCAAGATCGATGAGCTTCGAAAAAAATGGGAAGCCGGAAAGACAGATGAGCCGGTACCCGGAGGAGAATCCCCTGAAGAAGTTTACCAGCGTGGATCACAAAAGATCAAACAATTATTAAGTGATAATACATCGCAATACTGGTTATTTGTGTTGCACGGCAGGCTGATTCGCATTTTACTTTCAGGATGGCTCTATGGTGATTTACGCTATATGCTTAAGATTCAGCATTCTAATGCGGGAATCAATGTGCTGCAATTCGACAACGGACGCTTTGAGCCGCTACTGTTGAATTATACTGCACATCTGAATAATCACCCGGCAATAGCAGACTGAGGGATATGAGCGAACAGGTACGGAATATGTTTGCCTCCATCGCCGATCGGTATGACCTGGTGAATAGTGTTCTGTCATTAGGCACCCATTACCGGTGGAGGAAAAAAACCGTAAAGCTGAGTGGTGCAACCAGAGGGATGTCTGTGCTGGACTGTGCAACCGGCACCGGAGATCTTGCCATTGATTTCAAAAAGGCAGTGGGAGACGAAGGTCGTGTTTTAGGCACTGATTTTTGTCAGGAAATGATTGAGCCGGCCCCAGCCAAAGCTGAAAAGAAGAATATTAAAGTAGAATTCGAAGTTGCTGATGCCATGGATCTACCGTATGAAGATGATGCTTTTGACATAAGCAGTATCGCTTTCGGTATCCGAAATGTAGATGAACCTTCGACAGCGCTTAAGGAAATGGCACGAGTTGTGAAGCCGGGAGGAAAAGTAATCATTTTGGAATTTGGTCAGCCATATGGTATCATGAAACATCCGTTTAAGTTTTATAGCAAGTATATTATGCCAACTCTTGGAGGTTGGTTAAGCGGTAATCCTGATGCGTATGAATATCTGCCGGAAACCAGTGCCAAGTTCCCTGCCGGATCAAAATTTACAAGTCTGATGAGCCAAACAGAATGCTTTGGAGCGGTATCTTATTATCCATTAACAAGTGGAATAGCCTATGTATATATCGGGGTTGTTGGCTGATAGGTTTTTGCGTAGCTTTTATTTTCTTTAACTAATTGACCAAATGATTTAATCCTGTGTAATACGTGCAGTTATGTTAGATATAGAAGAAATTAAAAGCCTGCTGCCACACCGGTATCCGTTTTTACTGGTAGACAGAGTGCTCGAATTGGAAGATGATCGGATCGTGACGATTAAAAATGTTACGGTTAATGAGGAGTTTTTTAACGGGCATTTTCCGGGTGCCGCTTTAATGCCGGGAGTGCTTCAGGTTGAGGCGATGGCACAGAGTGGGTGCCTGATGACCCTAAAAAACAAAGAAAAAACAGAAGATATCAGTGATATGATTCTTGTTTTTTCAGGAATTAACAGAGCGAAGTTTCGCAGGCCGGTGGTTCCCGGGGATCAATTGCGAATGGAAATCAAATTGATGAGTGAACGGCGCAACTTTTTAGTTATGGCCGGAACGGCATCAGTAGATGATCAGGCTACATGCGAGCTCGAAGCTTCTGCTGCACTGGTATCCAAAGATTCAATATGAGTACAGAGAATACATCAAAAGCAAAATCTACTGCTAAAATAACTACCCGAACCGTGGTGGATATGAAAGAAAAAGGTGAGAAAATCAGTATGCTTACTGCATATGATTATACGATGGCTCGCCTGATTGACAGTGGCGGTATTGATATTGTTCTGGTAGGTGATTCCGCAGGTAATGTTATGGCCGGCCACGAGACAACCCTGCCGATGACGATGGATCAAATGATTTACCACTCTACCTGTGTAGTGAGGGGAGTAGAGCGGGCTCTGGTTGTTGCAGATATGCCATTTATGAGTTACCAGGTTACGGCAAAAGATGCTTTGGTGAACGCTGGTAGGATGATGAAAGAGACCGGAGCGCATGCCGTAAAACTCGAAGGAGGAGAAGCGATTGTTGATACAGTCAAGCGCATTGTCGATGCCGGAATACCGGTGATGGGACATCTCGGACTTACGCCGCAAAGTATCTATAAATTTGGCACTTATAAAGTTCGGGCCACAGAAGAATCCGAAGCAGAGCAGTTGATAAAAGATGCAATCAAGCTCGAAAAAGCCGGTTGTTTTTCTATCGTTCTGGAGAAAATTCCCAGGAATCTCGCAAGTAAAGTAACTGAAAGTTTAAATGTACCAACCATAGGTATCGGTGCCGGGAATGAATGTGACGGCCAGGTTTTAGTTTTACACGATATGTTAGGGTTGAATAAAGATTTCCATCCGCGTTTTATCAGGCGTTATGCTGATTTGCACAATACAATTGCAAATTCTGTTGAAAAGTACGTAAAGGACGTAAAGAGTTTATCATTTCCAGGCAAGGACGAACAGTATGAGGGTTAATTCCGGCAAGAGCGATCGTTTGATTTTAGTTTGTAACGATGATGGGATATTCGCTCCCGGTATCCAGGCTTTAGCCGAGGTGGCAGCGGAATTCGGTAATGTGGCAATAATTGCACCTGATACGCAGCAAAGTGCAGTGGGTCATGCTATTACAGTTAATGATCCACTACGGGTTACCGACTTTGAAATTAATGAGCAAATGACAGGCCAGGCAGTTAGCGGTACTCCGGCTGACTGCGTGAAGCTCGCTCATAATCAGCTTATGCATCGTAAACCGGATTTGGTTTTAAGCGGGATTAATCATGGGTCCAATGCCGGAATTAATATAATTTATTCCGGAACTGTCAGCGCCGCTACGGAAGGAACCATTCTTGGGTATCCTTCTATTGCAGTTAGCTGCACTGAGTTCAGCCAATCAGCTGATTTAAGTGGTTCGCAGGAAGCGGCACGGCGAGTGATAGATTATGTACTTAAAAACGGGCTCCCCGGGGGAGTAACTCTCAATATTAACGCTCCGGCGGGGCCGCTGAAATCACTGAGCTGGACCAAGCAGGCTAACAGCCGCTATGTTGAAGAGTATGAAGGCCGGGTAGATCCACATAATCGACCGTATTTTTGGATCACCGGCAAACTTGAAATTCTTGAGGATGGCGATCATCTTGATTTAAATGTCCTGAAAAAAGGTGCCGCTTCGGTAACCCCAATTCAATACGACTTAACTGCCTACGATTTTTTTAAAAAAATTAACGGGGATGTGGAGTTGTAAATCTGTGAGAGCGGGTTTGGCAAATCAGGATATGCAAAACCCGCCTCCGATAAGTTGATATCCAAAAGTTACGAATACCCGTAAACAGGCAGTATTGCGCCGTGAGTAAGTGTATTCTTAGGGGAAGCAAGAAATAAAATCGCTTTGGCAATTTCCTCAGGCTTGGGCCACTTAGAATGATCAGCTTGTGGCATGCCTTCGCGGTTTGCCGGGGTATCAATAATGGAAGGGGAAACCGCATTAATTAATATATCTTCACTGTACACTTCCTGCGCCAATGACTGAGTAAGTGCTGCTACACCTGCTTTGCTTGCAGTATATGTACTTAGCCCGGCACCCTGCCTTGGAAATTCCGCCGGCCGGGCAGCCACATTTACAACACGCCCGCCTGAGCCCTGCTTCCGCATAGCCTGGATTGAAAATTTGCAGCTGTTGAAGCAGGTCAGCACATTAATATTAAACATCTTCAACAAATCTTCGGAATTTACTTGTTCAATTTTTCCCATTCCGAAACCTCCTGCAAGATGCAAAGATGCCCAAATCGGACTGCTTTCTGCTGTAGAATTGAAAAACTGTTCGGCTTCTCCCGGGTCGGTTAAATTGATCCCTGTTTTGGTTGTAATATTATGGTGATTGGCAAATGGAAAATCTGACAATTCCTGTTCATTAAGGCATGGTATAGTGCAATAAGCCTGTGCTTCTACTAATTGTTCGACAACGGCCTGACCCAGACCTCCGGTGCCACCGGTTATAACAAAATGTTTTTCTCTCAATGTGCTATAATCCATAATCATATTGTTTAATAATTCGAATGTCCGATCTTAAAACATAATCAGAAATGATTTAGTTTAGCCAGAGGAACATTTCCGGTCCTTTTCCACCTGATAAGATGTAATACAAAAAAAGCACCTTATCCTGTGAGAATAAGGTGCTTTTTAGTTTTATGATGATATGATCTTACTTACTGGGCGTTTGCCATTACTATGATTGTAGCCGCGGCTTCCGCTTCGGTCTCAGCCATGCCTGAAGCTTCCAGAGAGGCGGATGCGTCAGTTGTAGCTTCAGCATAATATTCGACGAAAGCATCGGCTGTAGCCGCTGCGACATCATCGAGGAAAATTGACAGATTGGCAATGAGGTTAACAAGTACTTCCACATGAGCTTCAACTTCAGCTTCGGCAGAGGCTCTGACTTCGCTACTTATATCAAATGTAGCCTCGGTTTCAGCTTCAACGGTAGCTTTATAATCGGCCTTGGCTTCTGTTATGGCTTCAGCTGAAGTTGCTGCTCTTATCTCAGCAACAAGTTCTGCTCTTGCCTCGGCGAGAGCATTAAGGATTGCCGAAGAGGCTCCTTCGGCTTCAAATTTTGCTTCCAAACCCAGTGCTGTTGCTTTGGATACTACTAATTCGGCTTGTTTGCGTAAGCCCAATTCAGCTTCACCTTCAGCGTCGTTACTTGCTTTGAGCAGGATAGAAGCGCCGGCCTGTCGAATTTCAGCCTGGCTTTCCAGGTCTGCACCCGCTTCGGTGAATACGTTTACATAGGTTTCTTCAAATCCAGCTTTGGCTTCTGCACGGGCTTCAGCATCACCTGCTGCAGCAAGATCGGCTTGAAGCTGACTGAAGGCTTCAACTTTGGCATTGGCAGCAGCTTCCATACTTGCACCGGCTTCGGACTCTGAATTGTACGCTGCTTCAGCGGCCACAGCATTGGCAATAGCCACGCCAACGTCACCGGCGCTCTGAGCACCTGCATTGATTTCCGAAGCTACATTAGAATCTACATAAACTGAAACATCTGCTGTGGTTGTTCCTTCCTCGTGGGTATCAGCTTCTCCTTCTGCACGGGCTTCGAGGTAAACTTCGGCTTCGGCATGAGACTCTGCTGTCAGCGGACGGCTTTCAACCGAACTGTGTCCATCAACCCGAACAACTGCGCTTGATTCAAAACCGCCATCGCCCTGTGCAAATACCCGAACGTGATCGGATGCGCCTTCTCCTTCAACATCTATGCTGAATTCTCCGTCTGCATTGGTGGTGGTTTCGCCTTCAAGTTCAGTGGTAGTACCGTCAGCGTTGACGGCCACCGCCGTGACGGTAGCTCCTTCAACACCGGCGCCGACATCCTCAGACTGAAAGGTAGCGTCGCTTTCTCCTTCGGCATTATTCTCTTCTGTCACCTGCCCGGAGATCGTCGCTGATTCCTCATCATCCATAGCATCGGTTCCGGTATCGCAGCCTGTAAGGAACAGGCCAAAAGAGACAATGAGTATAACTGCGGGATAGAATAACTTGTGGGTAGGGTTTTTTGAAGTCTTCATATTTTTTACTCCTAAATTGAGTTTAAATCCTGTTTACACTGTGTTGTTATATTAATTAAGTGATTAAGTTGTAATCACTTGTCTTAATTCACTATATAAAACACAATATGTTGAATAGGTGACTATCTGATTTGACTACACCAGTCATCCCGCATATTTAGAGGCTCTAATAATGCGATTATATTTGAATGTCCAAAGTTTGATGAAAACTGTGCCGTTGACTGCAATCGTCTGATCAAAAAGCTGTGACGCAATCCGGAATTCATTGAAATTATCCTGGAAATTACTTTAAAATTCAGTACAGTTAAGTGGATTTCGTAATAATCCCGGGTGTACAAAAAATACATTGGAGAAAAAGAATGTACCGAGATGGTGGGTAAATTTCTTGATTTAGGTTATTATCCGGAATTAAGCTTTTAGATTGATGCGATTTCTTTTGATACTTTTAATGCTGTTTGTTGGTTTGAACAAAGGTTATGCTCAGCATGATGAATCGATTCCTGTAAGTGCATTAACCGCTGTTCCGTTTATTCAAATTGTGCCTGGAGCACACGGTAATATGAATGCCGGGGCATACACCGCTCTTCCGACAAATGAGCCGGGCGGCTTTTTCCACAACCCGGCACAGGCTGGTAATTTTGCCCGGGAAAATAATCTTGCTTTTCAGACTTATCCCGCAGAGGTTGAGTATTTGCCTGATAGCGATATAAATCTAAGCAACACGGCGCTTTCTGCCGGGTATAACTTTGAGAATCTTGATTCAAGGATACCTGTAAGTCTTGGTTTTGGATTTATGGATACTTCGCTGGATATGACTCAAGATTATGTTGGTCAAGATGGTACCCCTCGTGGAACTTTTAGTTCTACTGAGAAATACTCTATGATTGCCGTAGGGGTCAACGTAGATCTCGGGCTTCGTTTGGGCTTGGGTTATGCCCGGAAATCTATAGATTCCGAATTGGTTCCCGCAGGTACTGGTGCTCCTGAAGCAAGGGCTGAAACTACAGCCAACGATTATGGATTGCTTTTGAGCTATCCCTGGACTTATGGAGATCTGTTTAGTGAAATATCATTGGGATTTACTTATCAAAACATCGGTGATCGCGTGCAGTATGTCGGAGTTGGGCAGCCGGACCCCCTTCCGCGAAAAAACACGATAGGCTACGCGATTTCAATTGGATATGAGGGAGAGCTGTACGGACTAAGCAATAATATTGTTACCTGGGACTGGTCGCAGCAAGCATCGGATATATTGATTGATTCAAATCGGGATTATATTTCGCCGCCCGGTAATATTCATGTTTTGGATAATTTAATCCTTGGTGAAAGTGATGAACGAATTCAAATCCGGCGTGGCTCCCGTTTAGAACTGTATGAAACGTTGCAATTAGGTTGGGGAGAAATTAAATGGCGTGGAAATCAGGATCCGGTCAGAACCTATGGTTTTTCTGTTCGCACAGGATTTGCAGGACGGTATCTGACCAATGAAACGGACAGTGAAATTTTACAATCTTTAGCAGAAAATATTGAATTGACTTACTCGCTTTCTACATACAACTTGTTTGAAGACGATGGTCATCCCTTAACTGATACGACTTTTCACGGTCTGGCGATACATTTTACGATACCGGCTATATAGACATGTGGGATTAATCCGGTGAATATTTTCTCTAACCACGCAATCAACTTATCAACAAGAGCCAGAGGTACAGCCCGAGGAGTGTAAAGAAAAGTGTGGGTATAGTGAGCACAATACCGACTTTAAAGTAATATCCCCATGAAATGCTGACGCCCTTATAGCGAAGTACATGCAACCAAAGGAGTGTAGCGAGAGAGCCTATCGGAGTTATTTTAGGTCCCAGATCTGATCCAATGACGTTGGCATAAATGAGAGCTTCGCGCATTAACCCCTCTGTTGCTGTTTGGTCAATTGCCAATGCATCAATCATTACCGTGGGCATGTTATTCATAGCTGAGGAAAGAAATGCCGCAAGGAAGCCCATCACCATTGTGCCTATAAACAATCCCTGATCGGCACCCGCCTGGATAACCTGCGCCAATAAGCCGGTAAGCCCAACATTTTGCAGGCCATATACTACCACATACATCCCGATTGAAAAGACAACAATAGCCCAGGGTGCACCTTTCATCACTTTTGTGGTATCCACTGCTTTGCTGTTGCGGCCCATAATAAGAAAAAACACAGCGACAGTACCCGCAACGGTGGATACAGGCCAATGAATAAATTCAACTACAAAGTAACCCACGAGCAGGATGGCAAGGATTACCCAGGATAGCCGAAACATGCGGGAGTCCCGGATTGCATCCGCAGGTTTTTTAACATCTTCGAGATTGTAAGTTTTCGGAATATTACGCCGATAGACGAAATAGAGCATCCCTATACTGGCAAGAATGGCAAAGAAATTTGGGATAATCATTCGTGAAGCATACTCCAGGAATCCGATACCGAAAAAATCAGCAGAAACAATGTTGACGAGATTGCTGACAATCAGAGGCAGGGATGCGGCATCGGCAATAAAACCGCTTGCCATGATGAACGGCAAAATCATTTGCTCTTCAAAATCCAATGCGCGCACCATAGCCAGAACAATGGGGGTTAGGATGAGCGCGGCGCCATCATTGGCAAAAAATGCAGCAACAATAGCTCCCAGGATAATAATGTAGATAAACATCCGGACGCCGTCTCCTTTGGCAATTCGAGCCATATGCAGAGCTGCCCATTCAAAAAATCCGATTTCATCCAGAATAAGAGATATGATGATTATTGCTACAAATGTAAGCGTGGCATTCCAGACAATGCCGGTCACCGTAATAACATCGCCGAAGTCTACTACACCAGCGAGCAGAGCAAGTACGGCACCAATGGTAGCTGACCAGCCTATCGATAACCCTCTGGGCTGCCATATCACCAGCACAAGGGTAAAGATAAAAATGATGGTGGCTAATATCGTTAATGTCATGAATTATAATGTGTTAAATGGGGTTTTGAGGCATCACATGAATGTTACCGCTCAGCCGGGATCAGTAAAACCGGAATGTGACTTAACCTGGAAACCTGAAGTGAAACCCCGCCAACAAAAAGCCTCTCAATAAAACCACGGCCCTGACTTCCCATAAGAAACATACTGGCATTTTGCTCGTCTGCTTCTTGCAAAATTTCTTCTGCCGGTGCTC
This sequence comes from uncultured Chitinophagales bacterium, assembly GCA_964505385.1. Taxonomy (GTDB): domain Bacteria; phylum Bacteroidota; class Rhodothermia; order Balneolales; family Natronogracilivirgulaceae; genus SLJN01. The sequence continues at coordinate 40,829 of CAZDIA010000011.1, forward strand.
CGTGACGTATGTTAATACGGGTACCGGCTGCACCGGCATTATCAAGTCTTTTTTGCATAGAAGTAAGTCTTTGGGTGTCTTCCCGGTCGTATTTATCAACTTCCTCCGGATTATCAAGATTAACCCGAGATGCCGCCTGAACATGCAGAAGTGTCCAGAATTTTGCTTTGTCAGTGAAACATGCAAGTCCGGTTTCAAAAGCTCGCTTTGCGATTTCGGAGAAATCAGTGGGGTGCAGGATATGTGTGAACATCTCACGGCAGGAGCGCACGCAGTATAATTTTCGTTGTTGAATATCCTTTTCCCCGGTAACTCCAAGATTCAGCAGAAAAACCGGCACATCTGCACGTTGCAGAATTTCATTGGCGGTGCCCCCAAGTAACAGTTCACGGACCTTGTTTTCACCGCGATTTCCAAGAATAAGCCAGTCGGCACCTGCATCTTTAGCTGATTTTAAAATTTCGGCCGGTGGATAAGCATTAATGCCGATATCCAATTTAGTTTCAGTTTCGAATCCTTGTTCTTCGGCAATTTGCTTATAGTGATCAAGTTTCTCTTCATACCCGCTGATATTCAATGTGGAAGCTCCGCCGGGGTAAGAATGAGAAAGGGAGGTAATCAGTGTTAACTTCTCTGTGCCGAATGATTTAAAATGCTCCAAACAGGATACGATCACCTCACTGGCATCAGAAAGGTCCAGTGCAACAGCGGCATGTTTAAACATGATTTTGTATAGTAATTTTTAGATTAACTGCCGGGGTAAAATATACAATAAGTTTTTAAAGTTTGATAGTCCTCGCAGAATTTGAAATATAATGCCGACACTTTACTTTGGATTTGGACTTAAAAATCACTCGAAAATACAGCATTAATTGATGACCAGTTTGTGGACAAGTATCGGGATCCTTATTGATTTGATCAATGCAGGATTTTTTGCAGCAACAGTGAAATACAAAGTGGGATCGTTAGGAGCTAATAGTGCTTTTCATGAGCCCGGCAAAAATGACAGCTGTAAGCTCTGAAGTTGACTATTTTTTCCCGGTACTGCCTTTATCGGATAAATATGATAAAGACTCATGGTTCTAAAAATTAAACAACAGAGTTGAGGCGAAAAGCCTAACTGTAAAGATAAAGGCAGTAATTACATATTCAACTTTGAATGTAATATTTTAATCACAGACCGCAAGCACCGCCGGGACAACAAGAGCCGCCTGGTGGCAGGTTTTGGTCGGAATTGTCATTTTTTATTCCTGTAAGAGCTACACCACCAAATACCTGTGCAAAATTTGTGCTACCACAATTTTTACATTTGAGCGAATTTACCATTTCTTCTTTTTTATCCATGGAGGAGCGAAACTCAATAATATTGCTGCATTCCTTGCATCGATATTCGTACAGTGGCATAATTGTGATATTTATTGATTGTAAGTTAATGATTGCTGATTGGAATGATTAGTTAGTTATTCTATTATCCGGGTTTTATTGTTTGCTGCAACAAGTGCAGTATGTTCTGGCAGGTTATGCAAAGTTAATTCCGAAATAAATCAAATAACTCGTATTGACATATACGATTATTTATATAAAATTATTGATCTCATCCGCCAAATACAATTCTGAATTTTATCAGGAGAAATTGAGTAGCGAAAGAGCCCTTTAAAGAATACTTCAGGTATGCCTGTTTAAGCCGGATTTAGTAAATGTTCTCCTTTGGGGGTCAAAGTTCTACTATCATTGCGGAGGCGGAGAACAGCCTTGACAATTTCCGGATGCCCTATCCGGAAATCATTAGACCGTTACAGATTATTTTCTGACTAATTTTGGCAAAATCTGGGTTCTTGGTTCTGAGTGCAGAGCGTTGGGCGCTGGACCCAGCACCCAGCGCCCAGAACCCAGTAACTTCTTCAAAACATTTTTTGGATCTGGCTGTAAGGGTTAGGGTATTGGTTTGAAATTAAATTAATATATTAATTAATCTGGATACATTTGATTGAACCCAATATGCTTCTATGAAAATTTTTAATAGTGCAATCTTCCTCGTTTTTATTACAATAACAGCCTGCGAATCTGAAGATTCAGAACCATCAAAAGCGACTGATTTAGCAGAGCTACCAGAAATTACCGTCAATCGAACATTAGAAATTTCGGAATCTGAGGAGTTCAGACCGGGAATTATTAATGCGCTCGAAGTAGACTCGCGAGGTAATATTATGGTGGGGGATCGTCAGCAAAATACCATTACCATATTTGATGATCAGGGCAATTACCTGCAAACTTTAGGAAGGGTGGGTTCAGGGCCGGGCGAATTTCGGGATCTGATGTCTGTTTCATTAAATCCGGATTCCGATACCTTATTTTCCTATGATAGTGATCAAAAACGGATAACACGTTTCCTTCCCGATGAGGAGGGGATCTGGAAATATGAAAGTACTATTAAGATGAACGGCGAACTGTCGTATGCTATAAGTAATCTGCTACCACTAAGGGATGGAAAATTGGTGATCAAACCGATGGATACAAGTTACATGTTGCATCACGAGGATGCTGAAGATCTTCCGTTACTTTTGTTTTCAGATGGGGGTCAGATATTGAATGATGAATTGATAAGAATTCCCTTTGCCGATATTAAAGTAGAGCGAATTACGGGCGGCATGCGATCATTCACCATACCTTTCGGGCGGTCTGTGATTGTAAGACAGGGTTCAGGCGACTACATTTATCATGCATGGAATGATCAGCCGAAAATCAACAAAACAGATATTGATGGGCAAACCAGTGAGGTGACAAATTTTCCTGTTAGCAACCCTTTGGTAACCGCCGGGGAAAGTGATGAAATTTTAGACTCACCCATGAGACAGAATCTATCTGCCTCCGATATACCGGGTACCAAACCTGCTTTGAATAATTTTCTTGTAGATGAGGCAAACCGAATCTGGGCAAATATCAACACTGAAGCTGAAGAAGAGTATAATTGGATTCTCTTTAATAAAAATGGTGATCCGGAGGGAGGGTTCAATTTGCCCCCGGAGTTTCGGTTTTCTTCAGTTCGCAATGGTAAACTCTATGGCTATCAACAGGCCGGGGGAAACAGCCTCATTATTGCCGGGTATTCAGTGGATTTATAATCCGGAAGATTTAGTGCGGCAAGTCCTGAATTAAGTACAATTCACTTGGCTATTCAACCGGAACGATGTAATTTTGAAGCGTTAAATTATTTACGGGTTATTAATTAAATATGGGCTCACTATGAAATTGTTATTTTTAATTTTACTAATGATTATTACCGGCTGTGCTGCGGGTGGGGAAATAACAGCGCAGGCAACTAATCTCGAAATCGAACGTGTCGAACCGGAATTCTGGTGGACGGATTTCAAAGAAACGGAACTCCAGGTTCTCGTTTATGGTGAGGATATTGGCAAAAGCCGCGTCCATGTAGAGCATGAAGGAATTGAAAAACTTCGTGCCGTACAGGTGGAAAATCCCAACTATCTGTTTGTCTACCTGGATCTGGAAGATGCACAGCCGGGCACGTTCGAGCTGGTTTTTGAGCAAGAAGGCGAAACGCTGACTCATGAATATGAGCTCAGGGATCGCTACGAAGGAGATACACGCAACCAGGGGTTCGATGCTTCGGATGTAATCTACCTGATTATGCCCGATCGTTTCGCAAATGCCGATCCCTCAATTGATGAAGTCGAAGGAATGATCGAAGGTGTGGATCGTGATGAACCATTTGCCCGGCACGGCGGTGACTTGAAAGGTATCCTGGAAAATCTCGATTACATCGAAAATCTTGGCATGACCGCCGTCTGGCTAAATCCCGCACTTGAAAATGATATGCCATACGAATACGAAGAGGAGATTGGTTTTTATCACGGTTATGCCGCTACCGATATGTATAAAATCGATCGTCGTTTCGGCACCAATGAAAAATTCCGGGAGCTGGTTAAAGAAACGCAGGATCGCGGGATGAAATTCATCATGGATATGATCCATAATCATGTCGGTACGCATCATTGGTTTATTAAGGATCTGCCGTCAGAAGATTGGGTTCATGATCGTCAGGAGTATGGCTTAACCAATTTTCGAACCACTGCCATCATGGATCCTTATCGATCTCAGGAGGATTATAATACTTTGGTTCGGGCGTGGTTTGTGGATGAAATGCCGGATTTAAATCAACGAAATCCACTGGTAGCCGACTACCTGATACAAAACACCTTATGGTGGATTGAATATTCCGGTATTGACGGCATCCGAATGGATACCCATCCCTACCCGTATAAGGATTATATGGCAGAATGGTCGCGCCGTGTGCTCGAGGAATATCCTGACTTTAATATAGTAGGCGAGGTCTGGATGCCGAATGTGCCCACAACTGCTTATTGGCAAACCGGTTTCCAAAGCGATGATGGGTATGAGTCTTATTTGCCAAGTGTAACTGACTTCCCGCTGCACAGCGCCATTACGGCAGCCATTCATGAAGAAGGTGGTTGGGATACCGGAATGAATCGCATTTATCTCACGCTTGGCCAGGACTTTCTGTATCCGGATCCATTTGATAATGTAATCTTCGTTGATAACCACGATTTGGATCGCTTTTTCTCGGTTACAGGAGAAGATTACGGAAAATTTAAACTTGGCCTCACTGCCATCATGACAACCCGTGGCATCCCGCAAATCTACTACGGAACAGAGATTCTGAAAAAAGGAGCGGGACCTGATGCTGAAAAACGGCGTGATTTTCCGGGTGGATGGGAAGAAGACCCCATCAATGCTTTCACCGAGGAGGGACGGATTGAGCTCGGAGAAGAGCGTGACCTGCCGGTGGCAGAAGCGTACGAATTTGTTCAGAACCTGACCCGTTGGCGAAATGAAAACGAAGTTATACACACCGGAGAGAAAACACATTTCGTGCCGGATAACAATGTATATGTCTATTTCCGCCATGATGATGAAGATGTTGTCATGGTAATGCTTAATGGTGATGATGAAACCAAAACTCATTCTACTGCCCGATATAATGAATTTCTTGATGATTTTACCGGGGGAACTGATGTGATCAGTGGTGAGCGGATCGAAAGTCTGGATGAAATTGAACTTGCTCCGCATCAACCTCTGGTAATAGAACTGGATTAAGAAATCATTTTATGAAAAAGGGAAGTGCTATTCTATAGCTTCCCTTTTTCAATAAACTCTGAATTTCATAACTATTCACGACTTCAAGGAGCTATAAGTTGCCACCTGAATTTTGTAACCTGATGTGATAAGCGTATCTTATGGCTGTTTTTTCAGGATGTGAAACTGGCTGTTAAAACCTTAATTTATTCAACTACAATTAATTACCCTCGCGGTTAATAAAATAAGGTTTTTAAACTTTCTTCGTTTTCAAATAGAATTGAAACTTTTGAAATGTATCTTTAGACAGTATTATTAAGTATGTCCGAAACTTCAAACCATATTTCTACGACTTCTCAGGATTATTTAGGCAGAGTTCTTGAAGAGGGAAAGCTGCAGGTTTTCCTTAAAAATTATTTCCAAAAAAAAGGCTCTCCCAAATATATTTCCATCTCTCTTCCTTTTGATCACGTTGATCCTCTTGCTGTTCTTGAAACCATAGGCAAACCCGGAGAATTTCAGTATTACTGGGAGCACCCGGTTTCCGGGCTTGCAATTGCTGCCGGTAAAGCGCTCCATATAATCCGTGAGTTTGGAGAGAACCGTTTTGATAAAACCAACCGGCAAACTATCGACTTGGAAAACAAGGTAGCTTCTTTTTCTGAAATACCGCACAGTTTATCCGGAATGAATGTATTCGGAGGTGCTTCATTTTTCAGTAAGCCCTTAAGCGGGGCCTGGAGTGGTTTCGGAAACGCATCGTTTGTTTTGCCCAAATGGGTGATCGTTCGTGACGGAAAATTCACCATGCTTACGTTATCCCTTCCTTACTTTGAGGAAAAAGGGATGGAATCTTTCCTGGACTCACTTGGCGAAGAGATTCAACAATTCGTGAGTTTGGTTTCTGATAAACTTGATGAAAGCGATATCATCAATGGTACTTCTGATGCCCGATTGCAAATACATTCTACCCGTTCGCGAGATGCGCACCAAAAATGGGTGCAGAATGTTAATCACGCAAAAGATCTTATCAAAAATAATGTTTTTGATAAAATTGTGATGGCGCGTGAGGAACGCCTGTCTACTGATAATCAGGCAAAATCTACCAAGCTGCTGCACCATCTGCGAAAAGATTATCCGGATTGCTATAGTTTTCTGTATCAGATTAATGATCAGGCTGCTTTTATCGGCTGCACTCCTGAAAAACTGCTTTCGGTTGAATCCGATCGGCTTTACACCGACGGGTTGGCAGGGAGTATATCGCGGGGGAAAACGGCAACCCAGGATGAAATGCTCAGTCGAAAACTACTTAGTAGTCTAAAAGATTTGAGCGAGCATCAATACGTAGTGGATTCCATACTTGAAAAGCTCGAATCATACTCAAGCGATATCGATTTTCCCGATAAACCCGGAATTCGCAAGTATGCTAATGTGCAGCATCTGCATACGCCGATCACCGCTTCACTGCAAAACACCACGGATGTAATCGCTTTGTTGAAAAAATTACATCCGACACCGGCAGTTGGCGGGTATCCTCAGGAACAGGCGCTTCCGTATATTCAGCAGCTGGAACAGATTGAGCGTGGCTGGTACGCCGGCCCAATTGGGTGGCTGAATCACAAAGGGCGCAGTGAATTTGCTGTTGCGATTCGTTCCGGTTTGATCCAGCCGAATAAAGTGCGATTTTATGCCGGATGCGGCATCGTTGAAGGTTCGGATCCCGAAGCGGAATGGAAGGAGACCGAACTTAAATTGATGCCTATGCTCAGCGCTTTGCAACATGCAGCCGAGTGAACATGCAGATAATCTTTTGCGCTGGTGCGCAACGCTGTTTCGTACCTTTGCCGATTTCGGTATAACGAAAGCGTATATCTCGCCCGGGTCGAGATCCACGCCGCTTGTTTACGCTGTTTCGGAATGCGATCAAATTGAAAAGCATGTGATACTTGATGAGCGGTCGGCTGCATTTCAGGCACTTGGATCTGCCAAAGCTACCGGAAAACCATCTGTTTTAATCTGCACTTCCGGCACTGCGGTCGCAAACTACTTTCCCGCAGTGATTGAAGCGCGCCAATCCGGAACCCCCCTGATTATCTGTTCTGCTGATCGCCCGCCCTCTGAACGAAACACAGGCGCCAACCAGACTATTGATCAACAGAATCTGTTCGGAAATTACCCGGTTTTTTTCCGCGATGCCGGTGAACCAGGGCATGACGAGGCTGAGTATAACCGGATTGGGCATTTAGCCGGTCAGGCGGTGAAACACAGTATAAAACAGAGTGGCCCTGTTCATCTTAATTTTCCGTTTAGTAAACCACTTGAACCGTCAATTGGTGCTGTTAATGCCTTGAAATCATATTACGCAGACTCCGGCCAACAAACCGGCTGGCAACAGGATAACGCAAAAACCAAACCACCTGAATGGATAGCGGATGCTGTAAACAGTGCACAGAATCCGGTAATTATTTGTGGAGCCATTGGAACAGGCGATCCCCTGAGCGCATCAGTTAAGGAGCTTTCGGAATCCAAAAATATACCCCTGTGGCTTGAAAGTACAACGCTTCATTTGTGTGGAGAAAAATCATTTACAGCGGCCGGTCATTGGGTTGACAAATTGGGTATAATGCCTGATCTCATACTGCGCTTTGGAAAATTACCTGCCGGCAGGGGACTGCTCAGTTTTCTTGAATCGGCAAAAAGTTATCCGCAGATTTATTTTCGCGCAAATGATCTGCCATCTGAGATACCAGGTAGCAATCAGCAAACTTTTACTTCAGAGCGACAGATTGATTGGGGGGATCTGCCGGTACAAAAATCTGACCAGCTGCGAAAAGCGTGCCGGAAAGCCTGGGAGAACTACCGGAAACAGTGGGAGGATAAACTCAATAATCACAATGTTTTTACCGATCTGCATGCCATTGATACAGTGATCCGTAGTAATCACGGCACATTGATGCTTTCCAATTCGCTAATTGTACGGGATGCGGACCGCGTGCCGCTGGAGGGGTTTCCTGGAAAAGTTATTTCAAACAGAGGCGCAAGTGGAATTGATGGAATAACTTCTACGGCCATTGGGGGCGCGCTGGCCGGTGACCAAGTTACCCTGGTGACCGGTGATCTCGCTTTTTTGCATGATCTGACCGCACTTCTTTCTGCTGAAAACAAATCGATCGATTTGCATATCGTGGTCATAAATAATGGCGGCGGGCAGATTTTTAAAATGCTTCCTTTTACATCTTATGATGAAAAATTCAGACAATATTTCGAAACGCCTCAATCGGTTGATATTCAGCGAATCAGCCGGAGTTTTAATTTAATGTGCACCCGCGTGAGCGATATAACAGAGTTGCAGGATACATTGTTAAACCAGGAGGAGAGGAGCGGCGTCAGAATAACCGAGTGCCAAACCGATGGAGAAGCCGCGATTCAGCTGCGTAAATCGTTTTCATCATGATGAATAATGTGATTGAAACGCGCGGGGTGACGTATAAAATTGAACACCTGCACTTCAGGAAACGTAACCCTTTTTGTCTGTTTCTTCACGGATTTCTGGGCACCAGCGCTGATTTTTATCACATCATACCACATCTTACTGATTATATAAATCCGGTTCTGTTAGATCACCTGGGTCATGGTGAAAGCGGGAAACCCGATCGTGTTGAGAGGTATGAAACACCGGAATTGGTTTCTGATATTGTTGAAATAATCAAATCATTTACCGATAAACCGCTATTCTTGGCGGGATACAGTATGGGTGGAAGGCTTGCGCTGCAAACAGCAATTCGTCACCCGGAGCTGTTACGCGGATTAATTCTTGAGAGTGCAAATCCGGGTATAGCAGATGCTGATAAAAAATCTGACCGCAAAAACGAAGACCAGATGCGGGCAGCGGAAATCGAATCAAATTTGGCTCAATTTGTACGGAAGTGGAATAATATGCCTCTGTTTCAGTCCGGTCATATGACTGATGAAATCAAAGACCCCGGTCGGCTAAGACAACTCAGAATTTTTCAGGAAATGCAGGAACCCGGCGGAGTTGCGGCTATGCTGAAAGGATTTGGTGCCGGACTAATGCCGGCGGTCAGTCAGTATAAATTGCAGCAAATTAGCCACCCGGTGTTATTAATCGCCGGGGGAAGAGACCAAAAATTTGTTGATATTCAAAGACGGATGCTGGACAAGTTTCCGAATGCTCATCTTGAAATAATAGCAGAATCGGCACATCGCGTTCACATCGATCATCCTATTGCGTATATTCACGCCCTCAGAGCATTTTTTGCAGATCAAAAATGATAGTTTTCAAATCAGAAGCTACCTGAACTATTTCAATTAAACCTATACTTTTTATGAACTGGAATACTGCCAAAGAATACGAAGACATCACATATAAAAAAGCGGATGGTATAGCCCGGATTGCGTTTAATCGACCGGAAGTTCGCAACGCTTTTCGACCGAAAACGCTGTTTGAAATGTACGACGCTTTTCTCGATGCACGGGAGGATACCTCAATCGGCGTGGTATTACTTACCGGAGAAGGACCGGCAGAAGACGGAAAATATGCGTTTTGCTCCGGAGGGGATCAACGTATTCGCGGAGATGCCGGCTACATGAGCGATGATGGAGTGCCGCGATTGAATGTGCTTGAACTGCAAAGGCTTATTCGCACAATGCCCAAACCGGTGATATCGCTTGTTGCCGGTTATGCAATCGGTGGCGGGCACGTTCTTCATGTCGTCTGTGACCTCACTATCGCTGCAGATAATGCAGTGTTTGGGCAAACGGGCCCCAAAGTAGGAAGCTTTGACGGAGGATTTGGCGCAAGTTATCTTGCCAGACATGTAGGTCAGAAGAAAGCGCGGGAGATCTGGTATCTTTGCCGCCAGTATGGAGCTGAAGAAGCCGAGCAGATGGGGCTTATAAATAAAATAGTACCGGTGGATCAACTGGAAGAAGAAGGCGTGCAGTGGGCGCAGGAAATTCTTGAGAAAAGCCCGATCGCCATTCGCTGCCTCAAGGCAGCCTTCAATGCTGATTGCGACGGACAGGCCGGAATGCAGGAGTTTGCGGGGCATGCGACCATGCTTTATTATATGAGCGAAGAGGGTCAGGAAGGTAAAAATGCATACCTGGAAAAAAGAAAACCGAATTTTCGCAAATATCCGTGGTTGCCTTAAGCGGGAGCCCCACAACATTTAATGTTTATGATTCGGGTTTGAACAGGTGTGAGTATGCTTATTTTGCAGATACAACACTGTGGAAATCATAACCACACCTGCAAACAAAGTTGTAGTACCCGCAAGTTCTACCGGGTTAAAACTGGTATGGGTATGGCTGAATTGCAGTAATATTTGCGATATAACAATCAGTGTGATTCCACCACCAAACACATACAATCGTTTATAATTCCGGTGTTTAAGCCACCTCGGCAGAAATGCTGCAATACTGAGTGGGATTACCGACAACATGAGGATCAATTCAAAAGTAGTTGATAAAAATGTGGCAACCGTCGGCAGTAACAATATAATCAAAGGCATTGACAAGCAATGCACCAGGCAGATAGATGATAAAATAATGGCGAGTTTGGAGAGAATTGATTCTCCAAGTTGCAGTTTGAACATATTTGTATTCATGAATGAAATAAAAGCCTCAGGTTTTGCAGTCAGGGCAGAACCCGTGAAGTCGAATTTCCTGCTCTTTGATTACAAACCCTTCTTTGCTTTGTATAGTTACTAATTTTCCTTCACCCTCCACCGGAAAGCAGTAAATCCGCTCACATTTATGGCAGACAAAATGAGCGTGTTGCTCATCCGGTTCACCATTTTCAACATGCTCAAGATGTACGGCATACCGCCAGTTACGATCTTCAGTTGCGACTTTATGAGCCAGCCCTTTTTCTTCAAAGGCGTTTAAAGTTCGGTAAAGGGTAACCTTATCAATATGAGAATCATCCAAACGCTCCTGGATGTCAGAGTGCGACAAGGCCTCATCTGACCTCGTCAGTACATCTAAAACTTTTAATCTTGCATCGGTTACTTTTAAACCGAAATTGCGAAGTAACTCTTTTAAATGATGATCACTCATAATAAAGGTATTTAATGTGCAACTAAGTTGCAATTCAATTATTGTTCAAACTGCAATTTGAAAATAGCAGGTTATTTGGTCTCAATTCAACCGACAACCGAAAAGATTTTCGGGATTCCATTGTTGAGGACGTTAAAATAATTTCATGGTTGCCCGATTTAAGGGAATACGTTAGCTTCGGTCAATTCTGAATGAATTATTATTTTTAAGAATATTATAAAAACTAAGTGGGAGAATTGTGGAAAAAATAGTCAAAATTGCATCCGGACAGGGTTTTTGGGGTGATTTACCTTCAGCGCCGGTATCGCAGGTAAAACAGGGTGATGTAGATTATCTGATGATGGATTATTTGGCAGAGGTAACGATGTCTATCATGCAGAAACAGAAGCTGAAACGTCCGGAAGCTGGATATGCCCGTGATTTTGTTGAAGTGGTCCGGTCGATATTTCCGGAAATAAAACAGGGAAAAGTAAAAGTGGTATCCAATGCGGGGGGAGTGAATCCCCATGCCTGCAAAGATGCGATACTTAAGGCGGCAGAAGAAGAAGGCGTCAGCGGGTTTAAAATTGCTGTTGTCGACGGCGATGATATACTTGATCAGATCACGGAGCTCACCAGTCAGGGGCACGAGCTTAAAAACATGGATACCGGAGAACCGATTACTGATGTAGCCGATCAGCTGCTCAGTGCCAATGTATATTTTGGGGCTGATCCGGTTGTGAAAGCGCTGGAAGCCGGGGCTGATGTGATTATTACCGGCCGGGTAACCGATACCGGCTTGTGCCTCGGCCCGATGATTTATGAGTTCGGCTGGTCAATGGAGGATTATGACAAAATGGCTGCCGGCACTGTAGCAGGCCACATCCTTGAGTGCGGCGCGCAAAGCAGCGGCGGTAACTATACCGACTGGAAAGAAATCGACAATTTTGCAGAAATCGGCTTTCCCATTGTCGAAGCTACTCCGGATGGCAACTTTATCGTAGCCAAGCACGAGAAAACCGGGGGAATTATTAACCTAAAATCTATTAAAGAACAATTGTTATACGAAATTGGCGATCCTGCCGATTATATCACCCCCGACTGTGTTGCTGATTTTACTTCAATTCAATTGGATCAAAAAGAGAAAAGCAGAGTTCAGGTTTACGGGATAAAGGGCAGCGCGCCTACCGACTTTTATAAAGTATCCGCCAGTTATAAATATGGCTATAAACTCTCAGCTACTCTGGTTTATTCCTGGCCCGATGCTCTTGAAAAAGCGAAAAGCGCATCCGAAATTCTCAAAAAGCGGGCAGACAATCTCGGGCTTAAACTGGACGATTACCGAACTGAATATATCGGCTTTAACGGATGCAGCGAAGAGCCGATGAGCGAGGATGTGATAAAAAGTGATTTTAATGAAATTCAACTTCGTGTTAGTGCAGCCTCATCAAGCCGGCAGGATTTAGACAGACTTGGCAGGGAAGTTGCACCGTTGATACTGACCGGACCAAGCTCGGTTACAGGGTTTGCCGGAGGACGGCCTAAAGCAAGTGAAGTGGTAGCTTATTGGCCGGCGCTTATAAAAAAAGAGGCGTGCACTCCCCAGGTTAATATCTATCAGGCGTAACCTTGTTTGCTTAAGGTTCTGTTTCAAAAAGAAATTATTATTAATATCAATTATTTAACGATAACGTAAACATATGCTAATTGGAATTATTGGAGCCGGCATGGCAGGTTTGACTGCCGGAAGGTCACTTGCTCAGGCCGGTCATGAAGTGATCGTATTCGAAAAAAGTAAAGGGTTTGGCGGTAGAATGGCGACCCGGTATTTTGGAGAGGAGGATCAAATCAAAATGGATCACGGAATCTCGGCGATTTCAGTTAAAGATCCGGATTTTAAATCTTTCGTGGATGAGCTTACGGAAAAAGGTATACTAAAGGTATGGGGAGATACAATTTCCTATTATAATGGTGATGAATTTTATGCAGAACATCCGATCAGAGAGCTTCAACCTTATTACATTGCGCCGAAGGGGATGAACTCAATCGGCAAATACATGAGCCGCTGGGTTGATTTCTATCAGGGAGAAAATGTTGGCGGGGTTACCTATATTGGGGATAATCCGCAGAAGAAGCGTTCCTGGATGGTTAATCTATCTACGATAAATGTGTTTGAGGTAGATGCGATAATTGTTGCTACTCCGGCTATTCAAGCGCAGGGAATCATTCAAACCGCGCAGGATGAAACGGATATCAGAAGGATTATAAGGGAAATAGATGATGTTCAATATGAGCACTGCTGGTCGTTAATGGCTGGTTTTGAGCCTGATAAAAAACCCGAATGGCGGGGTGTGAGTTCTACAAATTCCGATCTCCATTGGATTTCCAATGAAAGTTCGAAACGTGAGAACGGTGGAGAGAATACACTTGTTCTTCAATCTACTGCTGAATTTGCGCAGAAAACTCAGAAAGAAAGCACAGAAAAAATTCTATCAAGCATGCTAAAGGCAGCTGAGCCGGTTACGGGAAGATGGGTAAGGTCCCCCAAATGGCATGAGTTACATTTTTGGAAATTTTGCCGCCCTGTTGAACCGGTAAAGAAGCCATTTCTGGAATTCCAAAACGAAGAAGCCCCGCTGGCTATAGTCGGGGACTATTTCGATGGGGAAAATCTTGAAGCTGCATATCAATCCGGCAAAAAGTTGGCGGATCACTGGAAATCCAAATACAAAAACAGGTAAAAAAGCCGAAAGGCTGCTTTGAAAGACCTTTTTAAATTCAACCATTACTTTCGTAAGTACAAGTGGACGCTCTTGACGGGCGTGGTGTTTCTAACCATTGCCAATTTGTTTCTGGTTTGGATACCAATTTTTGTTCGTGAAACGATCGACAATATTGAACAAATCACTTCAGATGTAGATCGTGAGCTGCAAGGCGTTTTTGAAATAATTTTTACTTCTGAAATTGGTGTGACACTCGCCACCTATGCCGGTTATATTACAGCAGCCGCATTACTCTATGGTATTCTGCTGTTTTTGACGCGGCAAACTCTGATCGTCACCTCAAGAAAAATTGAATACGATATACGAAATAAAGTATTCAACCATCTTCAGAAGCTGCCACAGGAGTATTTCAGCAAAAACCGAAGCGGAGATATTTATACCAGGACAACCGAGGATATAGTTCGCCTTCGGGAATATTTCGGTCCGGCATTTATGTATATGGTTAATACGTTTTCCAGGGCCGGTATCATCATCGCAATTATGCTGATGGTAAATCCTCAGTTAACTATGTGGGCGCTGCTTCCACTGCCATTTTTAACAGCATTTGCCTACTGGGTTAGCGGATTTATCCATAAGCGGTCACATCAAATTCAAAAACAATATGCCCGGCTGGCCGGACTGGTTCAGGAAGCGTATTCCGGTAACAGGATGATTAAAGCATTCAACCGTGAAGAATATGAGGAAGGCCGGTTTGATCGTGAAAATGTTACCTACCGGAAAGAAAAGCTTAAACTTGATTTGATTGAATCTCTGTTTCATCCCAGTTTAAATTTTCTTATTGGTTTTTCAATAATTCTTGTAATTTGGCAGGGTGGACTGATGGAAATTGCGGGGCTGATTACGGTAGGAAATATTACCGAATTTGTCATTTATGTCACGTATCTGACCTGGCCGGTGGCATCTTTGGGATACACCCTTAACCTGTTGCAACGCTCAGCTGCTTCAGCTTCACGTGTGCTCGCTTTGCTTAATGAACCTGAATTTAAAGACGTGGATCCTGAACATAGCATTACGGCACCTGAAAAGGTGGAAGAAATCACTTTTGAGCATGTAAGTTTTACCTATCCGGGAGCTGACAAAGAATCTCTCGAGGATGTTTCGCTGAAGATTAACAAAGGCGAAACCGTTGGGATTGTGGGGCGTACCGGCAGCGGAAAATCAACGCTTGTGCAGTTGATTCCGCGATTATATGATCCTGAAAAAGGTGTGATCAAAATTAATGGCATTGATATCCGGAAGATTCCGGTGGAACAATTAAGAGATAAAATTGGTTACGTACCACAGGATATTTTCCTGTTTTCAGATACCATCGGCCAAAACATAGCGTTTGGACATTTGAAGGCCAATAATGGCGAGATTGAGCGCGCAGCCCAACAGGCTGCAGTGCTCGAAAATATTCAGGACTTTGACAAGAAATTTGAAACGATTCTGGGGGAACGAGGGATTACTCTTTCCGGCGGGCAAAAACAGCGAACTTCCATCGCCCGGGCGTTAATACGAAACCCGGAGATTCTGATTCTTGATGATTCGCTAAGTGCCGTAGATACCGAAACCGAAAATGATATCGTTCATCATTTACAACATGGACTGTCCGATAGCATAAAACTTATTATCAGTCATCGAATTTCTACTATCCGGAATGCCGACAAAATTTATGTACTGCAAGATGGAAAAATCGTAGAAAAAGGTACACATGATGAACTCCTGAAAAAAGATGGTGCCTATGCTGCCATGCACCGTAAACAAGTAATTGAACAGGAACTGCAACAACTATAAACAACCAAAAATCAGGATTTATCTGCCTGAAAAGCAGATAAGGCCAAAAATAAAATAAAGGAGAGTTATGGTTATAATGCCTCTGGGTGTTGCTTCGGCAACTCCAACATCAACACGACATCTTCCTTCGGTAGCCGTTTGGCGCGAAGGCAGAACTTTTTTGTTTGATTGTGGCGAAAATACACAAATGCGAATGCTTCAGGCCGGAATGAAGAGGTCTAAAATTGACTACATCTTCATCTCGCATTTGGATGGTGATCACTTTCACGGGCTGATGGGTCTGCTCAACACGTTTCAACTGCAAAGGCGTGAGAAAAAACTTACGATTATAGGCCCGGAACGTCTGGATGAATTTGTGAAAACATTACTCGATATCACTGGTATAGAACCTACTTTTGAGATCGAATACAAACTTATCAAAGATGATCTTGAACACGATATTATCCTTGATGAACCTGAGTTTTTTGTGGAAGCGCGTCCGCTTAAACATACGCGATTCTGCATTGGATACAGGCTTCAGGAAAAAGACAAGCCCGGGAAAGTAGATGCTGAGAAAGCAGAAGAGATGGGAATCACCGAAGATTCTCAGTATAAAGAACTGAAAGCGGGCAATGATGTAACGCTGGATGATGGAAGCGTGGTAAAATCCGCAGACATAGTTGGAGAACCGCGTGAAGGGCATAGCTTCACATACATCACCGATACCGTTTTCTGTGAAAATGCAATCCGGCTTGCCGAAAAAGCAACGGTGCTGTATCACGAGGCGACTTTCGGGCAAAACCTGAAAGATAAAGCCAAGGAAACCGGGCACAGCACTGCGCAGGATGCGGCAGTAGTAGCTAAAACCGCGGATGTTAAACGGCTGGTGATCACACATTTTTCAGCGCGATATACCAATCAGTTTGTACTGCTTAAAGAAGCGCGCAATATTTTTGAAGACACCTGGCTGGCTACCGAGTTGAGACCAATCATGACTGATCCGGATCAAGAGAAAGGCATCTTCCGTCCGAGAGTTGAATTGATTGATCTCAAGCAAAAACCAAAAACCAGAAAAAAACCGGTTAGCAAGAGCGGGAGAAAGTTCAAAAAAAGAATTCCCTCAAAAGGTCGCGGAAAGAAATATCAAAAAGCGCGGGGCGGTTCATCCCGAGGCCCTCGTCCATCTGAACGGGACAGGAAAGACAAAGACCGGGATTACAAACGCAGAGAGGCTCCCGATAAGGCAAAACGCGATGACAGGGGTAAATCAGGTAAGTCAAAGCGACCGATTCCCATAACGCCGCGTACTCCGTTTGATGACATCGACCGACTCTAAACCAAAATCAAAAGATGATCAAAAGGCCGGTGCCGATACTAAGGCGCAGGCCGTTGATTCGGGGCTTATCAAGAGGTTATGGCGCTTTGTGCGGCCATTCCGATGGTTGCTGCTTCTTGCACTCGTCCTTACCCTCCTGGTAACCTTCCTGGGACCATTACGTCCGTACATCACACAGGTGGCCGTCGACGATTATATCACTCCCGGAGATATGGAGGGGCTGATTTGGATAATCGGCGTTTATATAACAGTGCTCATCTTCGAGACTCTGTTCATGATCGCGATGACGTACACTACCCGGTGGGTCGGTCAGAATACTCTGTATGATTTACGCACAGCTGTATTTAATAAAATCAACAACCTCCACACCAGCTATTTTGATAAAAATCCGATCGGCCGGTTAATTACCCGTACGACCAGCGACATCGAAGCACTTAGCGAGCTGTTATCTTCCGGGGTGGTAAATATCATCGGAGATTTATTTCGGATTGTATTCATCATGGGATTCATGCTCAGCATGAGTGTTGAGCTGTCATTGGTTACCTTCCTTACGATTCCCGTGTTGGTTTACGCTACATTGTGGTTCAAAGCCAAAGTGAGAGTCGCCTTTTTGGATGTGCGGGATCAAATTGCCAGACTGCATTCTTTTATTCAAGAGCACATAAACGGGATGAGCGTAGTTCAGCTCTTTAACCGGCAGGAAAAAGAAGCTGAGCGGTTTGATCAAGTTAATGAGAGTCACAAAAAGGCATATGTAAAAACCATATTCTACTTTTCAGTTTTCTGGCCTCTTGTTGAGGTTCTTGCCAGTGTGGCTATGGCTCTGGTGGTATGGTATGGTGGTGCTCAACTGCTTGCGGGAGATGTAACCTTCGGAATATTACTTGCTTTTGTTCAATATGTGCGGCAGTTTTTTATGCCGATCAGGGATTTGTCTGAGAAATTTAACACGTTGCAAAGCGCGCTTGCAGCATCAGAGAGAATCTTTTCCGTGATGGATGAACCTAATCAGATTCAGGATCCGCCCGAACCGGTAAAACCAGCGCACCGCAATGGTGAGATTGAGTTTGAGAATGTATGGTTCCGGTATAATGAAAATGAAGACTATGTCATCAAAGATTTAAATATGAAAATCGCCCCCGGCGAGGTGGCTGCGATTGTAGGCGCAACCGGAGCCGGTAAAACTACGATCATAAATCTGGTTACCCGGTTTTATGATATTCAGCACGGGTCCATCAAGGTTGATGGTGTGGATATCAGGGATATGGAGCTGAAAGAACTGCGAGAGCGTTTTGCGCTGGTAATGCAGGATCATGCGCTGTTTTCAGGTACGGTTATGGAGAACATAACACTTGGAAATCCGAAGATTTCACATGATTCCGTCAAAGAGGCGGCGAGGATGATACAGGCGGATCAATTCATCCAAAAACTTCCTGGTGGGTATGATTATGAACTTCGCGAACGCGGAGCATCACTTTCCATGGGGCAGCGACAACTAATCTGTTTTGTTCGTGCCATGGTTTATGATCCGGATATTTTAATATTGGACGAAGCAACTTCAAATGTCGATACTGAGACCGAGCAGCTGATTACTCAGTCACTTAATCACTTAATGCAACAACGAACATGTATCGTGATAGCCCATCGCCTGTCAACAATACGCCATGCTGATAGCATTATCGTGATGCATAAAGGCAGAATTCGCGAGCGGGGTACCCACAATGATCTCCTTCTGGTAGATGATGGGATCTACAAAAAACTGTATGAAATGCAGTACAGAGAGCAGGCACTTACTACCGAGGCGGGGAAGTAGAAAAGCTTATTCCTCTCCGCGGTAAACACAACCTGATGTGCAGGTTTCAGCTACTTCCACGCAAGATAATTCAGGTAGATCAGGTTTTAACCGGTTCCAGATCCATTTGGCAAGATTCTCGCTTGTAGGGTTTTCAAGCCCTTCGACTTCGTTGAGATACCTGTGATCAAGCTTCTGGTAAAGCGGGGAAAATGCTTCCTTTAAATCGGCAAAATCCATTATCCATCCGATTTTCTCATCAATGGGACCCTGAACAAATAGCTTAACCCGGTAGCTGTGACCGTGAAGACGATAACATTTATGATCTTTCGGAACATTGGGAAGATGATGAGCGGCTTCAAATTTGAATTCTTTGTAAATCTCCATAACGTTTACGGCAAAATAAATTACTAATGTTTTGATGACAAGGTAATCAGGGATGTCACTAAGGACAAGATGTTTTAGCTTCGAAAAATATGTTATGATACAACGGTTAATTGTTATCAGAACTAATGTGCAATTTTTAGTATTATCCCGAATCAGATTTTGACTAATCCCGAATTAAATGAAAGCTGTTACGATCACCAGAGCTGGTGCTCCGGAAGTTCTTAAAATAAAGGAGTATCCCGAACCAAAAACCGGGCCTGATGAAGTGAAAATCCAGGTTAATGCGGCTGGTATTAACTACGCGGATATCCTTGCACGCAAAGGCTTGTATCCGGATGCCCCCAAACTCCCGACAGTTGTTGGATATGAAGTTGCCGGTAAAATTAGTGAAACCGGCAGTAATGTGGACCAGTTTCAAGCAGGAGACCGGGTGGTTGCCGTAACCCGTTTTGGTGGATATTCAGATACGGTTGTAGTAAATACCAGCCAGGTTTTTCATATTCCGGATAAGCTGGCGGATGCACAGGCAGCAGCAATCCCGGTAAATTATTTTACAGCCATGCTGGTTGTGGAGATGAGTGCACTGCAGAAAGATGAAACTGTTCTGATTCACAATGCCGGTGGCGGAGTGGGACTTGCTTTGATTGATATTGCAGGCAAATTGGGTGCCCGAATTTTGGGTACTGCATCAGAGGCAAAGCACGAGCGCCTTAAAGAAAGAGGAGTTGATGAAACCATAGACTATCGTTCCCAAGACTGGAAAAAAGAGCTGATGAAACTTACAGCCGGTAAAGGTGCTGATGTGATTTTTGATCCGCTTGGAGGTGCTAACTGGAAGAAAAGTTTTTCAGCATTGCGCCCAACCGGGCGCCTTGGTTTCTTCGGTGTTTCTGATGTAACGATATCAAATTTATTCGGCCAACTTAAGTATCTTTCATTATTGCGCTCGATGCCGTTTTTCACTCCGGTTCAACTGATGAATCAGAATAAAGGCGTATTTGGTGTAAATCTGGCTCATCTTTGGAACGAATCAGATAAAATGCGAAGCTTTATTGAACGGCTGATTCAGGGAGTGGAAAGCGGCTGGGTACGTCCTCATTTGGATGCGGCGTTTACATTTTCCGAAGCTGCGGAAGCTCATAAATACATAGAGGACCGAAAGAATTTCGGCAAGGTGATTTTGGTACCGGGGAATACCCGGTAAAGCTTAAAAAAGCTCTCTTTGGAGGTTGAAACCTATACGAATATCTCCTTCCCAGAACCGGTCATTATTATTTGCCATAATATACTGTTCATTATGCCATTGGGTTGCAGATAGAAAAACCTGGTAAATGATCACACCACCGTCAATGTGGATACCTAAGCCCAAATTGTCACTGGTATCCTCGTTTCTTGTACCTATGACGGGCAGATATTCCACACTGGCCGCGATCTCATCGGTGAGCAGATATTTCGCTGATAGGCCTGCGCCAAATAATTGAGAATTATTTACGCTACCGTCTAAATAATTATAATGGGCATACATCGGAGAGGCCTGTAGACGGAAATTGCCGAATGAATAAGCTAACATCAAAGACGTCAGGTAGGTAGACCGCTCCGTGAAGTTGCGATCTATACCGCTTCGGGTATCTATTCCCGTGCTGATACGTAATGCAGTTTCCAATGGAAAGGCGTCGAACTGAGACTGCTTAGTGAGGGTATACTTAGAATGAATATCAACTACATTCTGAAATCCCATTCTGCCTATGCCTGCAGAAAGTCTTTCGGTGATACCATATTCAATACCGATTCGGGTATGAGCCCCTTGATCGACGCCGAAAAATGTATCGATTCCACCATCGAGCATACCGAAGGTATGCCTGACCGACAATCTCAACATACCCGGTTCCTCACGAAAGACAGATGCGGTATTTATATTACTGTTTGCCCAGAATATATTTTCCGAATTTTCAGTTGAATCGCTCTCCGAATTCATACCCGCGGCGGATAAAAAAGGAAATGCTGTGATGAGAATTAGTGCCAAACAAAATAAGGCAGATCGGTACATAGTGCAGGATTTATATGATTTTTTGTGCTTGGTTTTTAATGAACTTCAGCTAAGCCGTCAATTTCGTCAAAAAAACATATTTAAACAGCTATAGTTATATCAGAACTCATCGTGTGAGAGTAACTTCGTAATTGACTTTCAATTCGTCTCTCGCCCGGACGGCTCCCAGAAAAGCGGTGGGGGGATCAATGTCGAAATCCGTCATTTTCATTTCGTATTCTCCGATTATTCGAAATGTGGAATCACTTGTCTTTTGCATGGTAGCAGAAAGTACAATGTTTTGTGTCACCCCCGCTACAGATAAATCCCCGGCAGCTTCTACTACATACTGACTATTATTTTCTTCAAAACTTTTGATCTCCGACAATTCATAACTAATCTCGGGATGATCTTCCTTTCTAAGATACTCATGTATGCTTGAGGTCTCCCGACTGTTTCCTGAATCGATTGCTTCTACCGGAATTGTGAAATAAAATCGCTCGAAATCCAGTGAAGTATCCGTGAATTCCTGAAGGATGATGTCGGTTTCTCCGATTTTAGTTTCAGCATCCCAGCTTTGGATATTGGTGCTGCCGCTGAGCTTTATCTCCGTTTGATCATCTACAAAAGAGTACGTTTCCTGTGACCAACCCGCTTCTACCGCCAAAGTTGATACAATAATCCCCGAGAGCAAACTTGCGTATACATGAGTATGTGGCATAATTCCGAAATTAAATTAGCTAAGTATAACTGTTAGTTCGTTATTCTCACGAGTCGTTTCGTATTCCGTAAGGTCTTCGGTGGCCGGACTTTCAATTACCTGACCGGTAGTATCGAATCTGGAGCCGTGACAGGTGCAATGAAAGGTACCATCTTCAAATTCCCAGTCCTGCCTGCAACCTTGATGTGGACACTCATCGGAAAATGCTCGTATTTTTTCTCCGTCCACGTTAACCAGCAAGAGTTGCTGATCACCGACATGTTTCCACGCAAGTTCCTCTTTCAGTTCCTCAAAAGACTCGCTGTTCAGGTTAATGGTGACGGTACCGTTTTCTTCTACAATGTCATCGCGATCATCATCTTCTGTCGCGTCGGTTACATCACAGGAAGTTAATTTGATCCCGAGAAACGAAATCAACGTGGCGGATCCGACTGTCCTCAGAAACTTTTTGCGATCAATGGGCTTCTCGAAGTGTTGTTCGATATATGTACTCATGTAGAGGACCTTATTAGGTGATTAGATTAGTGAGCGGTATTTAAGTGTTAACTAAGATAGGACAAAACATTTAGGCATAAATAAAAGTTCGCTGTTAATTCTACTTAATTTTATGTTTGACTAAATCTGCTACTGAATGTATAGTGCGTGGATGCTACAGAATAGCTATTGATCAATGTCGGTATTTGTAGCGTTGATGATGTTATCATATAAAGCCATAGTTACTGAATTAATGATATTTTAATCCTAAGCTTTGGTCGGTGTAGTTCGCTTTTGCGGCATAAAAGTTCTGAAAATTGATCTGCTATAAATGGGAGCTCTACACTTTTTGTAGTCTAAATCAGAATACCAAATAAGGGAAAGATTCGCGTTAAAATTTATCCTAACGTAAGTACACTCAGCAGAATATAACTACTCATCTCTAACCATCTCATACAGACTGTATTCCCCTATATTCCAAAACGGCGTTCTCGATATCAGTTGATCAAAACGCCATAGTTTTTCTGCGACACTACCCAGTTTATCGAGAAGATGCGCCCGATACCAGGCGGGATAGAAGATACTGTACCCGCGGGTTTCAGTAATTTTGAAATGATTTTTAAAAGCCTTTCGGATATCTCCTGCGGAAAAAACATTGCTTGGCAGCTTGCGGTTGTCGGAATACCCTTGCCATCGTCCTAATACTCTCTCAAAAGCTTTGTCGGTACGGCCTTTAGCCAACCAAAGAGGGATTTCGGTTATATAGTATCGGTTTACAAAGGTAAGGACGAGTCGTGTGCCGGGCCCGGATATATTTTTTATTTGTGAAGCTGCCAGTGATAGATCATAAACGGTATTCAAACCGCCGAAAAAAACATAGATCAGGTCGAAAGAGGTGTCGGGAAATAAGTAATGCAAGTCTTCAACCGAGCCTGTAGCCAATCGGGTATTTGATAGGTTATTCTCCTTTACGTTATCTTCGGCGAGCCTAACCATCTCCGGAGAAACATCAATTCCATAGACTTTGCTCTCCGGATTTCTTTCTGCAAAGTAACAAACATCAAAACCGGGACCGCACCCGATCTCAAGGGCGTTATCGAATGGGTGGCGATCAGCTACAGTGCGAAAGGAATGACGAATTTTCTGTAGAACCCTGTTTTCTTCGTAACGCTGTTCGAAGCTTTTGGCATCCTCGTCGTAATAGTCGGCAACTTCATTGTAGTAACTTTTTTCGTCGGTCATGCGATAGAGGCCCGGTTATGTTTGCATTAATTGAGATAAAAAACGGAAAGCCAAAACCGTTCGTTCAGTGGCGCAGTTCTGTTAAAGTTGAGACAATTTAGATTGGCGAGATTTATAACTTTACAACATTCCTTCAGTCTGATCTCTCCTTTTCCAGTTTTTGTATCACATCAGCCAAAGTTTCAGAGAGGGTCGGGAAGTTTGGTTTGAATGATTCTAATTCGGTTCTATCTGAAACCGGATTAAGAGAAAAGGACAAGGCTTCAGCCACCGTTTTCCCATATTTACGCCGAAGGGTTTCAAGTGAATAGGACTTTACGGGCACGCCCGTAAGATCGGATAGGGTAGTGCAGAACATTTTTTGAGTTACCGGTTTTTGTACAGCCATGTTTACGACACCCGGTTTAGCAGAATGTTTTGCAATGTGATTTATAAGACGTCCAGAGTCCGAAACATGGATGATCGACATCAGGTTCTCGCCATCGCCGAAAAGCGGAACCTCCCCCTGCCTTTGAATTTGCCGCCAATAAAACTGTCGAAACCAAGATCCCGCACCCAAAACCCAGGGTGCCCGAGCAATGTAAAGCGGAAGCTGAGAGGTTTTTGCGGCATTAAGAAGGGGATATTCCGCACGCAAGTAATATTTTTGAAATCCCGTTGGCGCCAAAGGAGCATCTTCGTGGACCGGCCTGGTGCCGTTTGAACCATAGACAAGCGTGCCGGAAACATAAACCAGCCTCGGAGGATTTTTCAGCGATTCCATCCATTTGACGAGCCTTTGATTTGCCCAGGCGCCCTGCCATCCTGCAAGCCATCTTCCCGGTGTGGTTCGACCGGATATCCGGCCACTGTGGATAATCACTCCTGGTAAATCATCTTCAAGTGCTGTCCAATCAAATTTGCGAAAATCACCTTTGAGCTGTCGAACGCCATTGGGTTCCGGCGGGTTTTTGTGGTATAGCGCACTGAGTTTTACACCCTCTGCAGCAAGCTGATAAGCCACGGAAGATCCTATAAAACCGCTACCTCCGATAAGTAATACATTGCTATTTTCTAAAGAATCTTTCGATTGATCCGGCATAATCTCAACTGCATGTAATTTACTTTGACATCCTTAACTGATTACCAGATAAAACCGTTCTGATGAATAATCAATTACCATCTCAGATAAACTCATCCAATACGGTCAGCTTCCGGGGAGCGCGAGTTGTCAAAACCTACCAGGACGAAGACAGGATGTTTGTGTGCATTGCGGTTGCTAAGAAACTGGCGGAATATACTCCGGAAAACCGCTTATTCGGAGAAGGTTACCGTGTTAAGGTTGTAATACCCGAACCAATCGAGAGTGAGGTAGGTACCGCAGTGATGGCGCATGTAAATGCAGAACCCGCACAATTCAGGTTATCTTATAGAGAACTATACAGTGTAGCGGATGCATTGACGGAGTGGTACGCTTTAGTTTTGGATCAGTCATTCGAAACGGAGGGTCGTTACGCATTCCACCGCGATCTACATCTCGGAAATGTGTTAGTAAACAAAGAAAGCCATTCGATTTACATTATTGATCCTTCACCGAATGCAGTAGAAAGTTCCGAGATAACCGCCTGGCTCGATTTCCAGCATTATCTGATGAGTACCGCTCTCAGCGTTTTTCCTCGATACGGTCAGTTTACATCACTTGGCCGAATATTTCTTGACAGGGTTGAGACGAAATTGAAATATCCGGTCGGACTTCGATCGCAGCTTTACACTCAATTGCTGCTTCTTAAATCTGTCGCCAAAAAAGCTGTAAAACAACGAAAGTTTGCTGACCTGCTGCGATGCAGCTTTGCATCGGTTTATATCTTTCTTTTCTTGGTTATCCGAAAGTTCGGGAAGAGTGATACTAGAATGAAAGGTGGAGACGCCTGTGAATGATTCAGAATCTTTTCAGCCTAATTGCATCAATCAAATTCAGATACACTTTTTTCTTTCCATTTGGCTCTATGCGTCAGTTGTTTACGGGTTTTTTTGAGGATCTCCTCATACGTTTTATACACATAAGGCCGGTGATCATTGTTATGAAGTTTGATTCGAAAAGCATCCCACATTAGTCCGCCTTTAAGATTTCTGTTTCCGTTTTTTTGCCATTTTCGGGCAAAGAAATACATGATCGTAAGATTCAGCCAAAAAAACGGTTTGAACCAACTTCTGTTTATATCTTTAGGGTGATCGCGATCCTCCTGTTTCTGCATCTTTACGTTATGTACAGGTATATTCGGGAAATAATCCCGAATCCATGGGTTGTGATATCTGATATGCTCCGTACCCTTTTTACGAAAAACTTGTTTCAGAAACAGTAGTTGAAAAGCGGTATAGTAATCTTGCTGCCAGGTAATTTCCTGAGCGGAGTCATCAACAAGATAATTGCTGCAGCAACTGTCTTTTTTCTTCAAAAGCGTGCTTAGAATGCGTACAATAAGATAAGCAATCCAAACACGGTCTTTTTTGGCAACGATAAACAAGTCAAGATCAGGGTTGGTGTATAACCCGGTTTGATGTGATGTTCCGCCTGAAAAATAGACCGCTTTTATTACCGGAAAGCTACCAAGCAGGCGAATCAGCTTTTGATGCTGCTTTCTTACCTTAGAATGTTCGATTCCGGATTTTTCGTTAAGATGGGTATCATGTAATGTATTCCGGAACAGATGTCGATCTAATGAAAACACCGAAGGATAGTACCTTGCAAGTTGCTCGGCCTCTGATTTAATAGTTATCTGATCTCCCGCAGCGACAGGAAAAGCAAGCTGCATTTTAGATAAAGATATCGGGGCACCAAATACCGCCGCATAGCTTGATGTGGATATAATTGCAAGGCTTTCATCGGGTTGGGATGATCCGTAACCGGGGAAGATCGGGCGTTCGGAGCTGTGAAGCCGCTCAATAATTTCGTTTAAGGAAGCATCATAGCGTTCCCTCGAATAGAGTTGTTGAATTTCATCAGCATGCACGGAAGCCGTTTCAAAATGCGATCGGGTTAGATTTTCAATATTTTCCGCGATTTCATGATCATCGGATGTATTCGTAGTGAGAGATCTTCCACCGCTTACCTCCTGCAGGGCCGGGTCGGTTGAGATAAGTGCAGGTGTTCCGGCTGCAAGTGCTTCCAATTGCGGTAATCCGAAACCTTCCACGTTACTCAAGTTGATAAAACCCGAAGCGGATTTTAAAATACTGCTTACTTGCTCATCCGGTAGATAGCCTTTCCAGGTGACGCCCGGTGTTTGCTGAACCAGATCCCGGAAAGCGGAGGACCACCTTTTCCCGGCATGAAGGCTGCCAATAAGCATCAACCGGTATTCGGATAGGTTGCTAAGTTGAAACGCGCGAATCAGCCGGAGCACATTCTTTTTAGGTTCCATGTTACCGAGATAAACCAGAGTGCGCTCCCGCTTGTGTGAAGGAATAACGGGCGATTTATTAAGCCAACGAGGAAGGTGGACAACAATCCTGTCAGTACTGACACCAAGATGCTTATGGATCTGCTGCGCCGAAGCCCGGCTAACGGTTAGTATGATTCGGGCCTTTTTAACCGAGTGTTTGATACGATGTCGGTACCAATTTCGCATCTTAAAGGAGTAAAATCGGGGGTGAGTTAAAAAAGATACATCATGTATAGTTACAGCTGAAGGAATTTCCCAGTTAAACGGCATGAAGTAGTTAGGGAAAAAAGCGGCATCCGCATCTATGCGGGGAGCGTTGCCCATCAGGTCACGGTTTATCGTTACATGCGGAGAATTATGGCACTGAACGAGACGGTCAGTCTCCGGGAGCCGAGCAGTTTTGGTATTTACAGCTGCTGTAAGTTTATGCTTGCCAGGCAGTTCAGAGAGAGAGGTATATAAATGAGAGGTATATTTGGCCGTGCCGTTCGTATTTCGGTTCAGCGTCGATGCATCGATAAAAAACCGCATGATGAGGGATGGGTTAATTTTAAAAGAAGAAAAAACAAAGCCGGATAATTTTTCATTCAAATAAAAGAGGTGAGCCGGCATTATGAATGTGCGAATGAATCCCCGCAGTAATCGGTTTGCTATTTTTACACCCAAAATAGACACCCTGTTTCCTATTGAAATCGAAAAAATCAATAAAACCCCTTCTACCGGTAATCCGCAGGATTTTCGGGCTCACCAAGCCGTACCGGATTAAGCTGATTGCTGCCATCAAAGCATCGGTATGTGCTACATTCGTATGGCTTTCGATACCGCTGGGCTTACGCGAGCTGCTTGATGCCGTTTTCGTAGATAACGACGCCTCCTTGCTAAACACCATATCGGTGGTTTTGCTCGGACTTTTTATGATACAGGCGTTATTGGGATTTTGGGGTTCCTACATGCTTGACTGGGTGGGAGAGCGGATTGTTTCGGATTTACGAAAAAACGTGTATGAACACTTACACAAGCTTGGCCTAAGATTTTTTTCAGAGCGCAGGCTCGGCGAAATAACATCCCGTCTAACCAATGATATCGCCTCGCTCAGGGATGCCATCACGCGAACATTTTCGGAGAGTATAACTCAGACCATCAGCTTGTTCGGCTCGGCAGGCTTAATGCTTTGGCTTAACTGGCGTCTCAGCCTGGTGCTTTTTGTCACCGTTCCGTTGATTGCGTTTGCCGTTAAATACTTCGGGCATAAAATCCGTCAGCTTTCCCGCAGGGTGCAAGACCGTCTCGCTGATACTACTGCTGCTGCGGAAGAGGCTTTGAGTTCGGTTTTTGCCGTAAAAGCATTCGGCAGAGAAAGCTATGAGACCGAGCGGTACGGTAGCGGAGTAGAAACCCTGTTTACTACGGCACGAAGAAAAGCTTTGTTCAGCAATTTATTCTGGAGTTCAGTCTCCGTGATGTTTATGACTGCCATGGTCATCATATTCTGGTATGGGGGACAGGAAGTGCTTGCCGGCCGGCTTTCCGCGGGTGATCTCGTCGCGTTTATCTTCTTCGGTTTTAATATCGGAAGATCGCTGGGCGGCATGGCAAGAATTTATTCCGTCTTCAGTGCAGCCGCAGGTGCCACTGAACGAATTTTTGAACTTCTCGGTGAAGAGCCTGAAATAAAAGATAATCCTGATGGCGCAAACCCCTCGCGTTTAGATGGAACCATAACTTTTCGCAACGTGATGTTTGAGTACGAACCCGATCAGCCGGTACTTGATAATATCTCATTCGAGGTGGAAGCAGGGGAAACGGTTGCTTTGGTCGGGCGCAGCGGGGTAGGCAAATCAACCCTAATGCATTTGATACCCCGTTTTTATGATGTCCAAGCCGGCAGTATTCTTGTGGGTGATCTGCCGGTTGATGAGTATCGGATAGAGGCACTTCGGAGATCTATTGCTATGGTTCCGCAGCATATACAGCTCTTCAGCTCATCCATAGCTGATAATATCGGGTACAGTAAGCCGGGTGCGACCATCGAAGAAATTAAAGAAGCCGCGTATTTAGCCAATGCAGATGAATTTATCTCCGAAATTCCGGATGGCTATGACGCTTTAATCGGCGAGAAGGGAGTAAAATTGAGCGGCGGGCAAAGGCAGCGTTTGGCCATTGCGCGGGCGATTCTGAAAGATCCTGCCATTTTACTTCTGGATGAAGCGACTTCTTCACTCGACTCGGAATCCGAATCTGCTGTACAGGAAGCTCTGCAACATCTTATGAAAGACCGAACCACATTGGTAATTGCTCATCGCCTCTCTACAGTCCAAAACGCGGATCGGATATTTGTGATGGATGAAGGTAAAATTGTTCAGACAGGCTCGCACTACAGCTTGATGGAACAACCGGGTTTATACAGAAAGCTCTACGATCAACAGTTAAAAAATGAGGTGGAACCTTAGGGTATTATAGTAATCAATTTAGAACTGTATAAGTTAGGCCGAAATTGACTGTTTATAATTTTTAAAGAGAATTCAAATAAAGCGAGATCGAAAGAATTCTAAAGCGATCATATTTGAGTTGCCGGATAAAAAAATCCAAATAACTAATTAGAATATAAATTACAGTAACTTATGGGTCTAATGCACTAAACCAGGCAACACTCAGATTGGTGTAAAAAAATATCAGTATTAAAATATTTTGAATGATAAAACAGTCATGGTCGAGCAAATGATGCAACATACTTGCATTTAATTTTGATGCAACTTAGTTTCGTGTCTTTCGTTAATGCTAACGCAACACAAAACTTTTGAACCATGAAACTTCGACAACTCTTATTACTTGCTTTTATAGCAACTCCACTGATTCTCACCAGCTGTGATGATGCCGATGATAGCGGGAGTGAATTCCCGGAACCTCAAGGTGTAGCGCTCCAGCTTGAGGGAAGCGATATCGTACGCTATATGAATGGCACCTATGAATATGATCCTGACAACATATTCGATGATTATGTTGATGGCGATCAGGTTGTATTAAGTGTCCACGACCCATTCCAAAATCTGGAGACTGAAAACCCGGATCGCGATCCCAGGTATTACACTCCGGTTTTAAATGTTGTTTTCCTGGATGCAGACGGTAATGAAATTCCGTATCCGGAAGAAGATGAGGATGACAGTGAATACCGCCTTAACTGGGAATGGATGAAGGATGATATTTCCAACATCGAACAGCATGGTAGTGACGGTTCCTGGGGTTTTCACCTTCGGGCAGATCATGAAGGAGATACCGGAATTCGTTTTCGTGTAGATTACTGCGAAGGCGGCGGCACACTGGAAAGTATCGACGGAGAAAACACCCGGCAGGACGAAGTTCGGGACTGCCCGGTGGAAGAGGTTACACTTTTTGAAGCCTCCGGGTATTTAGATATCCACGTAGGTGAGTACGAAGGCACAGATGAGAATGGGCGCTATCCCCACGATCGTCATGAACGCAAAAGATAATCAAATTTCAATTATCCGGATTAAGATCAATCATCCCGCACGTGTAGGGATGCTTGATCTTAATTTATTATAAGTATAAATATTAATTCTATGATCACCCGCATAAGCACAGTAAGCTTTGTTTCCATCGCAATGTTAATAATTACAGCCATGCTGCTTACAAGTTGTGATAATCCCGTTGAACCGGATGAAGAACATGCTGAAGCAACCGGTTTTGTACTGGAGAAGGATGGCGAGCTTCTGTTATGGAGCCGGCGCCCGGATTTTTGCCAGGTAGATCCCGATGGCCATTTTTCGGATTGGGTATATCATGATGAACAAGAAGATGAATCATATCTGATGATATCCCCGGAAGTAACTGATGAACAAGGGTTAACCCCGACCATTACCGTCCGTTGGATAGATGAAACGGAGGATCAGGGACTGTTTGATCTCCCAAACGAGTATCCTGAACCGGAATGGGAGTTGGATGAGAGTCAGCTGCCGTTTGATCCTGACAATTACCCGCTTACGGTTGTCTATGATCAGGAAGTCCATTTATGGGAGTTCCAATTCCAGGCGCATCGTGACGGAGATGTAGATTTATCGTTTGATATTTGGCATGGTGATCATGCAGATACGAATTTCCGCGATTGCACTGTTGTGGTACGGGGCTTTGATGAGCAGTAAGCAGTACAATAAAATTTAGTTATACTTAAAAAATCAGCTGAATAAGAGCCGAATGAATGAGAAATATCTTATAATCCGAATGGTGAGCCGAGTAACAGGCATGTTATGCACGATAGCATTATTGCTGTTTATTATCCGGGAAGCAGATGCTCATTCGGATGATGAATTTCTTGATGACCAATCAATAAGAGGCACTGTAATCAGCGAAGAAACCGGGGAGCCGGTTGGCTGGGTAACGATGCACATTCAGGAACTGGATCGTACTCTCACCACTCATGAAGATGGCTCTTTTGAGTTTACCAGGATACCATCCGGCACGCATTTTATACGGGCACAACGGGTGGGCTACGAAACCAAAGAATACAAAGTGGAAGTCCGGGAGGGGGAAATTGCAGAAGTTGAAATTCAAATAAGTGAAACGGTTTTCCGGTCAGACGTTGTGGAGGTTCGGGGTACAGCGGTGGAGCGTGATGAACTGGAACTCGATGCAGACTTCAGTATTTCCGGCAGCCGTCTGAGACAACAATTAGGCCAAACCATTGCCGAAACACTCGATGATGAACCGGGACTTGCGCAGCGTACAATGGGGCCGGCGCCCTCCCGTCCGGTTTTACGCGGTCTTGGCGGTGACCGGCTTCTGATTCTGGAAGATGGCGGGCGTACCGGCGATCTCTCGGCTACGGCTGCTGATCATGCACTTGCCATTGAGCCCATGACGGCCGAGCAAATCGAATTGATTCGCGGTCCTTCTTCTCTTGTATACGGATCGAACACACTTGGCGGGGTAATAAATGTACATCGCGGGCAAATACCCACCAATCTGATTGATCATCATCACGGAAGTGTCAGTTTTCAGGGCGAGTCGGTAAACAGGGGAACCTCGGGCGGAGTAAGGTCATACGGACCTATAGCCGGGAATTTTGCTTATCGTGCGGACGCGAGCATCCGGAATGCGCAAAATATTGGTACCCCCGCAGGCACCCTGGATAATACCGGAATCACCACGTTGAATGCATCACTGGGTACGAGCTGGCTTCCTTCCTGGGGGATGATCGGCGTGTCGGGAAATTATTATGATACAGAGTACGGTGTGCCCGGCGGAGAGGGTATTGCCGGAGCCCATCCGGGTGGTGTGGATATTGAGATGTACCGCCGGTATCTTGAGGCAAAAGCTCAAATCGAGTTGGGAAGCGGGTTCGCCCGACGGCTCGATTTTAACGGAACTTATTCGTACTACCATCACAAAGAATTGGAATACGGCCAGGATCGGGAGACTCCCATAGTCGGCTCGGAATTCGGGGTCTTGACCACGAACATAAAGGGGAAGTTTCACCATCGCGGCAACCGTTTTCTTGAAAGCGGAATTATCGGCAGCTGGTATGAATACCGCGATTATGCTGCCGGCGGATTAACATTCCCGACAACTTCGGATGAGCATGCTTTGGCCGGGTTTGCCTATCAAAAGTGGAATGTGCCTTCTTCGTGGAATGTGGAATCAGCGCTGCGGTATGATTACCGAAGAGTTACCCCATCAGAAGAAGTGTTTTCAGCATTCATCGGTCAGTTGCGCGAGCGGGAGTTTACCGGTTTTTCAGCCTCCGTAACGGCTGAATACAACATTACTTCGGACATTCGCGCCGGTTTTACGGGGATACGATCGTATCAGGCTCCCGGTGTTGATGAGCTGTTCAGTGAAGGCCCGCACCTCGCAGTGTACCGGTTTGAAAAAGGGAATCCCGATCTTGAAGATGAGCAAGGGCTTGGTACAGAGCTTTTTACGAGAATCAGTACTGATCGATTGCGATTCCGCGGATCGATATTCCGAAACCAGATTGATGATTACATCTATGTGCGCAATACCGGCGAAGAAAGCTTAAAGCGCACTGATTTGACAGCGTATCAATTCAGCGGGGATCGAGTTTTGATGCACGGCGCGGAAGCAAACTACGAACTCCGTCTTACCGACTGGCTGATGCACAATGCGACGTTTAGCTATGTCCGCGGTGAATTTATCGACCCGGATAGCAGACCGCCGTTTTTATCGACCTCCTCCGGGGATGGTATCCCATTGATGCCGCCTTTTAACGGGCGTGTTGAACTTGAGTATAATCGCTCTGATCTCAAAGTCGGATTACGGGGGCGGTTTGCAACCGATCAGGATCGTACAGACGAGTATGAAGTGCCGACCGACGGTTATTTAATTGGTGACCTCTATGCTCAGTATAATCTGGAATATGGCAACCAAATGCATACCTTCAGCTTTACTCTGGAGAACTTCACCAATACCGAATACCGGCAACATCTCTCTCAGATTCGCGAAATCATGCCTGAGCCAGGCATCAATGCAAAATTACTGTATCGGTTTTATTTTTAAGGCATTCCTGGCATAAAACATCATACAGCCTGTCCCAACCTTCGGGAGCAAATTGAACACCCGAAACTCATCGCTCAAAACTCAATCAAACTATTCCGAAAAAACATAATAGGTTGAAAAAACAAGCCGATGCGGAACTAAATCCACACCGGCTTGACGAATAACTTTTTGTTGTTCCGGAAACTATCCGGAATTTACTCCTCTAATTCATCTGCAACATCAATGTCGTAGTAGTGCTCATGAAGATGTTCCGGTCGAGGGAATGTTACAATAAATGAATCCTCAGGAATCATATGTTCTATATCATTAAATACAGAAACAGCTTCCTGATATTCATCATACACACCAATCCGGACTTCATATATGGTTTGATCGAGTCTTTCGGTTATAAGTAACTT
The DNA here is from genome assembly GCA_964505385.1 of uncultured Chitinophagales bacterium. Lineage (GTDB taxonomy): Bacteria > Bacteroidota > Rhodothermia > Balneolales > Natronogracilivirgulaceae > SLJN01. The sequence continues at coordinate 74,871 of CAZDIA010000011.1, forward strand.
TGCAGCAGGTGTATCAATATATCCTTCAAGCTCAGATACCAACTCATTGCGATAATCCAGGGCTGCATTCACATCTTGGGTTGCACGTAACTGAATGTAGTGGCCTGGTTCAAGTTCGAGTTCATGGACAATATCTTCCTCCTCATATTCTTCAATGACTTCGACTCTGTCCATGTCTTCGAGCTCTTCAACTTTTTCTTCAAGCTCACGGACTCTTTCCTGCAACTCGTCCGTTTTTTCTCTGCGCTCTCTGACCTCTTCCTCAAGCTCTTGATTTCTCTGCATAAGCTCGTCACGAAGCTCATTAATTTCATCTTCCTGGCGGTCTAAGCGGTCAGCCATTTGGTCAAACTCATCAGCTTTATCTTCGACCTCCAATAAGCTTTCATACTGATCAAGGTTAAGGAATCGGGTTGAAGGAGCATTTCGGTACTTAGCTTCACCTGAAGAACCGAAATGAACACGAATTCCGGCAGTGGCATGTGTGGAAAGACTGTGATCTCGGTTTCGTCGAAACCCGTCGACTTGTGAATCCCCGAAATGCCAATCATACTGACCGTATAAATCCAGACTTTCAGAAAGACTTACTGCAAGCCCAATTCCAGGGCGCACATATGGTACCTCATCACTTGTTTCATCACCGGTCTCAAGATTTTCGTAGGTAAAAGCGTCTACTCCAATACCAAGACTAAGATATGGGTTCAACGTCTCAGAAATATCCAGACTCCGGTAAAGTCGATTCATGTTTAACTGATTTGTTATACCAATACTATGAACTTCGGTCTCAAAATCAGGCATCGTGACAAAATCTGGATTTTGTCCCTCCAAATTCATATAACGGTATTCCAAACCGAAATCCCAGAAAGGTGTGAATGCATATTTGATATTACCACCGAAATGGAATGCTCCGTCTACCTCCTGAGCGTCATAATTAGGTAAAAACAATCCCCGATCTCCGTCAAATGACATCAAATACCCCCCATTGACTGAAATACTGAACCTCCTGGAGTCTTCCGGGTCTAAATCGCTGAATTGTGCCTGAATGTCTTTTGGGACAGACATCAGAAGTACAGCAATACATAACATAAAGGTGAAGTGATATAGCGCTTTCATGAATTTATTGGTTTTGGGTGCTTGGTTAGTTGGACTCAGTTGGACTCTTGCTAATTATGTCATTTTTAAAATGTGATTGCTGATTAAATGCAATAATTACATCTCCATGAATCAAAATTACTTATGAGTATGTCATATAATAATGAAATTGCAGAAATTATGCCATAAGTATTGGTTGTTTGATTTTAAAAACAAATATGTCACCAAGGTGTTATTGACCAATTTCTGCACCTTCATTGTAATTATGTCAAAAGTGCTTTGATGCGTAACAATATTTTTTAAAACTATTCATGATTAAAATACTCTTGTTCTCAAAATGAAACACACAAAAATTGACAATATAAGTTGAAGCCTCAAACATATGTATCATGAGGAATTAAAATTCTATCAGTTTACCGGATTGATCGGTTCTTAAATATTAAAGCATCACTGGTCTTGAAATCAGATTGCTTTGTTAGTTTGTTAAATTTTTGTCAGAATAAAATTGCCAAGGCTGGTGATTGAAACACACGCATATTGATTACGTATGTAAGTCGCTTGATAAATTATAAATAAGCAATCACCCAGGGATATGAAGTTTCGATTATCGTTTTTTGTTTTAGCTTCTCTTGGATTCTTGTCACAATTTGATGATGCATTTGCGATAGATGAGCGCGCAGTTGAAGGACAAATAATTGACAGTGAAACATCTGAACCCCTTGCAGGTGCCAATATTTATGTTGAGGATACCTATAAAGGGACGAATACCAATCCTGAAGGGGAGTTTGAGCTTGTAGTTGAAACGTACCCCGTAATTTTGGTGATTAGTTATGTAGGCTACGAAAGCAAATCTATAGAGCTTACAGAACCGGCTGATGAACTCATTATAGAGTTAGAACCAGGTAAAGTAATGATGGATGAGTTGGTTGTTACTGATGAAGATCCGGCTGATCAGATTATGCGCAGAGTTATCGAACATAAGAAGAATTGGCAGGCAGAGTTGAAGTCCTGGAAAGCGGAGGCATATACCAGGCAAAATCTGTACAATGAAGAGGGTATAGTATCAATAACCGAGAGTTACTCGAACAGCTGGTGGCACCATGAAAAAGGAGCAAGAGAAGTACTGACCGATCAGCAGCAAACCAATAATTTGCTGGCTGATGATAACTTTGCAGCCACAAGCTATCTACCCAATTTCTATGATGATCATATTGAGATAAGCGGGTTTGATTTAATTGGAGTTACCCATCCCGATGCGTTGGATTATTATGATTTCAGAATCGAAGAACAGAACCAACTGGAAAATGACATTATCTACAAAATATCGGTTGAGCCCAAAAACCGTCTTCAACCTCTATTTAAGGGCGATATTTCAGTTTCAGGCAGTGAGTATGCACTGCTTGATGTCAGCCTCACTCCAGGTGATGCCGTGTTTTTTCCACCACCGGTAAATAGTGCCAGCTTTGAATATACCCAGAGTTTTAATAATTACGGCCAGGATTTCTGGCTTCCTGCTAATGTGAATATCGAGGGAACTTTTTTGCTGGGAATTCCCGGTTTTCAGTTTCCTGAAATCCGGATGACTCAAGCAGCATCCATCAAAAATTATCAGGTGAATATCCCGGTACCCGACTCTCTGTATGAAGAGGATCAAATGATACAAAGGGATATAACTTCAATCAGCCAAAGCCATAAGTTTGAACAGCAGTCGCAACGAATTCCGCTATCCGGTGAAGAAAAAAGGGCTTATGAAACTATAGACAGCACCCTGACACTTGAAAAAGCATATGAACCAAGCGGTTTTTTAACGCGATTTATCAGCTCAAGTTCAGAGGACGGAATGCTGTCTGTTGGCCCGGGTATAGATACAGAAGATGATGGGTTCGGTTTTTCTTTGAATGCAGATGCGAGATTTAACCGGGTTGAATCGCTATACTTCGGAGTGCGTCCGGAAGTCCGTTTGTCGGAGGGGTGGATAATAGAGGGATTGGCAGGCTACAACACTGGTCAGGAGAACTGGGCTTACGGCGGTCGGGCACAATATCATAGCAATCAATTTAAATTTGATATGGGTTATAAATACAGCGCGCGTCAACGTATCAGCTCAGATAATTTCGGAAGGGTATTAAACTCCGCAGCTCCTTTATTGGGGTATGATGATTATTTCGATTACTATCAAAATGAACAGTTTGATGGTGGATTTCGATATTCTCCGGGAGGAATAAATTTAGATGCCGATATAAGGTTTACTCATGAACGGCAACAAAGTCTCGTCAAATCATCCAATTATTCATTGCCCGGGGGATACATACAGCGTGAAAACCCGGCGATAGAGGATGGAAATTTAAATGCTTTACAATTCGAATTTAACTACGGAGATTTACCGGCCCCTTTCGGGATAGCGGGCTCAAATAACTTTAGTTTCACTGTCGAGCACAGCGACCAGGACTTGCTGCAATCTGATTTTGACTTCACCAGATTTGAAGCCGATCTGGATCTTCGTATTAATACTTTTCTTCAACGTCGGCTTATGCCCAATACTCTTGATTTGCGATTAAGAGGATTCAGTTCATCAGGCAGGCTGCCCGTGCAGCGCTATATGGGAATGGATGGCAGTCTCGTAGGGCTGACCCCCTTTGGTACATTTAAATCAGCGAGAAACAGACAGATTGAAGGTGAACATGGAGCAGCATTGTTTTGGGAACATAATTTCAGAACGGTACCATTGGAGTTACTTGGGTTACAAAACTCTCGTTTAGTGGAGGATGGAGTTGGTATCATTCTTTCCGGCGGGCACGGACGCACATGGATTGATGATAATCAACTTTCTGAAGATCACTCTGAATTGTTTTACGATGATCAGTGGCGGCATGAGATCGGAGTCTCCGTAAATAACCTCTTCCGTGTATTGCGTTTTGACACTACTTACCGAATTGATGAACCGGGACTGTATTTTGGGATTAGTTTGACCCGTTTTTTTTAAAAAAAGAAACCACAGGTGGCGTGGTTACCAACCCGTGGTTTCTCAGACTTATCTTGTTTTATTTTATAAAGAGCATTTTTTCGGTTTGTGAAAAATTCTCTGTTTGTATTCGGTAGATGTAAGTTCCGCTGGCAAGATTGGATGCATCGAAGTTCACGCTGTAACTTCCCGCTTCTTGCTGCTCATTAACAAGAGTTTGTACTTCACGCCCTTCGATGGTGTAAACCGTTAATTCAACCTGAGAGGATTCCGGAAGTTTGTAATCAATAGTCGTCGCTGGATTGAACGGATTGGGATAATTCTGCCCCAGGTGAAATTCATCAGGTTTTTCGGCTATAGGGTCAGTCGAGGTCGGATCGAAAACATCAACAATTGCATAATCATCGATAAAAAGCGTACCGCTTTCTGCAGCTCCTTCTCCTGCGAAGCTTAGCTGAAAGCTGTCGGTATAAAGCTGGCCGTCCAGCTGTCCGTCACCGTTAACCCAGCCAACTACGGGATCCTCAGATAGATCCCAGGTTACTCGTTTCCAACCAATCCAGTGGATGGTGTACCATTCGCTGCCCTCAAGCTCTTGATTCCCATCCCGAAGCATAAACCGAAACTGGTTTCCGGAGCCGTCGCCGAAAACATATGCCTGTAAGATATAGGAGTCATCAAACCGCAGGTTCTGGCTTGCATCGGGAGGCAGATATTCTCTGAGCAAGTGCTCGGAAGCTCCGGTATCCCAGCCATAGTTCAGCTTCATAGAACCTTGGCTACCTGTTGTTTTGTTTACTATTCCGGATTCGGATCCTACTGAGGTCAGATCAGTTTGAATGCCGGTAGTGCTTCCGCTTTGCTGAGGTTCCCACCACCCTGAAATTCCTCCGTTAAAGTCGTCAATAGTAGATATTTCATCAATTTCAGGGGCGTTGATGTTAAAGTTAAATTCAAATTCTTCAGCAGTATTACCGAAGCGGTCACTCAACCCTGATTGAACTTCAACGGTATATTCCTGATCGTTAACAAGGTCTTCGGTCGGATAAAAGTGAATGACACTGTTATTGCCGACGGTATGCATATCGGAAGTTCCTTCTACGCCATTGCCCTGATTTAAAACAGTAACCGGAGTGTCAGCAAGTGATTCTTCTTCTATTGCCTTATCAAAAACCAGCCGGATTACCGGGCGAAGCACATCAGTGTCAACTTCTGCCGCTGGATAAGTTTCTACCAGTGCTGGTGGATCTGTATCGGGCGGGGAGGTTGTCAGTTCGAGGATAAAATCACCACCGGGTTCACCATCGTTGTTTCCGTCGATCGGTTTTCCGTTTTCTTTATCCAGAACTTTATCCGAGATAGTCAGTGTGTAATCCTGTTGATATTCGAGTGAATCCGTTGAAACCATGAGCGTATAATCGTCCTCCATCCAGTGGGTTAAAGGGGACTCCGGTGAAAAAGAAACGGCATCTTCAAAAGTGTCGGGGTCGGGCATTCGATCGAAAGTGATTTCAAGATCATCACCCGGCATAAGAGAATCGACCGGAGTTCGAGCCTGAATCTCGGTAATTTTAGGCGGCATGCGTGATTCAAGCTCTACATCTATAAAAGTAAAATCCTGATCCTCAAGCGTGGCCGTGACGGTTTTCTCGAAATGATCCGGAGAATCAAAAGTGACTTCCACCTCGCTGCCCGGCTCGAGTCCATCGATGTAGTAAAAACCGTTGCTGAGTTCATCAGGATCATCAGAAAATTCATGGAAACGCGATTCGTACGTATCGGTAGTATAGGTTTTATCACCTATAGTAACCGTGACCCCGTTCAATGTTTCGCCACTTTGCGAGTCGGTGATGAAACCTGTGGCAATTCCAACTTCCGGACGTTCAATTTCATGAAATTCAAGAATTGTCCAGAATGCTGCTTTGGCTTCCAGCCGCCACCACTCCTTGTTTAAATTGCGTTGTTGCTGTGTGGGGTTGGTATGAAAACCGCCTTCACTGAGCAAAGAAGCCATATTGGTTTCTCTGTTAACATGCAGAAAAGGCCAAGTGTTATCGTGACTATCCGGGAAACCCTGATAAAAGGTACGGTCGGCGTAATTGCCCCTGCGATCGATTCTCATGGCATCCGTAAGTACCGTATCCATGATATCACCAAAATATTTACCGCCCTCGGGTGTTTTTTCCACGGTTTCACCATTTTCACGCCATCCGCCATGAAGCATCAGAGTTGAGTTGTGGTCGGGTGAGCCGGCATCACTGTGGATGGAATAGTAGAAGTCTGCACCGGTGGCGTTAGCGTCAGAGGAACGTTCAGGAAGACTGACCTGCTCCTCGTGAGTGGTGCGTGCCATAAACACTTCTTCAATATCCGTTTGTTCTTCAAGCATATCACGAAGAATCAAACTGATTTCAAGTACCTTTTCGGCCTCAGAATAATTGTAAAGACCCATGTTTTCAGTCTGGCTATGGCCGGGGTCAATATAGAGACTCCAATCGTTCAGGCCGGTTACTTCCTGCCCATGTGCCGGAGCAGATACTCTGAATAGCATCAAGGTAGCCAGGAACAGTATTATAATCGGAAACAATTTTTGTGAAATAGTAAAATTCGAACCCATAAGATGAAAAATTACATTGGTGGAAAGTGATTCTTGAGTTTCAAGGCAGGCTATGGATTTATTCAATCTCCATCGTGTAAATAACTCCGGATTGCCCGTCGTGAAATGCTATACGTGATCCATCAGGTGATACTGAAGGGTTAAGAGGGATCAGATCAGTATGCTCCGTAAGGGGATGACGCTCGCCGGAATCAATATCAACAGCATAAATTTCTGAACCGGTTACCCGGTAGCCGTCATCTTCCGTTTCCATTACGAGTACATGATTGGTGTCAGGCATCCAGGTGGGCCGTTCGCCTTTACCTAATTCCTGCAGACCGCTTCCGTCAGCATTCATCACGAAAATACCCCGTCCCAAGACGTGCACTGCAACTTTGGAGCCATCCGGTGAAGGTTCCATATGAGTTATTCTGCGGTCGTCAAACTGCCGTACAATTTGCTTTTCCATGTCTGCGCGGTCCATGAGAAGAACTTCATTTCCGCGGCTCGCAATGACGGCATCATCCTGCATTTGTCGCTGGCGGGAGGCCGGTTCTTTACCGGATTCAAGCAACTCAATAGTCTCACCCCGGGTCACTGCGATGTGTTGGTCGAGGTCGGTCCATTGCGGGATTCCGGTTCGCTCACGACTATAGTCGGAAATGGTCTGTCCGGTTTCGGTTTCAAGATCAAAAACTTTTACCGCGTGAAGGCGACGCCGGTCTTCCTGGCGAGCAGTAGTGGCAGCAACAGAACGTCCGTCTGATGACCATGAAAAACCGTAGCCGGCCGATTCATCATCACTTAGCCGGGTTAACCCCTCGCCATTTTCCTGAGCGATCCATATCCCGCGGTGATTTGAAGTGGTAAATGCGATATGGGAACCATCCGGCGACCAGACCGGACTCATGAAAGGAGTAGTCTCAGAACTGATCAGCTGCTCGGGCTCACCCGTTGAAAATGGCTGCCCCTGCGCTATGGTTGCAGTGGATAGGAAGGCTGCCAACAGCATTATCAGACTTAAAAAGGGAAGTCGTTTAGTTAGTTTATGCATGTGATTAATTAATTATAGATTTATAAATCAGAAGTCGTTTATTATTCAGCACTGCTGAAATAGTGCAGGATCACAGCATTTTTATTGATCCTGGCCTGTCTGTGTTTAGATTTTGTGTTATTGAGAACCAATTTAATAATCCGAATGGATTAGCATATGGTTGTGCTATTGCATCATAAACTAATATGGCAATCTAAAAGCGCTTTTACAAGTTAAAAAGAACTTGTAAACAAAGAAAAATAACGGGTTTTTTGATTGGTTCAAGTTCCCGCCACCATTTTATATAGTCCACATTCAGTGGTTGTACTTGCAGCATGGGTTATGGCTTGCAGCGATTTGTTTGACATTTGATGTTTCGAAGAACATCAAACGTCAAACATCAAACAAAAAAATTTTCCCCTGATTGCAATATCGATAATGTAGTTTTGCCTAATCCCCCAAATATCGATGCCGAATATCTTTCCAGCGGTCGTCACTAATAAAGTTTAAAATAACCCTGTTCATTGGGTTACGAAGCTCACTTCCCTTTGGCAATGCTATGCCGAAGTATTGTTCATTGAAAGTATTTGGAAGAACCCGCACTTCGCCAGTAAATTCATTTTGGGCTAAATATTGAATAATCGGCGCGTCGTGAACAAAGGTATCTATCCGGCCGTCTTTAACTGCTTGCAAACCTTGTTCGATTGACTCAAATCCGAAATAACTGATTCGGTTTTCTTCCATATACGTAATTGTTGCAGAATCTTCAAGGACACCAACACGCACGTTAGGCAAATCCGCCGGACCCCGGATCGGACTCTCCAGCTGGCTTACGGTCAGGGATGAGGCTATTGTAGCTGTGAAAAACGAGATCACAATGATGCCGGCAAACATCCAGATGAAACCAACTATTCGGCCGGTTAAAGTGCGTGGAGCTTTATCGCCATAGCCCACGGTAGTCATTGTGACTGCTGACCACCAGAAACCGGAACCTATTCCCTCTGCTGCACTTCCCCCGAATTCATCTGCGTTGGCTTTTCGTTCTGCCAGCCATATTATGGCTCCCAGCAGTAGAAGGACGAACATCAGGAGCAAGACAATAGATATAAACTCCCATGAAAGTAACCCTCGAATTGTGGCTATAAAAGGTGATGTTGTCTCATAAGAAACGGCCATCCCCAAACCGGTTACAAAAAAGGGATGGGTAAAATCGGAAACCTCTTCCCGCTCCGAAGTTATGGTGAGGGCGGAGGCGGCCATATCCAATGATCCATCCTCTACACCATCAAGCAAACCATGAATATCACGCGGCTCGTACTCGTAGGCAAGATCCAGTTCACGAGCTATTTCATCCAGCAATTCTATGGTGATGCCGGTGTATTGCTGTTGTTCCTCAATTACGAAAGGAGCTGCCACTCTTGTTCCTACTGTAAGCGTATCTGTGGAAGCGGTGGCAGCATTAACAATCATCATTAGAACCAAAAACGGGAGTATAAAAATCAGGCGCATCTCAATAAATTGTTTGTGAAGCTTTTAATTGTGAAGTTCGGATGGATATTCTGAAAACCACTGCAAAATATAAGGTAAACAGAAGTTTAATAAATTGAATGGTACAAAAATTTAGTTTCCCGTGTCTCGAGGTATGAGTGCACTCCGAAAAAGCCTAACAGGATATTAATGCCTAAATTTTTAAAGTACCAGTCATCCCGGAATCCCAGATTCCTATCCCGAATCGTTCGGGACGGGATCCAGGGATTTTGGCAAAATATTAGCATTAACTCCTGGATCCCGGATAAGAATTCCGCTACGCTCCATTCTTTCCGGGATGACTACAGTAATTATTTAAGCTTTAATCATACATCATTAGCTTTTCAGGTTTTTCGGAGTGAACTCAAACATTAAATCTCAAATTTTACAGCAGTTTCTTAATTCGATTGCGCAGTCTGCCAACTCCCGGTCATTTACCTCGTCTGACCGGATCAATTGAGTAAGTGTGGTGATTAATTCGGAAGTGAGAGGTAAATCGGTTGCTGATGCCATTTTCTCAAAATTTCCACCCGGTTGTATTTGATCACTCCCCGTCGGCAGATGAATAAAATCTTCTTCTGTTAGTTGATCCGTAACTTTTCCGATTGAGGATGGGGAACAGGCAAAGCAATTATCAAGAAAATGACACCAGCCGGAGGTTGTTATTACAGGATTCATCGATGTTTCCGGTTCAGGCAGAATATTTGGGATGGATGCAAGTGCCTGGCGGGTTAAGTGATAAAGTTTTTTGTAAATAAGGTAATGGTCCCGTCTGAGCTCCGGTCGCACCTCACCAGGCGTATGCCCGGATGGGTGCAGTACGTAAAGCGCATCATGAGGATATGTATCAGGGCAAACAGTTCTCAATGCTGCAGGAAGCAAATGTTCAACGCGCTTTTCTTTTTGCATCCTGTTCGTCAGATAGTTCCAGGTAGATGGAAACCAACCGCGTGCAGATGTTCGCGGATAGCTTATCGGAAAACCGGCAGTGGCGCAAGCAGTGAAAGTGTGATTCAGATTATCCTGGGCAAATGAAAATGTTTCTTGTGATTTCCTTGCCGTATTAAGCAGGCATAGTGTGGTTGGCGGCGGTGCAGGCTCAGGATGCCACTGTTCCGGGTTGGATACCGTGCGAGAGTTCAGCGAATTATTGTCATCAGATATAAGGTGCCAGCAGCGGCCTTTATCATCAACATATCGCAGCGGATATGAACTTTTCCGGAAAAGGGCGAGTGTTGACAGCTTGATCCACCGTAACTCATTCTGCCGATTCAAAATCCGGCGGACTTTCATCCGCCGTTCAAGTCGTCTGTAATCATCAGGCAGCATGGGTTCCGCGTTTCTGATTGTGCGGGCTACACCTTCTGCTGTGAGTGAGCTCAGGTAACCTCGCTTGATCGAATGCTGTTTAAGATATGATCGGACCGCTTCTGCAAGAAAAACTCCGGAAGGGTCGGTATCGGTGGCTACGATGATGTTATTTGTCCACCGGGCTAGTGATTTTAATTCGGTTCTGTCTTTTATCTGATCAGGGTTTACCCGCTTTTCAAGCCGTCCGGATTTGGGATTATAATGAGGCCGCCAGCAATAACCTTTTGAGCTCCAAACCTGAAGCGCGGGTATCTGAAGGGTATCAATAATTTGTGCGACAGAAGGAGACTCAACTATGAGCAGGGTGTAGTCGTCCTTCTTAAGGCCTGCCATAGTATGCAGATTGGATTACTTTAAGTCAGCAGGAAATATTCAACCCGGTCCTGCAATTAGTTGATCGTTTCGTTTCCTTTCAGATAAAGTGTGGAGCTGAAATCCTGGTTCGATAGGTTCTGATCAAACATGATTTCGGTAAGCAGTTCCTTAACTTTATGCAATGATACGCGTTCCGAAGAATTAAGCATAGCCTGCTCGATAATACGCTCCATAGTCTGGTAGGTGATGATTCTCATGTGATAAAGTTGCATCAGAAATCCGTATGCTTCTTTGCTGATCATCGCACGTTCGGCAAAATGCAGCACACGGTGCGGTTTTTTGGGTGTGTCGCCTTCTTCTGCCTTCAGAGCCTGATCGAGTTCTCCTGAATTATATTTTTGCAGTACCCATGAATAGGCGGCACTGACTTGTGAGGAGTCATAGCCGGAAATAGAGTCCAGGTCAATTTCTCTGATTTTTTCCCCAACCTGGATTCTTTGAACGAGATAAACTATAAGATCTATGATATGATTTTGCATAAAAACTATTTATAAGTTTTTAAATAATAATTCTCTTTTTCCCTCATAACGTATTTTTCATCCTCAGATGCATCCTTATATCCGCAAAGATGTAAAACTCCGTGGATAAAAACACGTAAAAATTCATCATAACTGTTTTCGCCAAGCTCATTTGCTT
>CAZDIA010000012.1:0-84054 GCA_964505385.1 uncultured Chitinophagales bacterium
AAATACACCTGGCGTTATTTTGATGCTATGGACCGGCTTCGTGTTAAAAGACCCGACATTGCACCGCGAGCCACCGGGCACATCCCCGAACAAATTGAAATGATCGAGAGCCTGATCGAAAAGGGCTACGCTTACGAAGTGAATGGAAATGTGTATTATGATGTCCATTCCTTTGAGGAATACGGAAAGCTAAGCGGACGCTCTACAGAGGAAGCCGAATCCGGTGTTCGGGTGGAAACGGCATCTGACAAAAAGAACCCGGAAGATTTTGCACTATGGAAAAAAGCTGATGAATCCCATTTAATGAAATGGCGCTCCCCCTGGGGCATGGGTTATCCCGGCTGGCACATCGAATGCTCGGCAATGTCAACCCGGTATCTTGGCGAAACTATCGATATTCATGGGGGCGGACTGGAAAATCAGTTTCCGCATCACGAATGTGAAATCGCCCAGTGCGAAGCTGCCACCGACAAACCATTCGTGCGCTACTGGATGCACAATAACATGGTGACCCTCAACGGGCAAAAGATGGGGAAATCGCTCGGCAATGCGATATCCCTGCCGGAGTTTTTCGAAGGTGATCATAAGCTGCTTTCCCGCAAATGGCCGCCTGAGGTGATCCGGTTTTTCCTGCTTCAAAGCCATTATCGCAGCACAACTGATTTTTCCGAAGAAGCGCTCACAAGCGCAGAAACCGGACTTAAAAACCTGCATGAAATTTTCAGAGTTATCGAAAATGGTGAACCATCTGCCGGCGAACCTTTCGATATTGATAATTTCAGGGATGAGGTGGAATCATGCATGAATGATGACTTCAACACGGCTAAAGCTATCGGGGTGTTTTTCGAGCGGCTGCGCCCGGTGCGCAAACAAATACAAAGCGGCGAAGCCCCTTCAAACCTGAATGAGTTAAATGATCTGCTCAAACTGCTTGCTGATGATGTACTCGGTATCTGGCCGTATGAAGACGCAAAGCCGGATGAAAGCGGAGAAGAAAGGTTGCATCAAATAATGGAAATTCTTCTTGAAATACGCCAGAAAGCGCGCAGTAACCGGGACTTTGAAACTGCTGATTTTATCCGCGATCGCCTCTCGGAGGCCGGCATTCGAATCGAAGACACTCCGCAGGGATCAATTTACAAAATTGAAGCAAAGCCGGACTCCGTAACTCCAACTACTTAAATTATAATATCTAAAGAATTAATTCATGGCAAACGATTACTTCGTCTGGGAAGGTCACCCGATTCTTGTAGAACTTGGCAGTATTAATCTGCCTTTTCCAATAACCATTCTTGGTCTGCTCATTGGAGTCATCGGGTATTTCTGGTTGATAAATTCATACTTTTCACCGAAACAAGAAGATCAATCCAAACCCAAAAAGCGCAGGAAGAAGAAGCAAGAAGAAGAAGAAGAAGAAGAAGAAGAGAAATCTGGTCACCAACTTACCGGTTGGCAATCATTCGGGCTGTTTGCTGCCTGTATTGTAGCCGGTCAGCTAATCTTTGCCGTATTGCCATCACCGGAGTTTCAACAGATCGGCCCGATCACTTTGAGATGGTATGGACTTCTGTTCGCCTCCGGTTTTTTGTTGGGATATTTCATCACCCGCAAATTTTTCCGTGATGCCGGCAGGTCTATCGAAGAAGTAGATTTGCTGCTCACGTATGTACTTATTGCAACTATTGTGGGAGCGCGCCTTGGCCACGTTTTTTTCTACGAAGCAGAATACTATCTCAGCAATCCGATTGAAATTCTCTATATTTGGCAGGGCGGTCTTGCAAGCCACGGAGGAGCTATAGCCATTCTGATCGGATTATACCTGTATATTCGCAAACTCGGTAACATGCAGTTTTTCTGGATCACCGACCGGATAGCCATACCTGTAGTTCTTGGTGCATCATTCATCCGGATAGGGAATTTCTTCAATTCCGAAATTTACGGGGTGGAAGCCTCGGTGCCATGGGCGGTGATTTTCACTCAAGTCAGTATGGAGCCAAGGCATCCTTCCATGCTATATGAATCCATTTTGTACATTTTGACATTTGTCATACTTGTGCTGATTTATCGTCATTATAAAGCCAATCCGCCAGTTGGCTTTATCACAGGTTGGTTTATGGTTTTGCTTTTCAGCAGCCGCATTTTGGCAGAATTCACCAAAGTTGATCCCGCCGATTTTGCCCAGGACTGGCTGCTGTCAATGGGGCAGCTTCTCAGTATTCCATTTGTTATTTTTGGAATTTGGTTGTTATGGAAGAAAGTGCCCCAATGGAATCGCGGGAAATAAGGAATACAAAAAAACGGGGTTGAGATACGCAAAGCCCTTAATTGAGTATCTCAGCCCTGATTTGCCTGCCTTCTTGCATCCCGGAATGATTTAACCGCAAGTACAAGAAAGACGATAAGTCCAACCGCCATAATGGCCTGACCAACAGATGCGATCGGCATATCAAGTTCTGCACCACCAGCAGCGGCAATCAGATCGATAATCCCGGTAAATGAGCCTAAAACACCTATCAAAGCGAGCAGCGCGGCTACGTGCATGCTGTGTTTTCGGGCCTTCTCCCCGGCTTGCGATATAATTCCCAGAAGAATAAAAATCACTCCGAAAAAAGTCGGAATCAAGGCTGTGATAGACTCGGCGCCTGTGCCGAAATAAGAAGCGAGTCCAAGTATTACAAATAAAGCACCCAGTCCTATTGAAAATTTTGGCATCATGGTATAACAAATACATTTTGAGTTAATAAATACGATAATCCGCCCGGTGTTCATCCGGATAATAGATCAGCTCGAGCGTTTCACCGGTTTCTTCATCATTGAACGTAATGGGTACCCGCGGTTTTAGTTCTATGTAATATATTTGATCAGGAGGAATGTTCCAAGAATACTCATTTTTACCGGCCTGAAATTCGGCCATTTCATGATTTAAATATTCCAGATACTCCAAATCAAATTTACCATTAAGCATATAGCCGCGAATGGCACTGTATATCACGTTCGAGCTGAAATGAAACCGATCGCTCCACTTTTGCGGCAGTTGATCGTGGCTCAGATGATGCAAAAAAAAGTACAGCTTTATCGCTTTTTGAAACAAATCCCTTTCATCAGGTTGTATCAATCGCTCTTTAAATTCTGGTTTTTTGCTGATTAAATCTCTGAGCTGCCGGATATTGAACATCGAACTACATTGCAAATTCAGGAATGAAAAATACCAAATTCGGACAACTAAACACGATAAATAATATATCTATTCCCGAAAAAGAAATTTGCGGGGTAAAAGAATTAGTGCCTCTAATAAAACGCCACCTTTAGGCGGAATTAAGCGACAATGACGAATTATGCCCAAACAAAAACTGTTATAGCATCCGTCCGGCTCGTTAGCTACAATATTCACATCAGCAAAATCCTCTCTGAATGAAACAAACCTTGACCTTATTGATCCTGGTTGTACTGGCCGCTTGCACAACCATTGAAATTGAGGAGCGCAGCATATTTGACGCCCACCAGACCATCACCCCGGAGACTTTTGATTATAATGGATTGAACCTTCATCAACATACACTGGAAACAGAAGACGGTGAGCAGCTGGACAGTTGGTATATCGAACGAGAGGATGCTGTCGCCACAGTACTCTATTTGGGCGGCAATGGGTTTTTAATGGTTAAGTCAAGGCCTTGGCTGGATATATATGCCGGGCTGCCGGTCAATATTGTCATGATTGACTATCGCGGCTACGGCCAAAGCAGCGGCGCCCCCTCGGTGGAAGGTGTAAAATACGATGCTAAGGAAGCCTATAATTTTGCGGCAAAACATAGCGAAGAAACCGGTACGAAACTACTTATTCATGGGCATTCAATGGGATCTTTGTTAGCAGGATATATGGCGGATACCCACGAAGCTGCTGGATATATTCTGGAAAGTCCGATTACCAATGCAGATGATCTAACAAGCAACATTCTCCCCCGGCTGCTTCGCCCTTTCATCGGATTTGAATTTCCGGAAGTGGTAAAGGAAGAAGATAATCTAAAACGAGTCGCCGGTATTGAAATCCCACTGCTACTTATCGGGGGCGAAGATGATGAGGTAACCCCGTTTTCCATGGCCGAAAAACTGTATGAGAAGTCGGTATCATCTCCAAAAAAACTGGTTAAAGTAAACGGCGGCGGGCATAATGATCTGCCAAACAAACAAGACTATCGCGATGCGCTGGAGGCTTTTTTGGGAGATGTAGCGAATTTATCACATTAGTACCGCCCCGGTTGCAAAAATCGCTCGTTTCGGGTAATCAGCTATGTCTTAATCTTTTAATAACTGGCACTAATTACTCCCTTACAACCTGCCCTTGCGGCGTTATCGTCTCCCCTTCTCGTGGCGGCTCGGTAGGAAATGCATCAATAGGGGCATCAGGATCGGCATCGTGAGGCACATAATGATTGTGATCTCCATGGGGTACAGTGCGATATGGTGAATCGTCAAATACCCCTGTAGTTTCCAAATACAGAAAAACAATAAATATTCCGGCAATAATCAGACCGATGATTCTGAAGGTTTTGGGTAGACGCATAGTCAGTTTTGAAAAAAATTTGTTCAGTAACTAAGGCTTCTAAAATAACGATCTTTTAGAAGAATATGGTACGGTATACTTTCTTTAACTTTTCTGAAATATTCATGTTTTATCGCACTTTTTTGGAACGATTTACATACCGGTTATTGTAATTCTAGGATACCAAACAAACGATTAAACAAAAAATGATTACCTGCATTAAGCAATGAAATTAAACTATAGCAAGTGCTTAGGATTATTAAGCATAATTGCCTTGATGGTTGCGCATACAAATGCATTTGCTAATGATGACAATGGTGCTGATGGTGGCGTTTTAAGTGGTAAAGTAACGGATGAAGCAACCGGAGAACCACTTGAGTTCGCGAACGTCATTTTACGAGGTACAGATTTCGGTGCTACAACTGATGAAAATGGAGAGTTTGAAATCAGAGAAATCCCTCCCGGTCGATATAATGTTCAGGCAAGTTTTATCGGATACCGAAGCGAAACTATTAATGAAGTAAGAATTACAAGAGGGCGTGATGCTACTATTAAAATTGAGCTTGAGCCTGATCCTTCCCGGCTTGATGAAATTGTAATCAGCCCGTCAGCTGTTAGCCGTACTGAAGAAAGCCCCGTTTCAACGCGTAGCATTAGCACTTCTGAAATTGACAGGTCGCCGGGAGGAAACCGGGATATTTCCCGCGTAGTTCAAAGCCTTCCGGGTGTAGCATCCGGTATCGGCGGCTTTCGCAACGATTTGATCATCCGTGGAGGAGCTCCCGCGGAAAACACCTTTTATCTGGATGAAATCGAAGTTCCAACAATAAATCATTTTACCACGCAGGGTGCTTCCGGCGGCCCGGTGGGTCTGATCAATGTGGATTTTATCAGGGATGTGGATTTTTACACCAGCGCTTTCCCGGCTAATCGTGAGGGCGCTTTGAGTTCCGTTATGGAACTCACGCAACGAAACGGCATGGATCGACTAGGCGTCACGGCCACAGTCGGCGCCAGTGATTTTGGAGCAACCGTTGAAGGTCCGCTTGGCGATGATGCCAATTTTCTGGTTTCTTACCGTCGCTCATATCTTCAGTTCCTCTTTCAACAGCTCGAGTTGCCTTTTTTACCCATATACAATGATCTGCAGTTCCGCTTTAACTGGAATATTGACAACAATAATCAATTTACTTTCATCGGGCTCGGCGCTATTGATGATTTTGAGCTTAACACGGATGCCGACGATACCGAGCAACAACGGTATATCCTCAATAACTTACCCGTCAATGAGCAATGGAATTATACCAGAGGCATGAGATACATTAATAGCGGAGATAACCGGGAAACCACGCTTGTCCTCAGCCGCAACAAGTTGAATAATTCCGCTTTTAAGTACGAGGATAACGATGACAGCGACCCTGATAACCTGATATTGGATTATGAATCAGAAGAGACCGAAAATAAAGCACGTCTGGAAAACCGTTGGCGTTGGGGTACGTACAGATTAAATACAGGCGTCAATTACGAGTATTCGATTTATACAGTCGACAATTTCCAGAGAATTTCAACACCTGATGGCGTTATCACTGAAGAATTTGAATCCAGATTGCCTGTTCATCAATACGGCGCTTTTGTGCAGGGCTCCGGTCGTTTTTTGAACCAGCAGCTATCACTCTCATTTGGCCTTCGGGCAGATGCAGCAGATTATAATGATGAAACGCAAAATCCATTAAACCAGCTTTCGCCAAGGCTTGCCGCTTCCTGGTTTTTTACGGATCAATTCAGTGTGAATGCCAATATTGGTCGATATTACCAATTGCCGCCCTATACGCTTTTGGGTTTCCGGGATGATGACGACAACCTCGTCAACCGAGACAACGGTATCACGTACATCCGCTCGGATCATCTTGTAGGCGGAGTGGAATATGTCACCGATTTTGATCTTGTTCTTTCACTTGAAGGTTTCGGCAAATGGTATGACGACTACCCCTTCCTGACCCGGGAAGGCGTTTCGCTCGCCAATCTCGGCAGTGATTTTGGTGTCATTGGCAACGAGCCGGCCGAGCCGACTTCTTCCGGGCGCAGTTATGGTATAGAAGCACTCATTCAGCAAAATTTTCGTGATGGCATTTACGGAACATTAGCTTATACGCTTGTCCGAAGTGAATTTGAAACGCAGGATGGTGAGCTTGCGCCCTCTGCCTGGGATAATCGACATATATTGACGTTTACCGGCGGATGGCAATTTGCTGATGGCTGGGAAATCGGCACTCGCTTCCGGCTGCTAGGCGGTACCCCATATACTCCGTTTGATAGAGAACGCTCGGCAAGAAAAGAAGTTTGGGATATTCGCGGAGAAGGCATCCCCGATTTCAGCAGAGTCAATGAGAAACGGCTCGGATGGTTCCACGAACTGGATCTCCGTATAGATCGTCGCTTCTTCTTTGACAACTTCAGCTTGAATTTATTTTTAGATGTTCAGAACGCTTATGGTTCAGAAACCGAACTCCAGCCTTTCCTGAATGTTGTCAAAGATGATGAAGGCAACCCGCTTCCTGATCCTGATCGGGATGGTTTTTACCAGGTTACAGAACTGGAAAACACATCTGGCACTATCTTGCCCACTGTCGGAATAGTGTTTGAATGGTAACAGGTATATTGGATTTTACTAAATAGTGCCTCTAAGAAAGCGCCTTTTTAAACCTCTGAAGTGTCTCGTAATTCAAGCTTCAAAGTTTTACCAAATGCCCTTGCGTATTTTTCCAGCGTAGAGAGTCTTATATCTTCGGCATGATTCTCAATTCTGGAAATTGCAGATTTCTTGGTATTCAGCTTTTGTGCGACCTCTTCTTGTGTTAAACCGGCGTCTTCTCTGGCAAGCTTGAGCATGACTCCGATTTTAAACTTTTGATAGCCTGATTCAAAATTTTTCGCAAACTCGGGATCTGCCTTTTTCCTTTCCCGGATGTAAGCTTCTAAATCGCTCATAATGATTCTCCTTTCCTAAGTAGGTAATCCGATTTTCGTTGTTCTGCAATCCGGATTTCGTTTTTCGGTGTTTTCTGTGTCTTTTTTTGGAACCCATTGGTAAGTATGACGAACTGCCCGTTGTCGATAAATCCGAGTAGACGATAAATGTTTGATCCGGATTGAACCCGGATTTCCCAAATACCAGAAGTTCCGGATAGTTTTTTGAAATATTCTTAAGGAACGCGTTTGGATTTCTCAACCAGGTGAAGCACCCAGGCGACTTTTTGGGCTTGCTTAGCATTAAGCGAGTCTAAAAAATCAGCGATGGGTGATTTGCCAGATTGTGTTTTATAGAAGATGATTTGTCTCATCTACTTAAGTTAACAAAAACGTGAACACTGGTAAATAATTATTTGAAATAGAAAAGAAAAGGAAGACAGAATCCAAAGGCTTTACAGGTTTATTACCCGGACATACACGAAGGAGGTGCCGATTTTAAGGCATCAGATATTATTTTGCTATATTACTTTCTTAATAATGCAAACAAAGTAATAACTTGCAACTAAGGGGATTGCTTCCCGCCCTCTTGATCCTTGTCATCTTCGGGATATTCCTCTTCTGCTTGTTCAAAATGTTCATCCTGATTTTCACCTCTGCCTTCAAGCTGAAATTTGATCCGGCCAAACAAAAATACCAGTAAAAAAAATATCATCATCAGGTAATCCGCCAGCTCCAGCTCTTCTATAATCCAAAACGAGTAGATGTATATCCCGGCAAAACCGGCAATGCCCACCACCATAGTAACAATATGGTGACCGGTAACCCGCGCAATGATCCCACAAACGATGATTACACCAATTGCAATTGCCAATGCTGTATAATGATCCATGAAACAGTTCTATGAATTACTTAAATCACTTTTTCTGTGAAAGTTATTACAGTTCCAAACAATTTAAAAATCACTAAAAATCTTCGTTTCTGTTCCTTTAAGAGGTCTTAGTTTGTAAATTATAAATCAAACATCTCATCTATTTCTCGCTCCTGTCCCGTACTTTAGTCGGGAGAGTTACGCAGATTAAATCGCTGAGTCTCGCAGATTTTCTGCGGAAATCTGCGTTAAACTCTGCGAACATATGCGAGATAAAGAATAAATGTTACCAAGACTGAAAAAAATTTTTATTCACTTTCCTAAATCGTTTTGGACAGTTATATGTGAAAGTATAAAAAAACAAGCGATCCGGAAACCGAAGGTTGAAAAACTATAAATCCCTGAAATCTTAAGCTACATTATTCCAGATTCTGTTTGAACAGCATAATGCGCTGATATGACTCTTCAATATTGGAACGATCCACTTTTCCGTCCGCTACAAGATTTACAATTTTTTCTATAGCGCGCTCAGTGATATCCTCTTCATAGACAGAATTGTTTGCAAAAACCAGCACATCCAAGCCGGCATTTATTCCAAGTTCCAGTGCTTCTTCAAGCCCGTAATACTCGGCAATGGCATCCATCTGCATATCATCGGATACAATTAACCCTTCGTAGCCCATTTCTTCTCTGAGCATCTCGGTAACAACAGAATAGGACAATGTAGCCGGATGATCCGTATCCAGATTCTCATTAAAGATATGAGCTGTCATGATCAACTCAACCATATTCGTTTCTATCAACTCCTGGTACGGTTCCAGCTCAACTTCCTGCCAGTAATCCGTCACATCAGCGATGCCGATGTGTGTATCATCCTCAGAGCTACCATGGCCGGGAAAATGCTTTATCGTTGAATACACTCCATGTTGTTGATGCGCCTCAATAAAAGCCTTCGCATGCCGGGTCACGACCGCGGGGTCATCAGAGAAGCTGCGCTCCAGACTACCGATAATCGGGTTTTCCGGATTTAGATTAACATCAACCACGGGCGCATAGTTGATATTGAACCCAAGCTCCGCGAGCCCCAGAGCAGCTTCAGAAGAAACCTCGGCGGTTTGTTCGGTGTCATCTCGTTCGCCTAACTCCTGGTGCGACGGCATTTCGTGAAAACCATGGTCCGTTTTGAGGCGGGCAACATTACCTCCTTCCTGATCAACCGCGATAAACAACGGTATTTCGGCATGTTGCTGTAAATCTGAATTCAAGTTGGTTACCTGGTCAAGATCACGAATGTTTCTTTCAGGAATGTCGAGAGGCACATCATGATCAAATAAAATTACACCTCCAAGGTTGCGCTGCTCGATATCCTCAACAATAGTCATGTCCTCCTGCAGGTCAAACCCTCGGAAACCAACCATCAACATCTGTCCGATTTTATCTTCAAGTGATTCCCTGTCATAAACTTCCGCGGCAGGTCCGCAGGAAACCAGCAGCAGCATTAATGGGATAAAAGCCAAATTTTTCATAATAGTAAGTGATTGCCTGATTAAAAATGAACCAATGGCTCAATATAATAACAAGGCGGGTATACCGGAAGAAAAATTTGTCTACGGGTGTGCCGGAATATCGACTTGATACCCAAGTTCGTCGAGCTTGGTCAAAAACCGGTCGATAGCAAGAGCAGAAATTTTCCGGTCATGGAACAGATAATTCGCACCGTCGTGTATCTGATGCAGTGATAGTTCAATGATTTCATCCGGATCGTCTTCGTCATCATAGTTCCAATCAAACGACATCGCCGACCAGTTCATCGATTGCATGTCCATTTCACGCATCATCCCCCACAGATATGAATTATGCTCCCCGTATGGCGGCCGGAAAAAACGAGGTTGATACCCGACAAGCTCTTCAATCAGATCCTGCAACTTTGTGATCTCATAGTGAGTTTCGATACTGTCAAGATCGGTCAGATTAGTATGCGACCAGGTGTGATTACCAATCAGATGACCTCTTCGATCTATTTCTTTTACAAGCCTCTCTCTTTCCCATTGATCCTCAATCAGGTAACCATTTACGAAAAACAGCGCTTTTGCATCATGTTCATCAAGAATATCAAGAATTTTATATGTAGACTCTCCCCGTGGTGTATCATCAATCGTTAACAGAACAGTTCTTTCGGCCGGTTTACCATCCTGTGAAATCAGTTTATTGGAATCACGGTCTATTGCATAATCAGACTCCGTTTGAAGATGCTCCATAGCAGCAACACTAAATCCGAATATCAAAAACACAACCGGTATAAAACTGTATTTATTAAGCAGATTCTGCTCCATGAGTTAGTATTGCCTTATTCTTGTGGTTTATGAAGGGCGCTTAGAATTTTTCTTACTGATACTATTTAAACAGATTACTATATAAATCAAATCTCAAAAGTAATCAAACTGATAGAGCAAACAGAAACTTCCAGCCGTTATTTGTTATAAAAATGTAATTTTTCAACAGAAATTGTGCTAAATAACAAAGACAGAACTCCTGGAAAACAGCGCATGTAATTATTTATGAACTACTTACCGCCTACTATTATACTAAATTATATAGGTAAAAGAAAAAATAGTATAAATCCTGCCTATTAAATCACTTTTTTATTATATTAAAAAAGCCGAGCGCG
Source organism: uncultured Chitinophagales bacterium (assembly GCA_964505385.1). Taxonomy (GTDB): domain Bacteria; phylum Bacteroidota; class Rhodothermia; order Balneolales; family Natronogracilivirgulaceae; genus SLJN01. The sequence continues at coordinate 11,047 of CAZDIA010000012.1, forward strand.
TATCAGGCACTCGGCTTATGCTGTTGGTTCTCAATGCCAACAGATCAGGCCTCTGTTGGCTGGTTTATCACTTCTAAATTCGTTACGTACCTGCTTATTTTTAATAAGCAGGTATTAATAGTTTCAAAAAGACAGATATTGGTCTCTGCCCATCTTTTAAATGTGTAAACGATACACATTTGCGTTAAGAACAAATTGAATATAAGCTGTTGACATCAATAGGAAAAATCGATAATTATTATATCAATATAATTTTTACCTATATTGTTTATGACACTAACTCAATTAAAATATCTTATTGCGGTCGATACTCACCGGCGGTTCGCCACTGCTGCTGAAGTTTGCCATATTTCTCAGCCCAGTTTGAGTATGCAAATTCAAAAACTTGAAGAAGAACTGGAGCTTCGCCTGTTCAAACGGGATCATTATCCGGTTGTACCCACACCTGCCGGAGAACGAATTATTCAACAGGCCAGGATTGTACTGAGGGAGTCTGAGCGTATTCATAAAATCGCCAGGCACCAGAAAGATCAACTTCATCAGCATTTACGGCTCGGCGTTATCCCAACTCTCGCGCCATATCTGCTTCCGCTTTTTATTACCGATTTTAATGACCAGTATCCCGATATTAAGCTCTCGGTCTCGGAACTACCGACCAACGAGCTGCTGGAAAAGTTAAAGCGTGAACAAATTGATGCCGGATTGATGGTAACACCCACTGATGAAGACCACATTGAGGAACATCCATTGTTCTATGAATCATTCATGGTTTATCTTTCCGATGATCATCCCCTGGCGGCAAAAAAAGAGATCGGCTTAAAAGAAATAGATCTTGATCAGGTACTATTGGTCAATGACATCCACTGCATACGTTCTCAGGTGATAAATCTTTGCAGAGACAACACGGACACCACCAAAACAATGGATTACAGCGCCGGAAGCATTGAAACCTTAAAACGAATTGTGGAATTTAAAAAAGGAATTACCGTTCTGCCGGAATTATCGACCCTTGACTTTGATGAAAAGCAGAAATCCAGGGTCAGAAAGTTTAAAGCTCCGAGTCCGGTTCGGGAAGTGGGCCTGGTGGTAAACAAGGGGCATCTCAAAAATGAGCTTACCGATCGGCTTTCACATGCCATCATGGAAGCCGTACCAGTCAGAATGCATTCAGCAGAATCCAGTAAAGTAGTGGAAAGCTGAACCTGTAATCAAATAGTGCCTCTACCAAAACATCCATATCTTAGCTCCGCCCTTCCCGAAAGCGTTCGGGACTGTACTTTTTGGTACTTCGCGCGACTTGATCCTGGCGTTTTCTTAGGGCACTTATAGTTTTCTTACAGAAACTAAATTATCTTAGATGTGATTTTACCTTTTTTACTACGTCATCGGATACATTTGTTTGCAGTAAGTCTGCTCGCTGTAACTCTTGTTATCTTTTTGCTGATCATCACCATTGATCCCATTGTCGTCCTTTACGTTGACCAGTTGTCTTTACCAGCTTATCTGTTGGTAGGTTTGGAAACCGTTTCAGGCATATTTGATCCGGTACGTATTACTGTAATTGCTACCGCATGTTTCTTGATCTTCATTGCAAAAAATTATTTTACAGGCAGTAATTTTTTGGAGAGCAAGCCGGCTTACTTTTGCGCTTCTATTATACTGAGTTTCATAATAACCGGGAGCATCAAAGTTATAATCGGCCGCTACCGCCCGGAACTGCTGTTCGAGCACAATATGTACGGTTTTGATATTTTTTCGTTTGATCAAGCCCATCACTCTTTTCCCTCAGGTCACGCAGCAATTACCGGAACGCTTTGGTTCAGCTGGCACTACTTTTACCAAAACCGTATAGTTTTGGCAGCCATAACTGTAGTTTTAATTGCGATAGTTCCCGGCAGAATAGTGCTTGGCGACCATTTCCCCAGTGATATAATCTTCGGGCTGTTCGTTGCTTATACAGCCGCATATTCCATGCATATATTGTACCGAGAAAAAACAGAGTTCAATTAAACCGAAAACCCCTATTCGGCTTCAAATTGGGTATCAGCCCGGTTGGTGATAACATCTATCATCTGGTGATCATACAAGCGCACTCCTACTTCGGTGACGTCATTTTCATTATTGACATGAATCACTTCAACCATGAAATGATCATCCTCGTGAATAAGCGAGACCAGATCATCAATAAAAAAGTCAACACCAAGCTGGCTGATATGAAGTAATACTTTTACATCCCAGGGACTGGATAAAAAGACACCATAGTTTTTGATATTCAGAGGCTTACCAATGAACACGTCGCCTACTGTTGGATAGCTGTTATGATGATTGTGATTTATCTCAGCAAGATCATCCTCATGATATTGATGACTTTGAACCTCGGGCTTGTTTTTCTGCTCAAATTCTATCTCGTGCCGAATATCACTTAGATCGTTGTAATCCATCCCAAGCTCCGATACCAACTCAATGGCGCTAAAACCGCGTGTGGAATACAACTTTACTTGTTTCCCTGATGACCGAAGCGCCCTGATTAAAGGAAGAAAATCCCCGTCGCCTGTGAGCAGTATGGCCACATCAAACAAATCAATACTGGTGAGGGAATCCACAACGAGCTCAATATCGAGATTACCTTTAAATACGCGGCTGCCGTTACGATCTGTAATTTCCTTCAGCTGTTTGGAGGTAATGGCAAAACCATTCGTAGCCAGAAATTGCTGAAATTTTCTTTGATCCTCGGTTGGGTTATGACGCAATGCCACGTAATACCTTGCTGAAACCAACTCATATTTTTCAGCGAAATAATTTTTTAATCTTACCCAATCTATATACCACCCAAGGTCTTTTTGGGTGTAAAGCATATTCGATCCGTCTACAAAAATTGCAGCTCTTTTCATATATCTATATTATCTACTGATTGAATATTTATTTCGGCAGGAATTAATACAAATAAGTATCATCTAAACAATCACTTAAAATAACACACAAGCTTTGGCCTGATTCCAAGCCCGTCCTTTTTCAATAACGTCAAATAAAGCTTAATAAATTTAGCAAAAGTTTTTAGTTCCGGGAGACGATAATTCAATTCTAAGGTATCCCGGCACCAGTATATTTTTTGGTGCTGCTTAAATATGTTTACAAAGTTTTTAGCAGGGGCTAATAATGCTCCATCTGCTACAAATGGGATATCGTTAAGTCTTATTAATGTTACTTCTGCTATGTTTATTCAATTAACCTTTTCATATCTATCTGCCAACTTCTTTATATTAATGATCAACGGTTGATTCATATACAAAATTTTCGGCACACATCTTCTTTTTGCCATTTTTTAAATACTTATATCCCTGTCGCGATATCCCATCCCGAATAAGCCTGAAATTAAATTCCTTTTTGAAAAGGTAACGCGGGCAAGAGGTAAAAGTTAAGATGTAAAGATATAAAGATGTGAAGAAGTTAAGAGATTGACCCGATCGCTCTCATCCTCTTGCATTCTTAATCTCTTAACATCTTTACATCTTTATATCCTTTACCTGTTTTCTTAGCCAGGAAATTTCCGAGGCCCAATTCTCCGGCTCAGGGGTCTCCAGAATCATTGGCGTTTGATCGAACCGGTCATCATTCATAATGATTTTGAAAGCATCTTCACCCATTGTACCCTGCCCCAGTGGCGCATGACGATCCTTGCGGCTCCCGAGTTCACTTTTCGAATCATTGAGATGTAAGCCCAACAGCAGATCCATCCCCAGAATTGTCTCAATTTGCGACATTACCTCTTCATAAGCTTTGGGGTTTGTGAGATCATAGCCGGCAGCGTGGGCATGGCATGTATCTATGCAAACTCCAACCCTCCCTTTATCCTCTACTTGATCAATAATAGCAGCAAGATGATCCAGATGCCAACCCAGGTTTGACCCCTGCCCTGCCGTATTTTCCACAACCGCGATGACGTCTTTTGTTTCAGCCAGCACGTAATTGATCGTCTCCGCATTCAATTTAATGCACTGGTTTTCCGGTATTTTATTCAGATGGCTTCCGGGATGAAAGTTCAGCATTTTGATTCCGAGTTGCTCGCATCGTTGCATTTCATCAAGCAAAGCTTCGCGGGATTTCTCAAGCTTATCCGGTTCCGGAGCACCCGGATTAATCAAATAACTGGCGTGCGGTAAAATCTGATCTTTTTTATAGCCCAGTTCTTCACATGTGGATTTGAAACGATCAATCACATCTTCAGTTAATGGCTTGGCTTTCCACTGCCGCTGATTTTTAGTAAACAATCCGAATGCTGTAGCTCCGATTTCGGCAGCGTTTTGTGGCGCATTAAATACACCTCCGGAAGCACTTACATGTGCTCCAATCCATTTTTTGCTCATCTGATTATGCTTTTTTGTCTAAAATAACTGGAAAAGGATTTTAAGAAGTAAAGATGCAAAGATGTAAAGAGGTCAAGAGGTGAAGAGGTAAAGAAATTGAGCCGGAATCCGGTACCCGGACGTTTCTCAAAGTCGTTCTTACTTTCTTGAATTCTTATTGTCTTTACATCTTAACATCTTGATTTCTTGATTTCTTCTCACCAACAACTGCATCATGAAACCGACGAATCATTCAGATAAACCTCGTAGCTGATGTCTGTTGCTTTTTCAAGCATCTGAGAAACTGAGCAGTACTTAGTCATGGATAAATCCACGGCACGCTTAACTTTGGATTCCGGCACCTCTCCGGCTATATAAAATGTCAATTTGATATGGGTGAATACTTTGGGCGGATTCTCAGCTCGCGTGCCCTCGGCTTCCACCTGTAGATCATCAATTTCATGTCTTTGCTTTTTCAGAATATCAATTATATCAATACTGCTGCATCCGGCTGCTGCCATCAGCACCATTTCCATCGGGCTGGCACCGCTGGCTTTCCCGCCGGCCTGTTCCGAGGCATCCATTCTGACTTTGTTTCCGTTGGCATTTTCAGCCTCCATTGCCAATGCATCATCTACCCGTCTTAAAGAAATTTTCATCGCGCATGAGATTTCGTTATTAAATAGTGTCAGTAAGAAAACCCAAAGTGCCTTAAGAAAACGCCAAGATCAAGGCGCGCGAAGTCCCAAAAAGCACAGTGTACACAGCGTACTCGAGCATTTTTGGGACGAGCGGAACGAAGATATTGGCGTTTTCTTAGAGGCACTAAATATCCCGGATAAAGTACCATGTAACATCCGAATATCAAATCGGTTTTGGCATAAAATTCATCCCGCAAAAATTTCGCGCCAAACAGATTGGATTGATCCGCAACAAATCAATTAATATGTTTGTGGTAAGGTTTATCACAAAAAATAAATTATGAAGATACGGCTGTTGGTTTTGCTGCTTCCGGTTATGCTGCTGTTGCATAATTGCGAAGCTCCTGAGAACGATATCGATGAAACCGTTAAAACAGGTGCCGAGCGCCTGCTTGATGAGGAGTTTCATCTTGTTGAAGATAAAAGTGTTGGCGTCATCACTAATCACAGTGCGGTGGTAGGTGATGATCATATTGTGGATTTACTTCATGAACATCCTTCAGTGGAAGTGGCGGCATTATTCGGCCCGGAGCACGGAATCCGCGGGGAAGCTGATGCCGGCGAACCCGTTGACGATGACGTGGATGAAGAAACAGGTGCCCCCATTTACAGTTTATATGGCGATACCCGCTATCCCACCGAAGAAATGCTGGAAGATGTCGATGTCCTGATTTTTGATATCCAGGATGTCGGCACCCGGTTCTACACCTATCCGGCCACAATGGGAAGATCTATGATATCAGCCGTCACATCCGAAATCCCCTACCTGATACTTGACCGCCCTAACCCGATCGGTGGAGAGCAGATTGAAGGACATATCCGTGAAGATGAGTTCCAATCAGGTATTGGTCTTTATCCTACTCCAATCACTCACGGAATGACGGTGGGCGAACTTGCTTTGATGATTCACGATCAGGGTTGGCATGATGATATTGAGGATCTGGATCTGCATATCGTTGAAATGGAAGGATGGTCGCGGGATATGCTCTGGGATGATACCGGGTTGGACTGGGTTCCACCGAGCCCGAATATTCCGGATTTTGAAACAGCTGTAATCTACCCCGGAACCTGCTTTTTTGAAGGCACCAATGCAAGCGAAGGCCGGGGAACCTACCAGCCATTCTTGCAGGTCGGAAGTCCCTATATCGACGGTGAGGTGGTCGCTGAGGATTTGAATAACCGTCAGCTACCGGGTCTGGATTTCGCAGCTACGCACTTTACGCCTGAAAGCATTGAGGGGATGTCCACCGAGCCGAAGCTTGAAGGCGAAGAGCTGGACGGGGTGTTTATCAGCGTAACCGATAATAAGGCGGTTCAGCCTGTAGCTGCAGGTATTCACATTCTCCAGGCATTCTATGATAATATGGACGAAGAGGGGCAGGATGACTTTTTTATCGAACGTGGCATGAGTGTGCGTGCAGGAAATGAACAGGTTCAGCAGCAACTTGAAGAAGGAGTACCGGCTGATGAAATCATCGACAGTTGGCAGGCAGATGTGGATGAATTCAGCGAGATGCGTCAACCATATTTAATATACGATTGACCACAATTGGCAAACGAGCTACTGCCCTGCCGAATCTTTCGGAAATAAGATGCATCATCTTTCCTGAATTACCGTACCTTCTCTGGATACCTGCCAGATGGTGTTTCGCCGGCCGACGGCATAAATGGGCGTTATAGGAAAACCTGTATTCCGAACCGCCCTGCCGATCCACATGTTGCTGGAGTAGGGCATAATGTAGCGCCCGCGGGCATGAATGAATACGCTGTCACCATATAACCCGGAGCCTGCAACATCCAATTTTTCTTCATTTTCCTTGCGTAGCCGGTCATGGATATACCCGATCATTTCATTTAATCCATCTCGTGTAATACGGATTTCAACGACATCGCTATTGGGGAACCGTTCTTCCGGTGATCTTGTAAAACCGGATATGTGAACTACTGAAGCGGTAGGCCAAAAAGCTGCTTTTATGGTCGTCCACACTCCGGGGCTGCTGTCCATAAAATAATCGCGATCTCCCCAGCCAAACTCATAATATTTACCACTTGGGTAGCCTTCAAGAGAATCAACCTCTTCAAACCACAATTCCCTTTCGATTACGACAGCGGTATGCCAGCCGTGGCCGGTTACATAAGCGGTAATCTCTCGGTCTTCTTCATCTGGCGGATATAAATCAGGATTGGCTCTCAGGCACCCGCTAATTACAGCCACAACCAAGAATAACAGAGGCAAACTGAAGCACGAGCTGTGGCAGAGTGAATTTAAGCGATTCATAAAGAAAAAACGGCCCGAATGGCAATTCACCCGGGCCGGTTTTAAACTAAATAAATTGATCAGCTAACTTCTACAACTTCAATCTCAAATACCAAATCTTCACCGGCAAGCGGGTGGTTGGCATCGAGAGTAACTTCCTGTTCAGTAAGCTCTTTAATCACAACAGGGATGTTTTCGCCATCTTTGTGTTGTAATTGCAGCTGCTGACCTACTTCAGGTGTAATATCATCAGGAAGGCGATCACGCTCAAATTTAATCACCAAATCCTCACGCGGCTGACCATAAGCCTGATCCGAGGGGATTTTTATGGTGTCGGACTCGCCGGCTTTCATACCTTCTACTGCAGACTCAAAACCGGGAATTAACTGACCTTCCCCAAGTTTGAATTCCAGGGGGTCCTTTCCTTCGGAACTATCAAATACGGTTCCGTCGGAGTCTTTTTTTCCGGTATAATGAACCTTTACGTTACTTCCTTGTTTGGCTTCAGACAAAATTGTAATCCTTTCTGTTTATAGGTTGAACTCCCAATGTAACTTACAGTATGCTTATGAATTGTATCTTAATTTCTTCAAAAGTTATAAGAAATCATGTCATACTATTATAATTTACTGATTTTTTATGACTTTAAAATCTATACCTTAACCTTTAATGCCGATATTCAGGGTATTCAAAGCATTCAAAAACAAAAACGTAACTCTGATGCGTTATCACATTGCAGTCATTAACTTTGTTAGAACCAATTTTTTATATGGGTAAAAAACTCAAGCTGGACCTGCACGATATCTTCAATAAGGGAGATAAAATTGATGATGAATTGAATCGCGTGATCGAAGAAGCGCAGGAGAAAAAAATTAAAACAGTAGAAATCATCCCCGGCAAAGGTAGCGGACAATTAAAAAAACGGGTAATCCGGTTTCTTGAGCAGAAGCACATCAAACAACAATATCACCGGATTGATAAAGACAGTAAAAATCACGGGCGGTTGTTTGTGTACTTTAAGCACTAAATAGTGCCTCTAAAAAAATACCAATATCTTCGTTCCGCTCGCCCAAAAAAATGATCGAGTACGCCATCCTTTCCTTTCTGGGTGTTTAATGTATTTCCTGCCGGCTAAATTTTCCTTTTTATCAAACCTGTATTCTTATTACTATGGGTTTCATAACCTTTCCCACCAATATGCCGGATGTTTATGATCTATTTCATATTTAAAATTACCGTTTTATTCAGCTGTTTGATGCTAAGCAGCAACCTGACCGCAGCGCAAGATCTGCAAACGCCATCTGAACAATCTGATTTTGCCACTCATACGTCGCATGCTGAGATGGTGAAATACCTGCATGAGGTAAAAGCGCAAACCAGTGATATGACGCTCGGTAAATACGGAGAAACTCTTGAGGGCAGAGAATTGATGTACGCGATATACAGCCGATCAGGAGCAGGAAGTACGGCAGAAGCTCACGCAACCGGCAAACCGATCGTGGTTTTGAGCGCTAACGTTCACGGGCACAACTATGTATTGCGAGAATCCTTGCTAATCATGGCACATGAACTCGGCACACCAGGCACTTCTCTGAATGATTTACTTGATGATGTAATTGTAATCCTCGTCCCCTCAAAAAATCCGGACGGGCTGGAGCTTGAAAGTCGCTACAATCCGGTTGGCGCCGATCTCAACCGGGATTACATGATGCTTGAGCAACCATCAATGGCTGCTTTTATCGGTAACATTATTAATAAGTGGAATCCACACATAATGGTAGATGGACACGACGGCGGAGCGGAGCAATTTGGTGGAGCTTATCCCTATGATTTGCTGTATCAGGCATCGGCTACCGCAGCGGCTGACCAATCTATTACCCGGCTGGCTGATGAAAGTGTTTTTCCATTTCTGAATGATCAGATGGAAGATGCCGGGTATCGCTCATTTTACTGGGCATGGGGTGATGAAGAAGCATACTATGGTGGCGGTGCCGCTCCCAGGATGGGCCGCAATTACGGCGGTTTAGCCAACAAAATGTCGATCCTCTTCGAACATGCCGACTGGCATGACCTTGAAACCGGCGTAGAAAGCGGAATTGTTGCATTTACTTCGATCGTAAAATTTGCCGGTGAACATAATGATGAGATCATCAATACAATTGAAGGCGCACGTGAGGAAACCATTCGGCTGGGTAAGCAGGCAGAAGGAACTGTTCCGGTAGATGAAGAAATGGTTGCAGATGATTTCCGGGTCACTTACGACATTATGATTGATGACAATCCGGACGATATAGAAACCATTGAAGATGCCGAAATCATAAAAAAACCGGAAGCAACCGCCTACCGGGATCGCCCGTGGGCGTATGTTCTGCCACGTGATGCGAAGGATGCTGTGGATATGCTAAAACGTCATAACATACGGGTTGAACAAACTACTGAAACTATAAATATTGAAGCCCTTGCTTATACCCTTGGCGGCGTGGATTATGAGGACACCGACAACAACCACCGGTCTGCACTTCTTCTTGAGGTTGAAGATAAAGTAACCGATAATTTTGAAATCCCGAAAGGTTCATACGTGATTAAAACCGGGCAACTGCTTGGCAGAGTAGCTTCGCATCTTCTGGAACCCGAGACAACTGATAATGTCTTTTACTGGAATCGCATGACATCACATGTTCCCATTGCTGATTTTCTTGAATACCAGAATGATCCCCTGAATAATGATGCCCCTAAACTTCCCTTATGGAAGATTATGTCGGAGAAAAATATTCCGGCAGTTCAAAAATGATCAGCAGGCAGTTGTATCAGAGTTTAATCAACCAGAATTTCGGTCATATCCTCACCAAGATGCTCACTGACAATTTCCCGGTAGGTTTCACTTTGAACAAATCCGCCGTCATATTCAAAAAATTCCGTAATCGGCTCAATCCAATCGCTGTTTAGCGGGAGGATGAAACCGAATTGCTCATCGTCATCATCACCGATTTCCTGACGCTTAACCGGAATGCCGTCATACAGAGCATTTACAAAATTATAGACATCCACATAGGTAAAATATCGATCCCCTTCCTCCATTTTATTCATGATGTCATCGTTTGAGCGAACGGTGTCTAACGGCATATCGGGGTAATAGGCATCCCGGAGCTCTTCCATTCGCACTCCGTGCAGTGTGCCGGGATACATCAACCCGGTTTGATCTGCAAAAACTTCGGGAATGTCTTCCATCGCATCAAGTTCGGGACGGTCTTCATGGCTGATTAAGACTGCGATATTATCAAGGTAGGGCGGACTGAACTGCACCTCATCCCGCCGCTCTTCGGTGATGGTAACATTTCCGGTGCCCATCACGCCATCACCTGAAGCTGCTACGCGTTGATAGAATTCCTGCCACTCTGATTCGCTTTCAAAATTTAATTCTAAAGTGACCTCATGATTTTCTTCGACCCAGTCCCGGAATGCCCGGAAAATCTCAATCGTAGTGCCGGTCAGGTGCCCGTTTTCATCCTCATAGGCAAATCCACCGGATGGCACATACAGAATGTTGACAGTTCCGCCACCCTGCTGCTGCACCTGCTCCCAGGAATCGCCGGAAGTAACGCGCTCAGTTGCATTTTCGGAATTCGGCTCACATCCTGCCCATAGCCCTGTCATCAAAATTAAGGCGAAACAATAACCTGATATCTTCAATTTTCTAAAATTCATAGCTTAAATTTTTAATCAACATAATATGAATACCACTTTTTAATGGGATTAGTTAGGTCAGACAAAAGGAATATATTCAATCCTGCTCTTTTATCGCCCCGCTTTGATAGGCGGCAAGCAGCATTTTCAGATCATCAATTTCCTGTTGTATTCTTTGGCCATCATCAGTATCACAAACACGTATGCGCTGTTCATTGTGTTCAAGAATTTCACCATGTGAGTGGATGTCTCTACCCTCCTCAATAGCTTTTTGGGTAGATTCGAAAGATTCCAGCGCAGCCAGTAGCAATCCGTAAGAATTATAAATAAGCGTATACCCGGCTATTCCTGTTTCTTTTTGATACGCTTTGGCAAATCCGCCATCAATCACCAACAATCTGCCGCCCGCTTTAACCGGGCTTTCACCCGCTTTTACTTTCACCGGAACATGACCGTTAATGATATGCCCTTTTTCGGGGTCCAAACCAAATTCCTCCAATATCTGCTCGGCTACTTTTTGTTTAGTGCGGAATCGATAATATGGATTTTTTTCCTCTTTATGAGTGGACGGGTCACTAACAAAATAGCGCTCAAATGTTGCCATTTTATCTTTTCCGAATAACGGAGACTGCGCACCGCTCCACAAGTACCACATCGTGTCCATGCCATACTGCTTTTTTTCCATATCATCCGCAAAGTAGCCCTGCCGGGCAAGTCTTTCCAGACGATCCATAAATTCTTTAGGGCTGTGATCAACACCGTCAAACGTGAAATGCTTTAACCCGCCCTTATCTGTCATGGGTATGCACCCGTGGTACATTAGATTGCCGTTATACGACAAATACATACTCCCTTTTGAAAATAAAAAGCGCGCATGGCTTTGCAGATGCAAGCTGTTTTTAAAGGAGAGGCTAAGCCGCTCCATCACATATGCTTCCCGTTCAGAAAGTTCGTACGGATTATCGGGATCTATGGTCGGGAAGTGCGTATCTTTCAGTTCATAAGAAGAATCCCCTATCTGAACCATACCGCGATCATGATCAATTTTATCAAGAAGCAGCCGGTCGTTCATCCCGTACTGAGGCCTTCTTTGAATTATTTGCCCTTCGAGTTTCAGCTGAATGATCGTGATGGCCTTATGCATTCGGGCCATCATCAGCTGTTCCTGTTCGGTAAATCCCTCGCATTCTTTGGGCAGAAACAGCTTACACGGATCATCTCCATAGACATCAACTGCAAGTGAAGCAAGAGGAAGCATGCTTATGGCATATCCGTTTTCAAGGGTTTCCATATTTGCATAGCGAAGAGAAACGCGTATGACATTGCACATACACGCTTCACTGCCGGCCGCTGCACCCATCCAAACGATATCATGGTTGCCCCACTGGAAATCAACTGCATGGTATTCGACCAGTTTATCCATGATGATATGAGCACCCGGACCGCGGTCATATACATCACCGATCACATGGAGGCGGGCAATCATGAGCCGTTGAATCAGGCGGGCAAGAGCACTGATAAAAGCCCCCGCACGCCCCGTTTCAATTATAGATTCTATGATACTGCTGTAATATTCCTGCCGGTTGCTTATGCTTTCCTGCTGATGCAGCAGCTCCTCAATAATATAGTTAAAATCTTTGGGAAGCATCTTCCGGACCCGGTTCCGGGTATATTTGGAAGAATATATCCGGCATAGTTTTATCAGCCTGAATAGTGTGTCACGATACCATTTCCGCTCATCTTCTGCTTCTTTGAGAATAAGCGGCAATTTCTGTTCTGGGTAGTAAATCAATGTGGCGAGGTTCCGGCGCTCTTTTTCACTCAGTGTGTCACCGAAAATTTCTTCCACACGCCGTTTGATCGAACCTGAGCCGTTGCGCAGCACATGTAAAAATGCTTCGTGCTCTCCATGTATATCAGACACAAAATGCTCCGTGCCTTTCGGCAGCTCCATTATCGCGCTCAAATTGATGATTTCCGTAGTAGCTTCCCGAATAGTCGGGTACTGAACGGCAAGTAATTTCATATAACGCAAATCCTGATCTGAGATATACATAGAATGATGGTCCTTATATAGTGTCTGTAAGAAAACTCAAAGTGCCCTAAGAAAATCTCAAGATCAAGGCGCGCGAAGTCCCGAACGCTTTCGGGACGAGCGGAACGAAAATATTGGCGTTTTCTTAGTGGCACTATATAATCTTAGTTGTGCAAAACCTCATTTCATTATTATAAAGGCATATTATGAATAAAGCGATTTTTTCAGGATTATCTAAGGGCAATTTGAAAGGTAGAATTTTCCCACTCTTAGAATTATGTATTTTCTACCACTCTCGACTTGCCATTCCGGTTACAAATTAAAATTCATTTTTATATATTGAACTACAGCATGTTACGGCAGCTTAAATCATATAATTCAGAAATTTCTATCGTTTTCATGTAATCGTCGGGTAACAAACAGATGGAGATTTTGAACCAAATCATACTTTTCTATGAAGAGCAAAAATCAACAAATTGAAGAATCAGATCAATTAATCCCCCCGGAGCTTGAGCTTTTTAGTTCGAAATTCAGGAAAAAGGAGTTGGATTTAGTGATTAAAAAAAAGTATGGTGAGCTTGCCAAAAGGCTGAAAACCAAAGTCACTTGGGATATAGTTGGAATCAGCCTGGTTTTTATAGTGGCATTGGTTATCATTTTTACATGGATGATCGATAATATTCCGATCGTATGGCTTGCATATGTTCTTGCCGGATGTGCTCTTATTCTTTACGCGCTGCTGCTGAGAGATCAAATTGTCAGGTTTAAAACACTACAAGATATAATTGCCACCAATCAGGATGATACCTCCGAAGAAGATCAGTCTTAACAAGCAGTGTTAACCATCCTTTTCGGGCAACAAGCTAATCGTCGGATGATTTATCCGCGGAGTTTCGATCGTCAAGGTCAGGGGGCTTGTTCCTGAAGGCCACATCCAGCGGGAGCGGTTTTGTTACCGAGCCGGAGTATACCGATACATGCGGAAACGGAATTTCGATGCCCTCTTCATCAAAACGTTTTTTGATGTCCATATTCAGGGAATTGCGAAGTTTCAGGAATTCTTCCCGAACAGCCCATGCTGCGAACAGAATATCAATGGAAGAATTGCCGAATTTATCGAAAATCATCAAAGGTTCCGGATGTTCCAGCGCAGTAGGATTTTTGTGAGCAACATCAAACAAGACTTCTCGAACACGGTTCAGGTCTTCTTTATAAGCAACAGAGATATTCACATCCACCCTGCGTAGCGGGAACCTTGAAATATTGGTCACTTCCGATTTGATCATCGTCTCATTAGGAATGCGCACATACTGGTTGTTGAACATCCGCAGCTTAACCGAAAGCGTATCAATTGAATAGACGATGCCGGTAGTTCCACTCACAGTGATAATATCTCCGATTTTAAACGGCTGCTCTGCAATGAGAAATAATCCGCTGATCACATTGGACACACTGGTTTGGGAAGCGAAACCCAAAGCAACTCCGATAATACCGGCTGCCCCGAGCAACGGTGCAAGCTGAAATCCGAGATTATGAAGCGCCATCACAAAAATAAGTGCCAGGCCGGTATAAAAAACGATCCTGCCTGCAAGCATTCCATAATGCAGGTTGTAATTTTTAGTGAAAAAATTGCGGATCCACCTTCGAAATAAACCAAGAAGGGGAAGGCCCACAAAAATCAAAATGATTACCCGCAACACCGACTCCCACTGATCATCAGTAAAAAAATCAACAGGTGATGAGAATATTGAATGAATGAATTCCATGATTTGTCAATACCGTCAGTTTAACCCTATGCCCGGGATTTCTTTGATTAATTGAAAAGTGCGAATCGCAAAACTCTTTTGAATCGGAGTTCTCGGCTTAGTAATCAGCCTGCCATCATCAGCTTCATTCGGCAGGCGACCTTTCATTTCAATATCCGTATGTTTATCGCCACCCTGATAGGTTATATCGGTTTGATCCGCCCAAAGTACATCATCCTTTATATAAAGAGAGAGCCGATCTACCCTGAGGCATATATTTTCGAAATTAAGCTCAGTATCCGAATTATTTTTGATCTGCATTGTGCACACCGCCATGTGATTCTCAAACATTTCCGGATTTAATTCGCGGCGGGCGGAAGTAGAGAGCCAGTAACACAGCTCACCTTCGGTAAAAGTGCCAAACCAGGTATTAGATAAAACGACTGTGGGTATTTCCGTGATAACAAAATCCGGATAATCCTTCGGAGTAATCCGGACAAACACAGGCACACGCGAGTAAATACGTGCCGATGCCCCTTTTGAAACTTTAAACGGGTATTCCGGCTTTACTACAATCGGCCGGTCCGGAAAGCACGGAAATAAACTGAATTCGGAGATATCCTCCTTCAATGCCCACCTGAACCAATTGCGCTCTGCAGCCTGCTTTTCTTCAGGATCAGGTTCTTCATCAACACCGGATGAATATTCGTAAGCTACCCATGCCTCATTATATACTTTGCGGAGAAAAATGCGGACAGGTCCGGCTTGTATTTTCTGCTCCACCCCTTTGCTGACATTGAAATCCTTCCAGATTAGCGCCATATGACGATTACTCCGTAAACTATTACCTGTGATACACTAAAGTATGAATAAAATGATCAAATATGACAAGCGGATAAAATTATTTTTAAAATTGAACCCACACCGAGAAGGTAAAATACTTTGGGAAGATGAAAAGAGGCAAAGAGGCAAAGAGGCAAAGAGGTAAAGAGGTAAAGAGGTAAAGATGACAAGAAGTCAAGAAAATAAGAGTAGCTTGTAGGAGCGATTGAGTGGGTAAATTTCTTACTATCTTTAATTCTTAACATCTTTACTTCTTAACATCTTTACTTCTTTACTTCTTAAAATTCTTTATGAAACGGTATACATGGAAAACAAAATTTTCTGCCAAAAAATAGCAGCAGTGGTACCGGATAATTTATTCTATGCTTTTTCTATTTTAGATGAATCGGATTTCTGCTTCGTTAATTTATTAGGAGGCATGTGATTTATTTCTTGACATATTGGTACCGGCCGGCAATCTGCAACTCATAAAAATTGGATATCATGAAGAAGTATAAAATATTAGTTCCCACCGATTTTTCTGACCTGAGCCTTAAGGCATTTGAGTCCGCTAATTCACTTGCTAAATTATTCGACGCTTCGGTTACTCCTTATCACTGCTACATTCCGCTCACTGATGTTGATAATATGAATCTTTTTGGTACGGATCATGCGCGCAGGGAAGATGAGGTTCAGCAATCGTTACTGAATCGTTTGAATTCTATCGCCGCCGATTTTATTGATAAAGAATACCGGAGCGATGCCGTGGTAGATGTTGGCAAACCTTCATCCAACATAGTTGAAAAGGGTCGTGATTATAATCTAATCGTCATGACTACCAACGGCCGCACAGGGTTCTCCCGTTTGTTGATGGGCTCCGTAGCTGAGCGGGTGCTGCGTACTTCCGTCACTCCGGTTCTCGTAGTAGAGGAGTTTTCCAGACTCACGCCACTGGAAAAAATTCTGGTCACAACCGATCTTTCCGAAAATTCCAAATCAATCATGCCTTATGCCAGAGAAATAGCGGAAAAATCCGGAGCTACCGTTGATATCGTCAACATCGTCAGCACAGAAAACTACGGAGAGTTTGAAGGAGCATCGGCGGCGGCGGAAGAACGCAAGCCTCTGATACAGGAAATGATCGACACCTATTTCAGCGATATGGGTGATCAGGTTAAAGGCGAAGTACTGGTTTCTGCAAAGTCCCCCCATGAAGCCCTGTTTGATCTGGATTTTACCCGCCATTACAATATGATATGTATGTCAACTGTGGGTAAAACCGGCCTTAAATACCTGATGCTTGGAAGCACAACCTCTAATGTAGCCCGCAATGTTGAAACAGCAGTTCTGTGCTACAACCCGAAAGCCGAAAAAGAGGATGTGCGGGATAAAAAGCAGCAATCAGCATCATAAAATGTAAAGGTTTAATCACCTTTAGAGTTGCCGAGCTTTAATTCCCGGCGCAGATCCCCCGCCAGATGCAGAGTTTGGGTGGGAAAGGCAAATGAGATGCCCGCTTTGTTGAACCGTTCAAAAATCTTTTTGTTGATTTTGTCATTTAAATCAACAAAATCCCAATACGATGGCGGACTAAACCAGTAGACCATCAAAATGCTTATAGAGTATTCCCGAAAATCTTCGAAATATATTTTGGGCGGGCGATCTTCCGGCATGTGTGATGAAAACTGCTGCAGAATCTCGCGTATGATATCCATCGCCTCCTGCAACTTTTCCGGAGGAGTATCATAAGTCACTTCAATATTAGCCCACCTCCGAATAAACGGCCGTTTTTGAACATTTACAATGGTTTTGTTCATTAACTCGCCATTTGGAATAACAATCTGTTTTCCATCAAAAGCGCGAATTCGGGTGGAACGAATCCCCACCTCTTCTACTGACGCGTTTACGCCATCTACCTCTACCCAATCATCGATGTTGAAGGGTTTATCCGCAAAGATCATCAATGAACCGAAAAAGTTCCGAATGGCCTCCTGACTGGCAAATGCAACCGCAAATCCGCCAACTCCAAGACCTGCAAGAATATGTGTCAACTCCTGATCGCTAACCGTCTGCGCTATCTGAAGCAGGGCGAGGATCACCAGTGTAACACGCAAAGTGCGTCCGACTACCGGTGTGAGCATTGCATCCAGTTGATCACTCCCCTCTGAAGCATACCGGTGCAGCCAGGTATCCACGGCATCGGTCATGCGGTAGAGCATGGTAGTAATGGCAATAATGACAAGAACACTGGTAACAATATGGATAAATTCGTCCAACGGAGGCGGGATAATCAAAATATAGAGCGAAAGCCTGATCCCAATCATCAAGGCAACAAAAGTTATAGTTCGGGCAACAGCTTTGAATGCCGCCGCCATCACTTCTTTACCGGCAGCATCAGCTCTTGGAGCAGCCCGGTTCAGGAAAAAACCGATGACTTTTCCCAGCAAATAAGTTACAGCGATGATGACAAGCAGCGAAATCAGCCGCCACATTTCATTGCCTGCGAATGTGAGTTCCCGAAAATCTTCGAACAATTCCATAGAATTTTAAATAATAATAGATTATGAATGAATATGATTAAAAACCGAACCCAAGAGGATTATGAAGATGTAAAGAAATCAAAATATGAAGAAGTCAAGATGAAAAGATATTGTCATGCACTTGATTGCCGGTCAATGTCCCATACTTTCTTAACTCCCTGATCTCTTTAAGTCTTTACTTCTTAATTAGACAACGATTTCAAAACTGAAAAAGAGTTTTTACAAAAATTTTGTTGGCAAATTACTGTAACGGTCTAATATAATTGTTTTTGGAGGTAATAAAAGGAAGATGGAAAGAGGCAAAGAGGTAAAGATGGAAAGATGATAAACGCCGACAGGTCCTATGGACGCTGTCGGGTTTTTAAAAATCTGACAGCGTCCGAAGGACCTGTCAGCATTTATGACAATGTGATATTTGAACTTTGTTAAAAAAATTGCTCTATTCTAACCTTTCCATAAACCTTTAGTACGATTTTCTTATGAAGTATTCGATCTACATAATTGCAATTATTTTCATCGCAAATGCCTGCGGAGAGTATGAAGAACCGGAGCCATCCGGTGACAGCTGGGATGATGTTAAAGAACAGGGCTATGGTACATTGACAGCTCTGTATGTGCCGGCGGAGGGATTTGCTTATGAGGATGATGACGGTCAACTGACCGGTGTAACCGTCGAATTACTCAACAACTTTGCTCATTTTCTTTCTGATGAGTATGATGTACTTCTTCAGCTTAACTTTGTGGAAGAGGAGGACTGGAGCCGCTTCTATCAAAAAATAGTTGACGGTGATGACGGCCTGATCGGATTCGGAAACGTTACAATCACCGAAGACCGTAAGGAAGAGCTCGCTTTCAGCCCGCCCTATATGACCAACATCGCCTCACTCATTACTCATGAAGATGCGGAGGAACTCCGGGATTTTGAGCAAATGTCAGAAACATTCTCCGGCCTTGACGCTCTGGCCTTCGAAGGTACGCTACATGAAGATCGGCTCAGAGATTTAATTGAATCCTACCATACCGAGGCCGGGATTGATATGGCCACCTCAAACGATGAAATTATAGACCGGGTTGGTGAGACAAACCGGTATTTTGCCTATATAGATATTTACAATTACTGGAGAGCTGTTGATAGCGGCGCGCCAATTAAGCGACACGAAGCCGGTGACGAAGCTTCCGAACAATTTGGCTACATTATGCCGCTTGAAACAAGCTGGGATGATATCGTAACCGAATACTTTGAACACGATGGCGGATTGCTAAACAGTGAACAATACCGCCGGATTATGGAAGAACATCTCGGCGAAAACCTCGCTACACTATTAATGGAAGCTCATTCCGCCGATTAATCTCAATCCGCTAAAAATCAAAACCGGCCTCTTCCAGAACACTTCTGTTCTCTTCCATCACTTCCTTGATTAAAGAAACAGATACATTCTGGACGATTCCATAGTTGATCCTTCTTTTATGCTCAAGATACATGGGCCCTTCATACAGAAATCCGGCATCGTATTCCGTCACACCATCCCGGGCGGGGCGTAAATAAAATTCGGCATCAGCTGATGCCGATCTTGCCATACCAACAAGTTCAAGGGAATAATCATCATTATTTATCGCAAGTATTGCACCACCGCTAAACCCCGGGTTAAACAGCGCATCAATCAAAAAGCCGCCACTTCCATCGCGATCCGGTTCACTTACCATCGCTGTCGACAACATTTCATTTCCTAACGGGTAACCAATTGTGAAAACTTTGCTTCCCCAGTCCAGCAACTCCGGGCTACCGAGTTCAACATTCAGGTATTCAACATCATCACTCAATTCAAAGGGATTAGATCCGGTCAGAAAAGCAACATCGTTTTCACTATTGGATACCAGTATCTCTAATTCTCCAATCTCACGGTAAGCCGGTATATACCGCTGTACACGATCATTGATTATAAGCTCGGCAATCCCGGTTTCATTTCCTAAATCATCTTCATAATGCGTAGCCACGGTATCGGGCTGGTCTATAACGTGGTTTGTGGTTAATATAAGGGGATATCCATCTGTTACATCCAGCATAATCGCCGTTCCACCCCGGGTTTCGATGTCAAATGTTCTGTCAGCTTCTTCCAGAATTGTAGAATCCGCTTTTATATCATCGAGTGTGATTTCATCTTCTTCATCAAATCGATAGGTATCATAATGAGTGGAAACCAAAATCCGGTTGACACTTTCGACGATCGGCTCCAGTTCTTCCACTTGCTGAAGTGGTTCATGCTGGAAGTAGTGTAACTCTCTGTCTTGAGGCAGATCCGTGGTACGGCATGAGGTGAATAGCATTAAAATAATTACAAACCAACCTGCCGCAATCTGCCTCTGTAATATTACTTTCATAGCCAACTCAATTGTGATTTATGTCGGGATATGCCTTTGTAAATAACTTCTTACCACCGTACTCTTAATAAACGAATATAACTTTAATACTATTCCTGACAATCAGTACTGATTTTATTTATTGATCATAAGATAACACCAATATATGCATTCGGCTCGTGCGTATATCATAATTGACCTGTATTTTTATCAAAACCTGCTTTTTGGGGGATAGAAGCTGGTATTTAAACCTAAAAAATAGAATCTGACAATGACTCAAATTTCCCTTTAAAAAAAACTTCAGATTCTTATATTTCAGCGGTTTCTCACTTCATATTATTAATTTAATCAGGCATTATTATGGCTTTAGCGTGGATTGATTGGCTGTTGGTTTTAGCATACTTTGCTATAACTATTGGCATATCTGTATACTATTATAAAATAGCCAGCAAAGATACCGGACAATATTTCCTGAGCGGGCGCAATATGCCCTGGTGGCTGGCCGGCACATCTATGGTAGCTGCCGCTTTTGCTGCAGACACCCCTCTGGCCGTTGCCGAGCTTGTTGCCGAAGAAGGTGTCGCAGGTAACTGGCTCTGGTGGAACATGTTGATGGGCGGAATGCTGACCGTTTTCTTTTTTGCCCGTTTGTGGCGTCGCAGCGGAGTGCTTACCGATGTCGAATTCGTGGAATTCCGCTACAGTGGAAAACCGGCCGCCTGGCTTCGCGGGATCAAGGCACTTTATTTCGGATTACTTTTTAATGCCATTATTCTCGGATGGGTTACGCTGGCAATGGAAACGATTATTGAAGTATTATTCCCCGGCATCACCGTATTTGGCCGGGAATCCTTTATGGTGCTTGGCACTGAGATCAGTGCGGCACTGGTCATTTGCGGAGGTTTGATTATCGTTGTGGCACTCTACACATTGCTTGCCGGTTTATATGGTGTGGTTGTTGCCGGTTTCTTTCAGTTCATCATCGCCCTGGTAGGTACAATTTTACTGGCTATACTTGCACTCCGGGTTCCGGAAGTAGGTGGGATGAGTGGCTTGCTCGAGCAGTTGCCGGAAGAAACATTTCGGTTTACCCCATCCGTGGGACAAACTGCACAAGGAGCAGTCGTACTCACCCTGAGTTGGGCCGCATTTATTGGCTACATCGGTGTACAGTGGTGGGCAAGCTGGTATCCCGGAAACGAGCCGGGCGGTGGTGGATATATCGCCCAGCGTATGATGAGTGCCAAAGATGAAAAACACTCTCTGTTTTCCACGCTCTGGTTTAATGTAGCACACTATTGCCTGCGGCCCTGGCCATGGATCATTACGGCTTTGGTTGCACTTGTGCTTTATCCGGATCTTGACAACCCCCGCCACGGGTTCGTCATGGTGATGCGCGACGTACTGCCTCCGGGTATGCTCGGGTTGTTATTTGCCGCTTTCCTTGCCGCATTTATGAGCACTTTTTCCACCCAGATCAATTGGGGAACATCCTATATCATTAATGACTTCTGGAGACGATTTCTCAAGTCGGACGGCTCCGAACAATATTATGTATTCATTTCCCGAATCGTAACTTTTGTATTGGCAATTTTTGCTTTCATCATCACCACCCAGCTTGATGCCATTTACGAGGCCTGGCAGCTTTTGTTAACCGCTTCGGGTGGTTTAGGTCTGGTACTTATAATTCGCTGGTATTGGTGGCGGGTTAATGCATGGAGCGAGCTAACAGCTACGCTCGTGCCGATTTTTATGGCTGTATTATACGCTTTTGGTGTGCCGGTACCGGGACTCGAGCACGACTTCCCTGTTAGCTTGTTCTACATCGTGGCAATCACTACTGCCGCCTGGTTGCTGGTAACATATCTCACCCAACCTGACAGCACCGAAATGCTTGACCGGTTTTATCGTAAAGTCCGACCGGGCGGCCCCGGCTGGAAACCGTTCCGCGAGCGTCATCCGGATGTTGAGCCAGACAGTAACCTCGGGTCGCTTTTCGTGAACTGGATTTTAGGAGTTGCAATGGTTTACCTCATCCTTTTCGGTATTGGGCACTTGTTGTTCCTGCGCCCGCTATATGGTATTCTTTGCCTCGCAGGCGCAGCTCTCGCTGTCGGATACTTATACTGGGATCTGAGCCATCGCGGCTTTGATATCGTCCTGGAGCAAGATGGTACTGAAAGCAATGATGAAGAGAACAAGAGTTCAGATTCCTGATCAATAGTAAATGTAAATATTTTGGATTGCAGGCGGATTGAATATCCGATCCGCCTGCATATAAATTTGAGGCTCAACTGTAACGCTGGGTGAAATTCTGTTAAAAGGTACTCTTCAGAAGCCAGATGGTGATAAATTTTACCTTTTGGATCAGTATGTAAGGTTTAGAAACAATGATAAAATCACTGCTTATAACTTTTGGGTTGTGACTAATTTTTTAAACAGACATTCTTTAATTCTCAGTTTATGAACTCTGTTATTGCAACACCCGTATTTACAAATGACGCCATAGTCTTAGGAATCCTGCTGGGAATTCTCGCACTTATTTTTAAAACATCAAGCTCTTCAAAACCCGGCTTTAAAAAGTTTTACACATTCATACCTCCCCTTTTGCTCTGTTACTTTGTTCCCTCAATTTTTAACTCTCTGGGAATTATATCCGGTGAGGAATCGGATTTATATTTTTTTGCCTCCCGCTTTTTACTGCCAACAAGCTTGGTGCTTCTTACACTCAGCGTCGATTTAAAAGGAATCTTCAATCTCGGTCCAAAGGCTCTGATCATGTTTCTGGCCGGCACACTGGGTATTGTAATCGGCGGGCCGCTTTCAATCATAATAATCTCTTTTTTCAATCCGGACCTCGTTGGCGGTGCAGGCCCGGAGGCTGTCTGGCGCGGTTTATCAACTGTTGCCGGAAGCTGGATTGGCGGAGGTGCCAATCAGGCGGGAATGCTTGAAATTTTCGGACCGAGTGATGAGCTTTTTTCAGCTATGGTAACAGTGGACGTGCTTATCGCCAATGTCTGGCTTGCCTTTCTACTCTTTGGTGCCGGTATTGCTCCAAAAATCGATCGGATTTTTAAGGGCGACACATCCGCAATTGAGCAACTCCGGGAAAAAGTGGAAAATTACCAGTTGAGCATCGCCAAAATACCCAAGCTCCCCGATATTGCCGTAATCCTGGCACTCGGTTTTGGCATGACCGCCATAGCTCATCTTGGCGCTGATAATATCACGCCTTATATCGAAGCTAATTTCCCTATGCTGGAAAGATTAAGCCTTACTTCCCACTTTTTCTGGCTCATTGCTATTGCAACTGCGCTTGGAGTAGGATTGTCTTTCACCAAAGCAAGTGACTATGAAGGAGCAGGTGCATCAAAAATCGGCAGTATGTGTCTCTATGTACTTGTTGCCACCATCGGGATGCGCATGGATATTCTGGCAATTTTCAACAACCCCGGCTTCTTTTTGATCGGATTCATCTGGATGCTCTTCCATGTTGCTATTTTACTTTCAGTAGCCAAATTGATCAAAGCGCCTTTTTTCTTTGTAGCAGTTGGAAGCCAGGCAAACGTAGGCGGTGCTGCCTCGGCGCCAATTGTCGCCTCTGCATTTCACCCGGCGCTGGCACCTGTGGGCGTACTGCTGGCGGTTGTCGGTTATGCCGTGGGCACCTATGCAGCCTGGTTCTGCGGCATTTTGATGAGCGTGGTAGCTCCCTGACCCTGAGTCAAACCATGCGAGGTTTTACCGGCTGGTGATCTCCTGCAACGGATAATCCTTTTCTCCCGCAGTGATAGATAAATCAAGCCGGTTTGGCTCCGGAGGCAACGGACATGTAGTATATGGATTAATGGCGCATGGCGGGTTGTATGCCTTGTTAAAGTCAATCGTCACCTTACCGTCTTCATCCGGAGTATCTGTATAAATGAACCTCCCGCTTCCGTAGGTATCCCGGCGGTTGGTTTGATCTGCAAAAGGGATAAAAAACTGATCATCCCGGTCCAGCACGGCAAGGGAGTACTCCTCATCATCGATAGTAAAAACCAGTTTTCCGGAAGATTCATCCGGATTAGTTTGTCCCAGAATATTGGTTACATTAATTGTTTCAGGCTCATCATGAGGTCTGAATTCGGCTTCCACTCTCCATTTTTTATCGACTTCAAAGCGCTCTAAACCCCTGAATTCGGTGTAATACGGGCTTTCACTGTCAAACAGACGAATTCCGGTCAAATCATCCCGTTGCAATACAAACCAGGTTAGCCGAGCGTATTGAAGCGTGAGTGTAGTGTCCGGGCTATACACAATTCCGCCTTCGAAAGGATTGCCGTTTTCCAGTCTGATATCCACATCATTTTGGAGCTCAAGCATCACCGAATCACCTTTAAGTTCAAAATGCCCACTCTCATCCGGTACCGTATTTTCAGGGAACCGCACATCCATTCCGCTTTTTGATCCAAAAGTGTTAACACCTTCATCAAGCCAGAATAGCCCCGCCACTTTTAGCCATCCGTCAGGTTCCTTGAGTGATGCAATTCGATCCTCATGCCACGCTTCCACAACTTCCCGGTGAGTTTCCTCATCCATAGCCTCTTCGGTTTGCTGACAGGCACCAATCAGGAACCCGGGAATGAGTAATAACCACAATTTCCATTTATTAAATATATTCAGCCTGGTGGATTTATCCATTGTTCATTGGTAGATTATTAAGTTACAAGAAGCGTGGAAGCACACGTTTTCAGTGAACCCATTAACGAATAATCATAGCATTATTACATTAACGTAATCTCACAATAAATATATCATTGGCCGGAATTATTTCTGCGGTTTATACCTCTATACGGGTTTTATTAACTTCAGGCATTAACTTGATCTTTTGCTATGATTTCCATTTAGTTATAACACCATTTAATTATCAGAAAATACATTATGCGATTTTTACTACCACTACTGATACTGCTGGTTCTCAGTTCCTGCTCCCCGCGGGACATCTTAACTGATGAAGCGCCTCCAACCGCCGATGAGCTGCCCGATCCGATTGAACGCGGCGACATCCGCTTTTTTATCATGAGTGATCTTAACAGCAGTTATGGCTCAACCGATTATCAGTGGCAGGTCGACAGCACCGTCGTTTGGCTGCCACGCTATGCTCCCGATATGGTGCTGTCAGCCGGTGATCTGGTAGCCGGACAGCTTCGCGATCTCACCGATGAGGAGATCAGTGCCATGTGGGATGGGTTCGAAAAACACATCGCCGATAGTCTCCAATCTTACAACCTGCCCTATGCTCCCGCTATGGGGAATCACGATGGTTCGAACGCCCATGAAGATTTTCAGCGGGAACGCGATAAAGCCAAAGAATTTTTCAACCGCGAAGAGTTTGATTGGGGCATTAATTTTGTGGATCAGGCAAACTTTCCGTTCTGGTACAGTTTTGAAATCGGTGATATCTTTTTTCTTGTTTGGGATGCTACTTCTGCCAGAATACCGGAGGAGGCTCTTGATTGGACAGAAGATCAGCTGCAGTCCGAGCGTGCGCAAGAAGCTGAAATGCGTATGATGATGGGACATCTTTCCCTCTACCCCGTTGCGGTAGATCGAAATCGCTTGGGTGAACTCCTGTATGATGCAGATGACTTACTTGCCATGATGGAAACTTATGATGTTCACACCTACATCAGCGGGCACAGCCATGCCTACTATCCCGGGCGTCGCGGTGACGTTGATTTGCTGCACACCGGAGCAACCGGCAGCGGGCCGCGTCAAATTCTGGGCAATCCTGATGAGCCCCGGCATACCTTTACTATCCTTGACGTGTGGCCGGATGAAGGGCGCACCGTTTATACCACTGTTGACGCTCATACGGCCGAAGTAATTGAAAAAACAGAGCTCCCGATATATACCGAAGGTGTTAACGGCTTTGTGGTTCGTCGCGATGCGGGAATGGCTTCAGGCTTCAGGGGAAAACTTTTCCCGCAGCCAACCCGAAGCGCATCCACAAAAACTACCGGTACTTTTGATGGAAATTTTGATGACGGAATACTTGAAATATCGGGAGAATTGAATCTAACGGATAACTCCGAAACTACCATCCAGATTGGTGAAGGGAGTTTATTTAATCAGGATTCGGTCATCACTGAAAAAACCGTCGAATCTACAGAAGATGAGTTTGAATTTACTCTGGAAAATGAGATCGATCCTGTTCAGCAGGAGCAGCTTAAAGTTGGCCGTCTGCATGTAGCCGTCAGAGATAAGCAAACCGGTAAATTGCGCTATAAGGGTCAGATTTTAAATCAGGCCAATACAGCACCGCTTGAGCCGGCTGATCCGGATGCTGAATGGGAGGATGAATCCCTGGAGATAACCTGGGAGCCCTCACAAGATCCTGACAATGACCCGGTTCACTACATTATACAGATATCTGATACATCCGATTTTGAAAAGCTAAAATATTCCTATCATGCCGGTGCAGGCACAGACTCCAAAACTATCACCGGAATTGGACGATTGCTGCAGGATGATGACGGTTATTTCAGAATCATCGCCACTGACGGAGTTCACAGGATCAAAAGCGAAACTCTTTCAATTCCCTGATGAAATCAAAAATCATAATATGTAATGCATTGCTACTCCTGCTGTTTAGCGGATGCGGCGAGAGTGATGAACCAATAGGTGAAGCGGATATTTCCACCACCACACCGGTAGCATGGGGTCATGAGATTCCGGAAGATGCTATTGAAATGAATCATGCGCCCGGTGAATCAGAGTTCACGGAAAAACTCGCATGGGTCAGGCTGATTTTTCGGAACCTCCCCGAAGAAGAGGAGGGCAACTCTTATACATTGATCGGCGGCGGACTTGATGATACCGGCTTTCACGGGCCGAACGCCACCGGATTTGAAGGCAAAGGATATCATTTTGCTATCCCTGAGGATGCTGAAGGTGAGAACCCCCCGCGTGATGAAAATTATAAACTGGATTATACCCGAACAGTAGAAAACAGCACCCTCACTTTTGACATTTACTACCAGCCCACCGACATCAATGAGTGGGGTGAGCGTTATTTTCCAGGCACGGAAGTAGCCCTTACTTTGATGAAAACCGGTACGGAGGAACGAGTTCTCCACGCAGATAATAACGAATACAACTGGGCTATTGCCGGAGTCGGAGAAGGTAACGCCGCGGAAATTATAATAGATTTACCGTCACCGTGATTGTAGCTGCAACTTGGGTTAAAGATTGTTACAGTGTATGATCCCGGACTATTGGGGCAGTTTGAGGTTGAATATTGTTGAACAAAAAACCAGCGCCCGGGCCCCCAGCACCTCCTAAATCTATCAACAAAAGCAGAATTCTTGTTATTCTTTACTTCCTAAACAAAAAAGCTGCCAAAATTCCGGCTATCAAACCGGCAATCAATGCGGCCAGGAGGCCGGTTTCCGGATTTGCCCGCACATATTTTCGAACCTGCCGGTATTCTTTGCGAAGCTCGTGATCCAGCCGATCTTTTTCGTCGGCCATTTTATCCATCATTTTTTTGTATGAAACCGAATCCATTTTTGATTGTGCCATGAAATCCGAAGTGTTAAATCCGTGTTAGTGTAATGATCCATTGGTGATTGGTTTATAAGATACGTAACCTTGATGCCGATAAAAATATGATCTTAATGCAATCTTATGGAAATGGACCCCGGCCAACGCATTGAAGAGTTGCGACCCGTAATCCTGCGTGCGGGTAAACATGCCGAAAAAATGCGTCAGAACCGAAATATCGAAATCAATATTAAGGATGATGAAACTCCGGTTACCAACGTGGATTTCTGGTGCAATGAGTTTCTCAAAGAGGAGATAAGAAAACTCTACCCGAACGACCTGTATATTGGTGAGGAAGATAACATCCAAACATTTAACACCGGTTTTCCAACAATATGGTTTGTTGATCCCATCGATGGTACCCGAAGTTTTATAGACGGCACCGCTCCATATTATATCCTTATCGGCCTGGTTATTGATGGTGAGCCGGTCCTGGGAATGATTTATGAACCTGAAAAACGACGGCTAATTTACGGATATAAAGGAGCAGGCGTGTTTATTCAGTGGGGAGATAATCCCCCCGTAAAACCGGAAATTGATCTAAGGTGGAATACCCATTTGCCGATTGTAATTAAGGGGGCGGACCGCACTTTTTATCACAAATTTGAAAAAGAAACCGGAATCCGCAGAATCGGCCATATTGCAGATATGCACAACGCACTTGCCCCGGTCGAGAAAAGAACGCAGGGACTGGTCAGCCGCCGGAAAACCTGGCTTTGGGATTATGTAGGTCCCGCTGCGGTGATGGGCGCTGCCGGATATGAATGGGGATGCTACAAAGACGGTAAACCGGTAGACCTGAGCTTCGGAGAAACTCTTGTGGATTCAAACTACGTTCTCCCTCACGATACTCCCCAAAATGTTCGGAAACTGTTACTGCCATGATTCACTTCAGGCCGGACTGAGTGCTACAGATAAGATGGTCATGACACTCTGAAGATTGGCTTATGATTTTCTTATCGTATTTTAAATCTTCAAAATAATTCACTAAATGCCGACAAACTGGAAAATATCCTCTATCCCGCCGCACGATTTCACGCTCTGCCTGGATATCGACAGCTATTTTGACTATGAGCACAATCCCGAATCAATATTTCATGAAGGTTTTACGCGAAGCTTACCTCTACAGAACCGCGATATTTTAGTGACGGTTGATTTCAACGGTGATCCGGATGATCCCGAGTTTTCCGTCAAAACCGAAGAGAGTTTATCTGATGATGGGATTAACGAAGCCACGAATTTCCTGAAGCGCATCCTCGGAACCGATCTCGACCTGAAACCCTTGTATGATCAGGCCGGATCCGATCCGGTACTTGCTCCCCTTTTTGATGAATTTTATGGATTGAAGCGCATCTCCCGCGCCAATTTTTTTGAGGATGCCGTCAACCGCATCATCCGTATGCAAATCAAGCATAAACCCACGGCTCGCAGGATGGTGCACGATTTCCGGGCGGCGTACGCTCCGAAATTTGATCACAAGGGACAAACCATACCCGGCTGGCCGCGACCGGAAAGGATTGCCGGCGGCGATCCCGATAAAATGAAACAATACGGCCTTTCCCGCCGCAAAGGGGAGTACATTGTGGAGCTGGCGGAACTTTTTACCGGCGGTTCCATCACTCATGATCAACTTGAATCTCTGCCCCCTTACGATTTTTATGAAATTGTGACCGGCATTCGCGGTATCGGCCCGATTGCCGCTCAGGATCTGATGCTGTTTCGCAATCGCAGCGACGGTGTATTTCCGGGTTATTGGCAGAAAGGCATGGAGAAGGGATTGCGCCGTTGGATTATTTTAAGTTACGGGGGCGATCCGGAAACCATGCCCGAATACGACTTCCAGGAGTCGATCCGGCACTGGAAAGGATTTGAAGCACTGGCATTGGAACATTTATATGTAAATTATATCATGGAGTGGAAGAAAAAGATGGCCGCCAAATCAAAAGCGGGTGCATAGCAACAACAGCTCATTTCGGTTTTCATGAAGCATGTTTTATTTATCGTTTATTATTTCCCCCCGATGGGATCGAGCGGAGTGCAGCGTCCGCTTAAGTTTGTGAAATACCTGCATCAGTTTGGCTGGCAGCCTGTTGTCCTTGCCCCTCATCCCGGCGTTTACCACACTTTTGATGAAAGCCTGAATGAAGAACTCACCAAAACCGAAACCCCGATTTACCGGGTCGATGCCAAAACCCCGTTTCATCTGGCCGGAAAATCCTCCCGGCAGATTAAATACATTCCCAACCGGCTGAAAGAAGCCGCCCGAACCATCTCCTCCTTTTTTTATATCCCCGATAACAAAACCGGCTGGATCAAACCTGCGATTAGCAAAGCGGATGAAATTCTTTCTGATTATAAAATTGATGCCGTTTTTTCGACCTCACCGCCTCCGAGTAATCATCTCATAGCTGCCGAACTCAGTAAAAAGCACGGATTACCGGCAGTGATGGATTTTCGGGATGACTGGCTCGAATATCCGCTGAGCATCTACCCTACCCGGCTGCATAGACGCAAAAATGCAAAGCTGGAATACCAGACTGTACGCAGTGCCGATGGTGTAGTAGCAAATAACCGGTCTACTTTGGATTCCCTCAAATCCCGAATTTTTCCGGATGATGAAATCCCCTCCCGGGTTATCACCCACGGTTTTGATCCGGATGATTTTCCATCAAATACAGAAGATTCAGCCGAAAAAAACGATAAAATAAAATTCCTGTACAGTGGCATTTTTTATGAACAACGAAAGCCGGACCGGTTTTTGGAAGCAGTGCAAAATCTGATTAAAAAAGGATTTCTGCGGGAGGATGAATTCGAAATTCATTTTCAGGGCGGACTCGATGATTCGGTGATCGCAAAAATCACATCAATGGGAATGAAAAAGAACCTTGTTGATTACGGGTATGTCGAACACCGACAGGCGGTGCAGAATCTTTTTAAAGCTGATGTTTTGTGGTTTATCATTAAACACAGCAAGCAAAGTGATACCGTTACACCCGGCAAACTGTACGAATACATGGCCACCCGGAAACCTATACTCGGCTTGATTCCGGATGGAGATGCAAAAAATACTCTGAAGGAATATAACGCAGGATTTTCCTGTAATCCCGACGATGCAGAGAAGATAGAATCAACACTGCAATCCATCATCGAAAAATGGCGAAACGGGTCACTTCCCGACCCGGATGAGAAAGTGATCAACCGGTATAACCGGCAAACGCTGACCGGTGAGCTGGCCGGTTTCCTGGATGAAGTTGCCGGGTTAGAAAAAGTGAAAAGTTATAAATAATGCTAAGTAGCTTGATTCTGAATAAATTGAATTCATGATATCGATAACCGAAATACCGGAACAAAAGTGGCTGGAAGCATGGAAAAACGGATACAAGACAACGTATTTCCAATCTCCTGAGTGGTTTAAACTCTGGGAGAAACTTACACACGGGTCAGTTTCCACCGCTTTTTCTGTAACCAATCAGGAAGGACGGGAACTTGGTATTTTGCCGGTATTTTCGGTCGCAAAATTCGGGATCAAACAGCATCATTCGAGTTGTGCTTCCACTTATGGCGGGTTGATTCAATCAGAAGATCAGCAGCATCACCTCACACCGGAACAGATTACAGAAATCGGATCTCACTTTAATAACCTGATTTGGAGAATCCCGCCGGAATCAGCACCAAAGCAAATCGACTCAGAACCTGATTTTGGTCTGAAATACGACTTCACCCATCGTCTGGATTTGTCGCAAGGTTTGGATCCAATTGAAAAATACTGGAACAAAGGGAAGTTTGGCATCACCAAGAAGATTCAGGAGGCTAAAGAGGCCGGAGTTTCGGTCTTTCCGGCGAAATATCCGGAAGAGTGGGATGAGTATCATGAATTATATATTAAAAACACAAAAGAATGGGATCCACCTCCTTCAACTGTATATTCGTCCCGCTTTTTCAATGAATTATCAAAATCAGATGCCGGTTACATCAAACTTTGGCTGGCCGTATCTTCCGACGATCAGATCATTGCGGGAGCGGTTTGTCTTTACAGTGGATCAAACTGTGTGTACTGGCATGGCGCTTCATCCAAAGAGCATTACCAATCGCGCCCGGTTCATTTGCTGATTTCCGCTATTGTCCGGGATGCCATTCAACAAAAGCTTAATTTTTTTGATTTTAATCCAAGCGGCGGGGTAAAAGGTGTGGAGCGATTTAAAACAAGCTTCGGAGCAGAAAAATATGTTTCACCGGTGTTCAATAATCGATCCGGCGTACTGGATAAAGCAACCGGATTACGATCCTTTTTAAAAAAATTTAGCCGGTTTTAAGTATGAAAATATTACAGAGTTATTACGTCTGGCTCCCTTTAACGATGTCATGGCTGTATAATCAGGTAAGGTATTTGCCGGATGAGGTGGAGTCTCACATTCTGTGTGACCGCCGGGAAAACCGGGAGGCCTTTGATCTGCCCGAAATCTCAACGCTTTTTGAGCATAACTCACTCTATGCCAATTTTAATTTTCTGCTCCGAAAAACCGGCTGGAGTCGATTTTCACCTTTCCTGCGGGGGTACCTCAAATCCGGAAATTTTGATCTGATCCATGCACACTTCGGCAACATGGGTTGGGAGATGATGCCGGCAGCCCGGCCGGAAAATCTGCCGCTTATCACCACATTTTACGGTCTGGATGTGAATTATCTGCCACTGCAGCGCCCGGTCTGGAAATCCAGATACCGCCGGTTGTTTGATTACAGTTCACTTATCCTGTGTGAAGGTCCGCACATGAAAAATGCCGTGGTTGAGCTGGGCTGTCCCGCGGATAAAGTTCTGGTGCATCATCTCGGAGTAGAGACCGAAAAACTGCCGTTTAAAGTACGCGAACCCGGAAATGGCCCCGTCAAAATTCTGATTGCCGGCTCTTTTCGCGAAAAAAAGGGAATCAGCTACGCGCTGAAAGCACTGCAAAAAGTTGCTGGCAGACACGATATTTCGGTCACTGTAATTGGAGACCGGCTACAGGAAGACCGAAGCAACCCCGAAGCGGATGAGATTTTCCGGTTGATGCAGTCTGAGGAGCTTAAAGAGTGCACGAGGCACATGGGATTTCAACCGCATCACAGGTTGATTGAAGAAGCGCTTGATCATCACATTTTTCTTTCACCAAGTGTAACATCCGGAGATGGTGATACCGAAGGCGGGGTGCCGGTATCCATAATTGAAATGACTGCAACGGGCATGCCGGTGGTGGCAACGACGCATTGTGATATCCCCAATGTGATCCACCACAATGTAAACGGTATGCTTGCTGGTGAACGCAACACCGATCAGCTCGCCATAACCCTCGATTTTTTAATCCGGCAGCCGGAAAAATGGAAAGGCTTAGGTGAAAACGGCCGCAAACTTGCCGAAACTCATTTCAATGCCGGCAAACGGGGTCAGCGGCTTGCCGAGATCTATTCAGCTGTAATCTCAGGCACAACATTGCCGGAGGATCAGAATGCGGTTATCGGGTAGAAATCTCACGCCGTTTTTTGTTTGATGTTTGAGGTTTGATGTTGCTCAGTCTGTCAACATCAAACGTCAAACATCAAACACGGCTGCAAGCCTGTAACCCATGTTGCAACTACAATGACGGATTGAGGTCCATATAAGGTGATTACAGGAAGTTAAGTTAGTTTTTCACCATTTCAATGGCATCAGCCAGGCTGCAAATACCATCACGATAGGCGTTTATCCAAAAAGTGATTTGTTTCCGGCGAGCCAGAGTTTCCGCATCGCAACTGCAGTAACCGTTTTGAATCTGCTCTTCATATTGATCCAGATCTTCTTTGATCTGGTCAATCAGAACAGACGGAAGATCATCCCAGCCGAGAAGCTGAAGCAGCTTTTGAGGGGTCTGATTAGATTTCGCAGTAGTGAGGTCTTCTACTCTTCGCAGTGGAAATTCTTCAATTATGGGTCTTGCTGTATTCATAATTACCTCCTTCAGGTTGATTTATTTCAAATATACAACCCGGTTGTGACAACATAGTGTCACCCCTTAAAACTGCCATGATCTTAATCGGGAACGGGATCGCTATCGGGATCGAAATCGAAATCCATTTTCCCATAAACTGCAATTTATTTCGAAAAACGCTTTCTCCCCTTCTCCAACAATATTCTACCGGTTTGCCAATTAACCGATCGAAATATTATCTACGACCGGTTTAATTTGGTGCATCTGTGTTTTTTCTTTTTCGATACCGATAGCGATTGCGATCCCGATACCGATTTCAATTGCCAACTGATAACCCTCTATAGATTCTGGTTAATAAATTTCTCGCCACGAGATGATTCCTTTCATTAACTTATGTAAATAAAGAGTGTTGCTGGTAATTAGAGAGGTAAATTTTCCCGAATAGATACTTGTTAGTGATGGTGCCGGTTAAAGACTGAAGCATAGTGAGTTGCAAATTGGATGGAGATTCCTCCCATGAAACAGGTCAACATCCTCTGCAATGGTAAATATGTCAATTGTACCTCAAATTTAAGCTCCTGGATAGTGGTCGGAATGACAGCTGGAGGTTACTTTGTGCCTGGATGCCTCGGTGCCTTGGCCCCTTAGTGCCTTATTCTGTCACTGTCTCAACATTGCCGCCGAAAGCGGGTTGAATTACAGTTTTAATTGTTTAATCAAGTTCAAACTGCCTCTACAATTCACGATGAGATGAAATCCACTTTTTATTATATTAATGTCCTCAAAATTTGACGAACGCGGAGCACAACATTAATCAAAGTCTACTTAAAAAAAGAGTATTTTTAGCTCCGGTAATTTTAGAACATCCAATCACTTACGGGTTATGAAAACATTTAATGTAGGAGTACTTGGAGCGACTGGCGCAGTCGGTCAAAAGTTTATCAGTTTATTAAAAAACCATCCATGGTTTACGATTACCGCTCTTGGAGCCTCAGAGCGATCTGCCGGCAAAACCTATAAAGAAGCTGCCACCTGGATTGAACCAACTGACATTCCGGAAAATTTAGCAAATAAAATCATTGATCCGTGTGATCCGGAATCAATGGACAATGTAGATTTTGTTTTTTCCGGACTCGATTCTTCAGTAGCTACCGAAATTGAGCAATCTTATGCCGAAGCCGGAATTCCGGTCATTTCCAATGCAAGGAATTACCGGCAGCACGAATCGGTACCACTGTTGGTTCCGGAAGTCAACGCAGATCATATTGAATTAATTAAAAATCAGAAGTTTACCAGTGATGGTAGTGGATTTATCGTAACCAACCCAAACTGCGTTTGTATTCCCCTGTCGATGGCTGTAAAACCTCTGCATGACGCTTTCGGTGTACAATCTATCGTTATGACAACCTTGCAGGCTATTTCAGGCGGCGGCTATCCCGGCGTTCCGGGAATGGATATCACCGCCAATGTGATGCCCTCAATCTCAGGCGAGGAACCCAAAATCGGGCTTGAGCCATTAAAAATCCTGGGAGATCTTGAAAACGGTAAAGTTAATTTTGCTGAAATCCCGATTCAATCCACTGCCACACGTGTGCCGACACTGGAAGGACACCTTTTAAGTGTTACCATTTCTTTTGATAATCCTCCTGAAGCGGAACAGGCCGTGAATGAGCTTGAAAACTGGAATAGCAAAATATCGGACTTGAATCTGCCATCCGCTCCGGAAAAGCCATTGAGAGTTTATGAGGATCCAAGATATCCGCAACCGCGCTTGCACAGTTACCGTGAAGGCGGCATGCAGATAAGCATCGGCAGGGTAAGGAAAGCAGAAGTAATGGATTTGTCGATGATGGTATTGGGCCACAATACAGTTCGCGGCGCCGCCGGGTGTTCCATTTTGAATGCGGAGCTGCTTGTTGAAAAAGGCTACATCAAATAACATATAATTAATCAGTTACACAGGTTTCGGAGAATATTCTTTTGATTCGAAACCTGTGATTGTTTTACTAAATCAGACAGACATGGAATTACAACAACGCATTACTCAACTTGCTGAGGATCCCCCGGAAACAGAACCGAAAGATTTTCCTGAGCTGTTTAAATCATTTCTTGGTGAGCTGGAATCAGGAAGAATTCGCGCTGCTGAACCCGGTGAATCCGGCTGGGCCGTAAACGGATGGGTTAAATATGGTATCCTGCTTGGGTTTCGCTACGGCAAAAACCGGGAGCTCAACACCGGAGGCTCTCTTCCCTTTTTCGACAAACACACCTACCCTGTACAAAAACCTGATGGCGAAGGTAAAAATATTCGCATTGTGCCTGGAGGATCATCTATAAGAACCGGTGCCTACATTGGCTCCAATGTCACCATGATGCCACCAAGTTATGTAAACGCCGGTGCGTTTGTTGGCGACGGCACTATGATCGATTCTCATGCTCTTGTGGGGAGTTGTGCTCAGGTGGGTAACAAGGTGCATTTGAGTGCATCCGCACAACTTGGGGGCGTACTTGAGCCGATTGGCGCAACACCGGTTGTAGTGGAAGATAAATGCATGATCGGAGGAAATACCGGAATCTATGAAGGTACGCAGATCGGTAAAGGTGCTGTGATTGGCGCCGGCGTGATTCTGACCAGATCTACACCTGTTTATGATCTGACCGAAGAAAAAGTTCACAAAGGAAGCAAAGAACAGCCGCTTCGTATACCTGAAGGAGCCGTGGTAGTACCGGGAACACGAAGCATTTCCGGCAATCAGTTTGCTGTTGAACACAATCTTGGTATTCAGACTCCGATCATAATCAAGTACCGTGACGACCGAACCGACGAGGCGACTACGCTGGAAAAATTGCTGAGGTAATTACTTCGTAAAACCACTTTATGGACGCCCGGGAGGACCAGGAATAGCCGGAGGATCATCATCATCCCCGGAAAAAATAAGTGTAACTCCGGTTGCAATTAAAGCAGCGCCGGTAGCTGCAAAAATCCAAATGCGAGTCGGCCGATGGTCAGCTACGAATTCAGCGGCACCGGGCTCAGAGTCAAGATCGCGCTCAAGCTCCGACGATGATTCGATAAAAAAATCATCATCGGTAATTGTGTGGTCTCCGTA
The DNA here is from genome assembly GCA_964505385.1 of uncultured Chitinophagales bacterium. Classification (GTDB taxonomy): domain Bacteria; phylum Bacteroidota; class Rhodothermia; order Balneolales; family Natronogracilivirgulaceae; genus SLJN01. The sequence continues at coordinate 48,174 of CAZDIA010000012.1, forward strand.
GTGAACCTTCAGACCGTATCTTCCTTCCGCGAGTTGGTATGATGCAGAATTCTCATGCTGAGTTGTTTCTTTAATGAGTTGCCCGGCAGTAGTAAAAAACTGCACATGAACACTATCTAACCCGGTTGTCATGGCTTTGGAACCGTATATCTCAACTTCCGGATAATCAGCAAATTTATCAGATTCGTCCGCAATTTGTAGTTTTAACAGATTCAGGCGCTGCAGGTATAATCTCAGACTTTTTTCCCGGTCTCCGTCTTTATCCGAAAACTTTGCAACAGCCTCAACATGTTGCTTTTCCATTTCCGATTCTTCAGCCCTAAAAGGGAAATATACTTCCCCTCCTCTTATTTCAAGATTTTCGGATTGAACAGAAATTCCGTTAAATGACAGCTTACCACGCTCAACCAATTGTTTAATATTTTCTGAAGTAAGATCACTTTCTGAATAGTTGGCTACATTTATTCTGGCAATACCTTCGTTTTGTTCGTATCGATGTGCCAGAGAGGCTTGATCACCATCCAGATAATGGATTGCATCCACAAGACCAATGTCCATGAGAGAGGTAATTTCTTCCGCCTCCGGAGTTGCAGGCATTTCCGGATAGTTTTCAGGATCAAATGCATCATCTACTGTGCGCCAGACTCTGTAGTGAATTTTTGCGTCATCAGGGTCTGACATATCAATAATCATAAAAAGCATCTCTCCTTCACTCGTATACCACAATTGACGGGTACGCACTCCATAAATGTCCTCATATACCGGATGAGCCAGAACTTCCGGATCCTGAAACCTTAATTCAGCTTCCCTGGCATGATCAAACAACCCCTGCAACAAATTTGTATAACCGGCTACATAATGCCTTCGATACAAGGTTCGATCCCCCGGCAATCTTGACGCTGCAATGACTGTAGCCTCAGGATCCAACATTTGTTTGATCCCCAGTGTATCCTGATGGTTATATGAGTTCCTGTACAAGTCCAGCTGCTCTATCACCTGATCAGTTTCTGAATCTGTGGCAGGATTATCGTAAGCTATGAATGGCGCTATGTTGTGATAACCTGAAGTAAAGTTTATTTCCGTGACATCTCCTTCAGCATTAAAAGATACTACAAGTTCCTTTAAAGCCTCTTCTTCTGCATTAGGATCAGCAAGTATTGCTCCCCCGATTTCATATTCATCATCAGGTGTCTCACGGATAAATGTGGCAATAGTATCCCTGGCAACATAAAGACTGGTGCCCGATATTTCATTTTCAATTGCTGCTACTCCTGGGTGTCCGGAAATTTCCTCAGGCCAGTCAAAATCACCGGTAAGCTGATAAGTATTAATACCTTTTAGGAGCACCTGCATACGATCCTCCAACTGAGCAACCAGACCTGGCTCAAGTCCTTCTTGAATCTCCACCTCAATTTGATCAGGTAAATCATCATTGGCTGCCGCAACAAAAGGTAGCAAGTTTATCATTATAACAACAACTATAAACTGCCATACCTGCTTGGTTGTGATAAACTTATGTTTTATCCGCGGTGATTTTATCATATTCTGTAATAATATCTATTTAACCAGCATCATCTTCCCGGTTTTAACTTCATTCCCGACATTTAAACGATAAATATATGTGCCGCTTGACATTCCTGACCCGTCAAACTCAACCGTATGCCAGCCCGCCTGCTTTTGTTCATCAAACAGCGTCTTTACTTTACGACCTAAAACATCATAAACCTCAAGGTTCACCCTGTCCTCATCAGTGATAGCAAACCTGATGGTTGTTACAGGATTAAACGGGTTAGGATAATTGGCCTTAAGTGAAATTTCTTCCGGCAGCAATTCATTTTCACGCTTTTTTAAATCAGATTCATTACCGATATAAAGTTTATAGGATACTTCCGGTTCTGTTACCTCACTCTTTGCCATACTTTCTCCATCCAGCAGATGAGAAACATTGGTAACCGGATTAACCAGCAATATCTTTTTTCTTTCATCAAATCCATGCAGGTCAGCTTGCCATGTAATTGTCTCACCAACCGGTGCTTTGACGTTCATCTTATGTGGTTCATCGAGTGTATTCTGGTCTGCAGAAATTGTGCGAAAAGCCCGCTCGTTTTCTTGATCCTCATTTTCTAAAGTAACTCCATACCGCGACATTTCAAGAGATGGATGTGGAGCAACTCCCTTTGTATAATTATCCTGCTCGAAAATGATCTCAACTGAAGTAGTTAAATCCTCCATATTTGTTGAGTTGCCGGAAAATCTGCCCTCTAATGTTATCATTTTATCTTTGTTATACTCTTCTGAATCACCCGAAGCTTGTTTTATTCTATTTTCAAAATCGCCATAAGGAATGTGCAATTCATCCAATTCCCGGTTTGGGTTATTATAGAAATAATATGCCTGTGTTGGCTCCATGACAGAAGCTGTCTCAAACAGATGGTTAAAAGCATAGAGATCAGCTTCAATATCATTTAAAATCAATACATCCTCCCAGATAACCTGGTTCGTGAAGGGATTGGTAATTATATTCCATCCGGGTTTCAATTCAATGGCGTAGGCATCATACTCGTTTAACTCAACCTTTTCAATCTGTTTATCAAAATCTATTTGATTGCGGCTGTAAACCCAGTAACCTGCCCCACCGCCAAACTTAAATTGATTAGCTCCGAAATTAAACTCCTTCAGATAGTCAACCTCATCTCCGGTATCTGAAAATGCCCTCCAGTCCTGATTATAATCCCCTTCAATAACTTCGTCCAAAGGTATATCATCAGCCCCGGGTAATCCTATCAAACGGTAATCTTCCTCTGCAATATCATCCCCGGCCGATTGATCAAATGTTATTGATGCAGAAAGCTCTTGCTGAAATTGGGGGTCGTTTCGTGTAGAAAAATCACGAATTTCACTCCATGAGCTGCTTGTTAGTTCATCTGCTATACGCACCTGCCAGTAATACTCTGTATTCGCTTCGAGGCCCGTAAGTTCTGCGTACTTCTCAGATACCACAATTTCTTCGTTCTCATCCCCTGGCTGATCTTGTTTCGTCAACCGCAACTCATAATTAAGGGCATCGTGAGGATCGGCCCAGCTTATGCGCGGAGCAATGCTGATATCAGAAGCATTAGCGGTTGGAAATCCGGGTTCCGGAGCTTGTGCCTCAGTAACAAAATACTCGACTTCAGACCACTCTCCCTCACTATGATCATTATAAGCCTGAACTCTCCAGTTATAAATCTCATAAAAACTGAGAGAATCAGTGATTTGAATCTCGCTTTCTTCTATGTCTTCATAAAAAAATTCAGTTTCACCAGTAGATGAGTTGTTAATCTCGACACGATATCCAGTGGCATTATCTGCTGATAGCCAGTTTAGATGTGGCGTAACTGGAATGCTTCCAAGAGAATCTGACGGCTCTTCCAATACGACTTGCTCCGGTTCCATCTCAATAGTTGTAAAGCTAAAAGTAGTGGACCAATATCCTTGTCCCCTATCATTTTCGGCACGAACCCTCCAGTAATACTGGCTATTTTGCTCAAGAGGTTCTTCCGGCTGATAGTCGGTCGTAGTCACGCCTTCCTCATTTTCTATGATGTTATTAAAAAATGCATCAGTAGCTAATTGAAACTCATAAGAATCGGCATTATCCACCGAACCCCACAAGAAACGTGGTTCAAGACTTACTTTTTCTGAGTTATCACCGGGAGAAATAAGAATGGGCCGCAAAGGTCTTTCCGGTAAGGTTGAAAACGACCAGGCCTCAGACCATTCGGTAGTATCCAACTCTGTATAACTTCGAACCCTCCAGCTATAAGTCCTTTCCGGTTCCAAGTCAGTATCCATGGTTAACTCATTCTCCTCAACATCCACACTATCTTTTACCAACTCCTCCATACTGGGTTCAGAAGACTTAAATAATTGTACCTGATACAACTCATTATCAAATATTCCCTGCCAATTAAATTCTGGCCTTAGGGGTACTTCTTCTTCACCATCTTCCGGAGAAATCAAATTAATTGCCGGTTCAGAAGTTTCGTAATTTACCTGGAACTCAGCGGGTTGATTTCCATTTCCATCACTATCATGAGCGACATTGTCAGGAACCACAATCCGCACCAAACCCTCTTCAATAGCTTCTAATTCAATATTATGCACCCCTTCATTGCCACTTGTAAAATTTGATATCCTGGCATTATCAACTATAAGATCTGACTCTTCAAATCCGCTAACCTCTTTATCGAAGATAATGAATAATGAAAAAGATGGTTCAGTGATGGGGTCACTAATTGATGACCAGAAAAAAACCTCCGGCCCATCTTCCGCACTCGTATCCCGAATAAATATTCCCAATACCAACAATAAAAAAATTACAGTTTTTAAAATGAGCCTGCCTCGGACTATCATTTGGTCCCCATGAGCTTCTGGATATCTAATAATTAGTATGAAAAAAATTGAGCCAAAAATTATCCAAATGTCTATTACTAATCAATAACTTATAATGTATAAATTATTAAAAAAATCTAATCCTGTTGAAATAATTAAACTAAGGTATAAAATTTAATTTATTTTAATTAGACATAAATCAAATAATACCTAAGAATCATTTTATGGGTCAAAAATCAAAAAAAATTCAAAAATATTGTAAGGGTCACCTTTCTCGATGCTCTAAGGTTATGAGATCAGACTTATTAATCTGGTCTCATATAGATATGCGTGCAAGCGCAAATTCTACAGTCCTAAGGGTTGCACAGGTGACACCTGTAGCAACCCTTTTTTTATGTATTTCCACAGCGGATAATTTTACGGAATTTTGTACTTTAGGCTACACATCATTAAGTGCTTAATTACCGTTTTATGCGTTTACCAACTCTACTCTCTCTACTGCTGATTACATTTACCGCACCTGCCCTCCTTGCTCAAACCGTCGTAATAGATGAAGATTTTGAGGATCAGGATTTGACCCAAAACCCAACCTGGACAGGCGATCTGCAAAACTACACCTTTACGGATCGTTATGGAGCTTCTTCTCTGCAAATGGTTGCACCGGACACAAACCGTACCGCCATTCTGACCAGCTCTTCAACTTCCTATGGCAGCTGGGAATTTTTTGTTGAAGTTCCCGCCACAAGTAGTCTCAACCGTGTTTATGTGTATCTCATGTCAGACGAGGAAGACTTAGATATTGTTGGTGCAGAATCTCCAAGCTCTGCCAATGGATATGCTATACATACCGGTAATGGAAATTTTGACCTCGTAAAAATTGAGAACGGCAGTGCATCAACCATCCTCTCTTCTGATACCGAAATTCAGGATGAAACCGAATACCAGGTAAGAGTAGAACGTAGTGACGGCAGTGATGATCGTGAAGAGGGTGACTGGCAAATCCATGTAAGTGAGGGATATGGAAGTACTCCGGAACCGGACTCGGAAGTAGTTAATGATAACGAATTTACCAGTTCTGATTATTTCGGCCTCTATACCCGTTTTAGCGCCGGAAATTTTGACAGTTACTTTTTTGATTCAATTGTTGTCACTTCAACTGACGCGTTTCAGGCAACACAAGCCCAGGTTTCTGGCCCGACAACTGTTGACATAGCATTCAATTTTGCTGTTGACGATGCCACCATCGACGAAGAAAACTTCGAAATTTCCGAATACGGTACCCCGGTTTCATCAACCCTTGTCGAAGATAATGTGGTGCAACTGGAGATACCCGAGCAATGGGAAGATGGAACTTATACCGTAACCATCAACAATGTGGAGAGTGAGTTCGGCGATACCGTTGAAGAAGACACCGAATTGGAATTTGAAGCTGAAAATCCGTTCATGGCTGAGCAAGCCACGGCGCTGTCTGATCAGGAAATTGAAATAAACTTTACCGAGTCTGTGGATACCGATCAGGTTGATCCCGGCGATTTTGAATTAAGTGACGTCGGCACCCCGGATGATCTCGCTTTTGCCGATGGCGACAGCACAATTGTTCTGGAATATGCTCCTATCGAAATCGGGGAATACACCCTCTCTATCGATGCTATTCCTGCAACCTCAGGTTGGACTGTTGTCCAGCCTGCCGAATTTGATCTGGAGATCATCAATCCGTTTTTTGTTGAACGCGTAGAAGCGCTCACCGATGAGCAGGTGCGTATCTCGTTTTCCGAGGAAGTTATTGAGGATGACATCACCCCGGATAATTTCACCGTGGAAGATGTCGGCGCTCCCGCCTCTGTTGAGCCGGAGGAAAATAATGATGTTCTTCTGCTGAATTTCGATGCTCCGCTACCCGGTGGCTCCCACCTGCTCACCATTAGTGCCATAACCAGCGTAAACGATTGGCAACTGCCTCAACCTGCCGAATTTGATTTTTTTCTTTTTGATGAATACGAAGACGGCGATGTGGTGATCAACGAGTTGTACTATCGGGTAGCACCCGAACTCCGGCAAGACAGCAGACCTCAGTATATCGAGCTTTACAACCCGACCGACAAATACATTAACATTGAAAACTGGCATGTGCAACGGCAAGATCAGACACTGAGGACTATAACCGACCAACCGACCGCTCTGGAACCGGACGGGTATGTAGTAGTATCCGGAGATACCACTGTTTTTAATGATATGTTCGGTGCCCGCGGCTGGATTAAAGTGGAAAATTTTCCTGAATTTAATCTCGGAGCCGGCTCAACTGATATTGTAAATATCCGCACAGAAAATGAAGAGCTGGTAGATCGACTTGAATACGTGCCCATTAATTGGGGCGGCGATGAAGTAGCCATAGAACGCCTGTCACCGGTAGCTCCGACTTCTATTCCGGAAAACTGGGCTGATTCCGAAGATCCCCTCGGCGGTACACCCGGTGAACCTAATTCGGTGGAAGCTCCGGATGACCCGCCCGAGGTTGAGTCGGTGGTGGCAAGTGAATCCGACCGGGTCCGCATTGATTTTTCCAGGGCCATAACCGCCGAATCAGCAACCGATTTCGATAATTATGAAATTTCCGACGGTATCGGGATCAGCGATATTGACCACAATGAGGATGTAGTACAACTACACCTGGCAGAGGAGTTACAGTCTGATGTATCTTACGAACTTACACTCAGGAACCTTGAGGATATGTTCGCTAATCAGATTCCGGAACAAGTATTCACGTTTTCATTTGTGGAATTCGAACCGGCGGATGAACGGGATGTCGTCATCAATGAGTTTTTGTATCGGCCCGGCGGCGGGGTAACACGTTTTCTTGAACTCTACAATCGCAGTGACCACTCTGTTAATCTGCAGGGATGGTCTATCGGCCGCGGCACGGGCACCCCCATTACCCTGCAAACCGGCGATGCACCCATCGTTCTTCCACCCGATGAACATATTGTGATCACGGCTGATGACAGCTGGGTATCTGAAGAAGCCGAAAATGTGAAAACCGTCTCCTCAATTCCCGCATTCTCTTCTTTGGGTGATGCGATTTTTATCCGCAATGAGCAGGCAACAACTATCGATACTCTGCGCTACTCACCTAATTGGGGCGGCAACCAGGAAGGCAGATCAGCCGAACGGCTCGATCCCGAAGCTGCATCTAACGATCCGGTTAACTGGACGACCAACGAAGACGGGCATACCGCCGGATTCATCAACGACAATTATGAGCCGGACGAGATTCCACCGGAACAGATTTTTTCCGGCATAAAACAGGATGAAACCCTCCAGGTTTATTTTGACCAACACATTCGGTTGGATGAAGAAACGGAGACGACTTTCAGTTATAACGGCACGCAGCTGGATGTTTTAGAATTCGACCGGCATAATGCTGACGGACTGATTCTTGAATCACCGGGTGATTTGCCTGACGATCAGGATGCAATACTCGTAGCTGATAATCTTACAGATGTGGCCGGCAACACCACTTCTGAAACCTCTACTCCCATTGCAAGACCGATTGAAGAGGGTAATGTGGTGATCAATGAAATTATGTACCAGCCGGTTTCTGATCGCTATACCGACCGGCCGGATCAGAGTGAGTTTCTGGAGTTTTATAATAAACAACCTTATGCTATTTCCCTGGAAGGCGTTTTTATCCATGATGAACCTGATCGTGATGATGAAACTTCCGATATAAATCCAGCCACCACCCGTGGCAAGTGGATTCCCGCAGAGGATTACGCCGTGATTCACGGTGATCCCGAACCGGAATTCAGCAACACCCGGCTCGCCCGCTTTTTCGAACTCGAGGATGGTATGCATGTATTACGGGCCGACCGCACCACATTGAGCTTACCCGACCGGGAATACGAAATTAATTTTGCTGATAGTTCCCGAAATGTGATTGATCAGGTGCGATACCATCCCAACTGGCACAATGAAAATCTTGCTGATGTTCGCGGCAGATCACTCGAACGTATTCGACCTGAGGGAGAGAGCAGTGACGGTAGAAACTGGAGCACTACCACTCATAATGATGGTGGAACACCTCTTAGTCAAAACACCCTGTTTTCTGATCCCACAGAAGCTCCTGAGGACGAGGGTATAACGCTGGACCCGGATCCTTTTTCACCAAACGCTGACGGCCGTGATGAAACCCTGAATATCTCCTGGCAGCTTGAAGAAACCGATTATATGATGCGTATCCGGATTTACGACCGCCAAGGGCGTCTTGTGCGAACTCTGGCTGAAGGTGAACAGGCCGGCGTTGAAGGCACCATCACTTGGGATGGAATGAAGGATGACGGCACGGAAAACCGGGTTGGCTTTTATGTTGTACTCTTCGAAGCGTACAACAGCGCCAATGGCGGAGATCGCACTTTTAAAGAAACCGTCGTATTAGCCCGGGATATGTAACCTAACTCAATTTGTTTGATGTTTGATGTTCTTGAACAACATCAAACATCAAACAAGCTCAGCCGGTGAACTTTTCCGACCATTTATAGATCGCAATTCCGGCAGAAACAGATGCATTAAGGCTTTCCACCCCGTGCTGAATTCCGGAGGGTATAACGATTGACGGATATCTTTCGCTAAGTTCATTTGAAGGTCCGCGAGCTTCATTACTTACGATCAACAATTGTTTTTCCGCCGGCCGCCACTTTGATAAAGGTTGCGCATTTTCATCCAGATGCAATAAATGAATCCGCCAACCTTGTTTTTCGAATTGTGGCAGCAACTCATTTACATCACCTGTGCAATAGGGCAATGTCCCGGTTGCCCCTGCAGTCGACCGGACTACTTTGGGTTGAAATAAATCCACAGAACCTTTTCCATGAATCCATCCCGAAATGCCAAACCAAGATGCTGTGCGGTAAATCGTACCGGCATTACCGGGATCCTGCAAGGCATCACTAACTAAAACTAAACCGGATCCGGCAGCCAGATCATCAATCCGGGTCTGCTCCGGTTCCCGGCATACGGCATAAATCTGTTGGGAATTTACGGTTGATGAAATCTGATCTAATAGTTCCTGCTCTCCTGCCAAAATGGTGACATCAGAAAAACTTCGCGTCCATTCGCTGAATTCGCCTTCAGGCACCAGTACAAACTCACATCCGACCCTGCGGTTTTTCAGAATTTGCTCTACCACCCTTCGCCCTTCTGCGATAAAATATCCGCTCTTTTTCCGCTGAGATGGGCGGATTAATTTTTGTAATAGCGTTCGGTGTCGATTTGCCGGATATTGCATTTGCATAGATTTTAAATTAGGTATAGCACTTACATTATGCCACACCCTCTCGAAGAATGCTTAAGTATGTGGTATATTAGAAGCAGTTTTCACTCAAAAACAGGAAATAATCCAACTTTTCTTTCATAATTCAGGGTTTGCTCAATCCGGTCCATGAAGCAAAAATGGTTTTTCATACTATTAGTCGTTTCGGTTTTTGGTTTCACAGAATCAGGCCTGGGGCAGGCCTGGCTTCCGGGCATCGGTGCTGATACCCGGTTTCAACGGCAACTTGATGCTATGCGCTGGGATATGGGCGGCTCCACCTCGATGAGCGGAGAGGGATATTCTTTTAGTTTTGATAATAATTTCAACTCCAGATTATTCATCAGAGATGGCGAGGCCTCGAACATCCAGGATGAAAATGTTCTCAACTTCAGTGGCCGTTTTGATGTGAATGAGAATATATACACCGTAGGTGACGGGCGCTCATACCGGTATACTTCCACCGATGTTCGGCAGGATTATTTCATGGCCGGTATTGGTTATCAGCTACCCGGAATATCCGAATTGGAAGTTCTTGGAGGAGTTTTCAGCGATCACCGCCACAATGAACTGGATCAGGGGCCGGCCATGGGTGCGCGACTTGCCACGCAGCCACTTCCGATCGGGGATTGGATGATCCAGCCTTCCGGCACCATACAATACGCCGATATTGATGAGCGATCATATGAAAATTATCGCGGTCAGATACAAGCCGGTTATCAGACGGAGGAAGTTTTTCTACAGACCCGTGTGCGTTTTGCGCGGGCAGTTCGGGAGAGCTATCAGCCCAGCAGTTTCTTTAATCGTGATGTAACCGATGTGATCGAAGGCATTACCTCTGATACCACAAGCGCTCAAATCAGATTGGAGACGCCTGTTTACGGAGCTTTGGAAGGGCAGATTGAAATGCAGACCGAATTCATCAACCGCTCATTCAAAAACCGGATGCGTACGGATGAAACCCAAAACCTTTTTGATACCGAAACCTCACGGGAAAATCTTGATCTGAGAGCTTCGATAATGCTGCCATTATCAACCCACCGGTTTGAGGCAGGTCTTGAATACAATGTATCCAACAGAAACTCAAGGTTGTTAAACCCTGATGATTTCCCGTCAGAAGAGGTTGCTCGCCGCAGGCAGGTGCTTCAAAATGCAACATACAACCAAAGCCGTTTCGGATTGTTTACCCGGAACAGAATCAGTATCACAGATAATCATCAAATTCGTGTGGACGGCAGGGCAAGCATCCTTCAATACGACACTCCGGAAGAAAATGTGGATGACCGGGATGAAGTTACCTATTGGCTACAACTCGGCTCCGAACACGCAATCTCCGATTATCTGTCCGGTGGATTGACCCTGGCGGGTGAAGCGACTCATCAGGTTTATTTGCAGGCGGAACGGAGCCTTGATAACTACTGGAGACGCTCACTGCGAATGCGTCCCTATTTCGACTGGTCACCATTCAACAATCTGCGCATTCGCCAAAATTTTCTCATTCGTGCCAATTATACCGTACATGATTTTCAGCTTGAGGATCGTCCATCCAACGATCGGTCATCCCGCGAATTCGGGTTTCAGACGGATATACAGTGGGATATGACCTCCGACTGGCGCATTGATGCCGAAGCATCCCGCAGTGAGCTTCGCATCGGCCGCCTTCATTGGGATTCATTTACCGAAACCCCAACTGATACCCTTACAACCTACAACTTTGATGTAATGATTACCCGCAACATCGGGGATGCTCAAATTTCCGCCGGAGGTCGCTTTTTCATTAAGGTAGATTATTTGCCACAAACCACCCTCACCACGGAAATCACTGATGAGGATGGCGTTACCCAACCGGTCAGCCAAACCGCTCCCGGCAGGCAGATAACCCGTCAATTCGGTCCCGCAGTGGATATCAATATCCCGTTTTCTTCCGGTAACCAATTGCGATTCAGGGGGTGGCTGCAAAATCAGCATGTAAACCGCCGGTTATTTACTGTTTATCCCGATGAACTTGAAGAAGCATTTAACCGCGAGGAGCAGCAAGCCTCCACCCGCTTGTATCCGAATATGCAACTGGAGGTTCAGTTTAATTTTTGATTCGAAGCAGAACTACTTTTTCTCCGTGATCATGATTAAGCGAGGGCTGTTTTCCGGATCGAACGGTTCGCCGGTGTAGGTGCCAAAAAATCCGACTTTTGCCAGCCCGCACTCATGAAATGCACGATTGAACCAATCAGTTCTGTACGCCTTTACACGCTCCTCAAATTTTACGTTTCGCTGATTACCCGCTTTATTGAAGGTGATTTCCTTTACGATTGTATCCCCATCAATAAATCTGCGAATTTGATACTCTGCTCCCTCTAATTCACCTTCCTCGGCAGGTTTTAGCGAATTGGTGACTTTATCGGCATTCATATAATCAATTATCACCCTCCCTCCTGTTTTAGTCATATCAGTCATATTCTTTATGACTTTTTTATTCTCGTCATCACTCCGGAAATACCCAAAGGATGTAAACAGATTGAGTACCGCATCAAATGTTTGATCGAGCGGGTCGCGCATATCCCCGATTGCAAATTCAACATTTTGAAGATTGAGCATTTCGGAGTTAGCGCGCGCTGTCTGAATCGACTTCGGGGAGAGATCAACTCCCGTAATTTTATATCCATTTTTTGCCAATGTGATGGCATGGCGACCGCGGCCGCATCCCAGATCAAGAAGAGTATTAAATTTCGGTTGAGGCAAATATTCAGAAAGAAATGAAACAGTCAGCTCGGCCTCCTTCTGATCACGATCAGCATATAGTGCATCGTAAAGCGGGCTGTCAAACCAATCTTCAAACCAGTTCATTGTTGCATTTTTTTAATAAATCCGGATATGTCGCAGATAACATTCATACATTAAAATATTCAACGCCTTGCACTGTTTGAAGTTGCATGAAGTGAAAATGCATTCAGATTTGTAACTTAGAATATGACTTATAGTGATAAAGTAACACATGCGGTAAATAAGTGCGGCTCAGTTCTGTGTCTTGGCCTGGATCCCGTACCTGAAAACATCCCTGCTGAAATCAAAGAATCTGCTTCATCCACAACTGAGGCGGTTTATCAGTATTGCCGTGAAACCATTCAAATAACATCGGAATATATTGCTGCCATTAAGCTTAATTCCGCATATTTCGAAGCACTGGGGCCGGATGGATTCCGGATACTCGCTGATTTACAAAATCATATCCCGGATGATGTGGTTTCAATCATCGATGCCAAACGCGGAGATGTACCCCATACTGCCAAACGCTATAAGATTGCTTTTTTTGACAATATGAATTATGATGCAATCACCCTGTCGCCTCTTTTGGGCAATGATAGTCTAATCCCGTTCTTAGATAATCCGGAAAAGGCTTGTTACATTCTTGCGCTTACGTCAAATAGCGGCGCTACAGATTATTTCACTCAATACATTCAAAGCGGTATCACTTTCAGTGAATACATAGCCAGACAAATGAATACACTCTCCGGAACTGTTAAGGGTGAAATCGGTCTGGTTATTGGCGCCACCCATTCATCATATCCCGAGCGGCTCTTCCAGGAGATTGCCGGCGGGCATATTTTAACCCCCGGTATCGGCGCACAACAGGCTGACCCTGATGACTTTGTGAACACGATTAATAAATATAATTGCAAGGCCCTGGTACCGGTCAGTCGTGGAATTGCGGAAGCTCATCTGAACAGCGAAGCAGCCTGGCAGGATGCTGTGGTTTCATCTGCCCGACAATACAATACTATATTTCAATCACTTGCGGAATATCATGGTTAAACCAAAAGTACGGATTTATACTGATGGCGCTTGTAGCGGCAATCCCGGTCCCGGCGGATGGGCTGCCTTGCTGGAATGGAACGGGAAAGAAAAAGAAATCAGTGGCTCAGCGTCCAACACCACCAATAACCGGATGGAAATGATGGCAATTATTGAAGCCCTGAGGGCATTGAAAAAACCATGCTATGTTGAGATTTACAGTGACTCTGCGCTCATTGTAAATGCCTTCACCAAAGGATGGATTGATAACTGGATCAAAAAAAACTGGAAAAAGGCGGATAAAACCCCGGTTGAAAATCAGGAGCTGTGGCAGGAAATGCTGGAGGCGATGTCCCCCCATCAGGTGAGCTGGATCAAAGTTAAAGGGCACGCTAATAATGAGCGAAATAACAGAGTAGACCGGCTGGCTGTTAAAGCCTCCAAAAAAGCCGGTTAATAACTGCTGTTATCAGAATTATGCTGAAGCAGATTTTGATTACCTGAGCACGGTATGAGGAGTTACTTCCTCAAAACCATGAGGAGGTCTATCCAGAGTCCAGGTTTCAAAATAAAATGTCCGCTCCGAACCTACCCTTTTTCCGTTGATGCTGAAATAGCGAAAATCCTCTCTTGAGGTCATTGGTTTGAATGTGTTGAAAAAGGTCTCATAAACATTATCCCTGGAAAACAGATGCAGATCAATTCCATGATGTGCCTTTTCCGTAAATAATACCTTAATACCATCATCAAGTACCGGCAAGATGGCTCCCAGTTTTTCGCCGACTCCGGTTCTGTCATCAATCTTCATAGAATCCGGATCATATTTTGATGCATCAGCACCGATGAGAAAAATCTCATGTTGATTTGCATCCCTGAGGCGGGCTGAAAGGGGGCCTGAGATATTTCCGTTTAGATCAGAATAGGCCGAATCCTGGAAAATCGCATCTACACCCTGAAGTATAAGCTCAAAATTTTCGAGAGCACTCAATCCAAATTGCAACTCATCACCCATCCTGGTACCGGTCAAATAATATTTGGTATAGGTTGGAGTGGGCTTCATAAATTGCTCGAGAGTAGATGCTTCCTCACTGCGGGAATCCCGGTCATAAACGATGTCATGCTCGTAGATGAGTTTAAAAATATCCATAGCCGGCAAAAGTGGTTTTCGGATTATTCTCAATTAAGAAATCCGGAATGGCTGAATTTTAACTGACTCTGCAAAGTGAAATACAACAACTCAACCATTAAAACGGTTCATTGCTTTGTTGACCCCTTCCCTTGCGAAACATAGTGCGGCATCACGGGCATTTTGGATTCCCTCGTCGATAATTTCTTTTTCGTCTTCCGGGAAAGGATAGAGCACATAATCAGATTGTCTGCCTTCGTCAAAATTTGCGCCTATGCCAAAACGAAGCCTGGGAAACTTTGTGGTTCCGATTTTCTCAATGATATCTTTCAACCCGTTATGTCCGCCATCTCCTCCTTTTGCTCGAATCCTTATTCTGCCTGGCTCAAGCGCGATATCATCATTGCAAACCAACATATCTGATGGCAAGAAATCATAGAGCCGTACTGCCCGAAGCACGGCCTGCCCGCTGCGATTCATCAGAGTTGTTGGAATAAGAAGCATCAGTTTCTGCCCCTTATGCCTGCCTTCCGCCAATAAAAAAGGGCCATTGCCTTCCTCCCATTTCATAGAGAGTTTATCAGCAATAGCCCTTACAATTTCAATGCCGACATTGTGGCGCGTTCCTTCATAATTGGGATGGGTATTTCCCAGGCCGACAATCAGCGCCATATTCCGGTATATCTAAAATCTAAATTCAGAAGTTTATTCTTCTGAGGCTTCTTCATCGCCACCTTCTTCATCACCGGTAGCTTCGCCTTCAGCTTCTTCACCTTCTGCTGCCTCTTCGCCTTCTTCGTCAACTTCGCCTTCAAGCTCTTCTTCGGTAAGTCCGAGCTCTTCCGCAAGCGTTCCTTTAGGCGGCCGAATAACCACAACCGTTCGAAAGAGTTCGCGCAAAGGGGTGATCCCTTCGGTTTGAAGATCTTCCACATTGAGGGAATCTCCAATTTCCATTTCGCTCACATCGAGAGTGAACTCGGCCGGAAGCGTTGAGGGCAGGCATTGTATCCTCAGTTTTTTAAGCGGCTGATACAACCTGCCGCCACCCTCGGTTACCCCTGTCGGAGTACCCACAAGGCGAATCGGAATAGTTTGAATCACCGGAGTTCCCTCTTCCATCGCGTATAAATCGACATGTATCGGGCGATCTGAAATCCGGTCGAACTCCACTTTTTTCAATAAGGTATCGTAAGTCTCTTTCTGTCCATCAACTTTTAATTTGATAACATGGGTAGTGGAATTACTCAGAATTTTTTCTACTTCAATTTCAGAAAGGCTTACATTTATATTTTCCTTCACTTTAGGTCCATAGACCACAGCAGGTATCTGTTTTTCAGAACGGAGCTCTTTTAAAACTCGCTTTCCGGTCTGCCTTTCTTCTGTTTCAACTTCTACTATTGTTGGCTTTTTCATTGCGGGCGTCTGTTAAGGTTTAATCATCAAACAGCGTACTGATCGAATCATCCGTATAAATGCGTCGAATCGACTCTGCAAATAATCCTGCCACACTGAGCACCTTTATTTTATCAGATGGTTTTTTCAGCGGTACAGTATCACTGACAAGAAATAAATCAATTGCAGAATCTTCGATACGTTGATACGCCGGACCGGAGAGAATGGGGTGGGTGCTTGCTGCCATTACCTTCTTTGCCCCACGATCCTTCAATGCCGATGCCGCGTTAGTTATGGTGCCTGCCGTATCGATGAGATCATCAACCAGCAGGATATTTTTATCTTTTACTTCTCCTATAATGTTCATCACTTCTGCCACATTCTGATTCGGACGGCGCTTATCGACAAATGCCAGCCCGGCATTCAGCCGTTTCGAATAAGAACGTGCCATTTTCAAAGAACCTACATCCGGAGCTACTACCACAAGATCCTCAAGTGGATTTTGCCGAAAATATTCTTCAAAAATCGAACTTGCATACAGGTGATCCAGAGGGATATCGAAAAACCCCTGAATCTGCGGAGCATGCAAATCCATAGTTAATATGCGATCGGCGCCGGATTCGGTGAGCAGGTTAGCCATCAGCTTGGAAGCAATTGAAACCCGCGGGCGGTCTTTGCGATCCTGGCGGGCATATCCAAAGTATGGTATGACTGCTGTCACACGATTTGCCGAAGCGCGCTTCGCTGCATCAATAAGCAACAGAAGCTCCAAAATGTTCTCAGCAGGCGGAGGGGTCGATTGAACTACGAATACATCAGCTCCCCGGATACTCTGCTGGTACTTTATGTATAATTCACCATCGGAAAACGCCTTGATGGTTACATCACCAAGCGTCGTGCCATAATGTTCCGCAATAGCGCGTGCTAATGCCTGATTGCTTCGCCCGGCAAAAATTGCCAAGGGCCTGTCCAGGTGAATGATGACTTAATACCATTTTGGAGTTCATAATAAAAAAAGGATGCCACCCGGTCATCCTTTTCCACGTTGCCCGGGGAGGACTCGAACCCCCACTGACTGGACCAAAACCAGCTGTCCTGCCGTTAGACGACCGGGCAATATCTTTAATGGACAGAGTCCAAATATAAAATCTTAACTGCTACATTGTCAAGTCTCAAGAATGCTTTTCATGACATCACATGAAGTACAACGGTTAGCTGTACAAAAGTGTTTGTATTGAAAAATTGCTCCGGGATGATTTATGCCGTTGCGTTTTTCTATTCCGGCTTTTGTAAACTCATCAAGTATAGATTTTGGTACCCCGTTTTTTTCTTTTTTCCAATAATCATAGCCGGATTCCATTAAACGCTTGCTTCCGCACAATGAACCCATCAAATACATAGCGGGCAACCAGACTACCTGCCATAGCTGCTTACTTCTGACCTTCCCCGGCCTGTGTGCAGAATCACTCAAAATGGATTCCCAAATTTCACCAATATCTGTTTTCAAATAGTCAGTCTGTGACAACTCCCAGAAACAGGTAACAAAATCCACCGCTTCCAATAAGCGGTTTTGGGGTTGATTGGCCGGCCGGGCAGAACTGTAATCCCAATTATACTGAGACTTTTCGCTTTTTTTATCCTTCGAAATACCCGCCATTTTAAAAATCCGGTCTTTATCCGGCGGCGGAAGTTTATCATCCTCAGCGAGGCTCAGATAATCCCGGCCGAATTTGATCATAGGCTCCCGATTATTGCTAAACCCAAATCCCTCAAAAATGGCCGTTGCCGTCATATATTTCCAGGCGCTAAACGGGTTTCTGGATGTATCATAATACCGCATTATTTGATTTGTCCGGTAGTCAAAATACAGTTTACGGGCATGCTCAAATTGCAATTGAATCTTATCGCGGTTAACCGAAGACAACTGACCGGCACACGGTAACCGGTTTTTCTGATACTTCTGCCTAAGCAGCGATAGTTTCGATTCCGTCAGGCAGGGATTTAGATCGAGTGTGGGCACTAAAGTGCCATCCTCACGCTTTACCGGCGCGGTGTCGGAATCAGTAACCACATGTAATATCACGCTGTTATAAGCTTTGTCTTCATGATGACGATGCGTATACCAAAAAGAGGAATCCACATGCAGCTCTATATCGCCGTAAAACAACAGGTCATCTATTTGCAGCTTCGCTTTTTTAAAGTCCGGCCCATCACCCTGATTCAACTCTCCCTGATACTCTATCCTCAATTCGCGCCCGTCTCCCGTGCGCAGATTGCGAACCTCAAAAAGCAGGTTTTGCCATATGTATTGCAACAACGCCTCTCTCATATTTAACCTCCGACTTGATCTGATTTTTTATTAGGTACCTTCCCCTTTTGATGGGTAAATATATTGTGCCGATACAATTGAATGAGATTATTGCATCTAAGAAAACACCAATATCTTCGTTCCGCTAGCTCCAAAAATGCTCGTTTACGCCATGTACACTGCGCTTTTTGGGACTTCGCGCGCCTTGATCTTGGCGTTTTCTTAGGGCACTTAGAGTTTTCTTAAAAACACTAATTATACGTTATTGAATTTATGGCATATAGGCAACTTCTAAGTTAAAAAATCAATATTCGCTTCTGAAAAAATTTAATTTACCTTATATTAAGATGATTCGTAAATTACAGGGTGGATTACAAAAGTATCTACATCGTGGATTTAAATTCTATATGAAAGACACTATCCGGATTACACTGGCAGTAGCACTCGCATTTGCCGTTATGGCATTTGCAGGCTATATGTTGCCCAATATTGATGATTTCGATGCTGAAATCTCCGATACTAATGATGATGAAATTGTACTGACCTGGAGTAACTCAGATCAGAGCCAGCTTAACAGCTACGAAATCTACCGCCGGATGGATCATGAGGATAACTTCCGGAAAATAACCGAGAAAAGTATTCAGTCGCACGGGTCGTACGAATATGTGGATCAAAGTGTATTCAGAGGGCAAAGGCAAGGTAATACGGTATCATACAGATTGAAAGGCGACCTCAATGGAGGAATTGAAACCCTTGCCGAAACCGACATCAACTATACTTCATCCGGAGTGCGAAGAACCTGGGGTAGCATTAAACGAATGTTTCAATAAACCAATGGCTGAATCCGCGGCCACTATCGAGTTGATGTCCCCTCAGCATGTCCTGAGAACACTTAATCGCATTGCCCGGCAGATAATTGAAGACAATACAGAGGAACTTCCAATTACCCTGGCCGGCGTTAACGAGCGAGGCGGATATCTTGCAAAAGTGCTCTACAAATTTCTTGATCGCGAAATTTCGGCTTCCATAAACATCCATCAGCTAACTATTGATGGGAGTTCGGTTTCCGCACCCGAAAAGATGGTACTTAACAATGTCTTTTTGATTATTTTTGATGACGTGATTTTCTCCGGCAAAACCATGTATTACGCCTTTCATAAAGCGATGGATTCCGGTAATCCCGAGATGATCAAACTTGCCGCCTTAATTGACCGCGGGCACCGCAAATTCCCGGTAGAAGCACAATACACCGGGATGTACTCCCCGACCAAGTTTCAGGAACATGTACATTGCAAGTTCACCGGGGATGGAAAACCTGAAGGTGTAGAACTTCATTACCATCCTTCCATCTGATGGCTAAGGCCTTATGAAGAATCAGGGGTCTATTTTCCGGGGTAGATCCTGCGGCAGCCGAACAAGCGACTCGTAGTTGAGCTTGTTGGTTAAATCAGCAAATGAACCAAGTGTGATGCTGTTATTGCGCTGCTTGCCAATTACTATGACTTCATCATCCTTTTTTACATTATTCACGCTGCTTACGTCCACTACAATCATATTCATGTTTACCACTCCGATTACCGGAACACGGCGACCGTGGATGAGTACTCGTCCAAGATTACTAAGGCTGCGGCTGAAGCCGTGTGTATATCCTACAGGAACCGTAGCAACTTGCATATCCCGTCCGGCCTGATAACTGGTTCCGTAATTCACAAACTCGCCAGCCGCTACCTTTTTTACACTCATAACTTTACTTCGCCATGTGATCACCCTCCGCAATGGGTTTTCCCTGTGTTGATTAGCCTGCTCAAGCATATACTGCATATACGTCTCTTTGCTCGGCCAATAACCGTATTGTACAATACCAATACGCACCATATCCATGATGGTATCCGGATAATTCAACATGGGTGCGGAGCAGGCCGTATGATTAAATCGCGCTTTGATTCCGGATCGGTTCATACTTTCTGCCATAGTTTGAAAATTGTGAATCTGATTTTTAATCCTCAGATAATTACTGATACTCTCCGCTCCGGCGTAATGAGTGCAAAAACCCTCAATTAACAGATGCTCCTGTTCCTTTTTCAAAACTTCTGCAAGTTGGTCAAGTTCTTCGAAATGAAAGCCGGTCCGGTTCATCCCGGTTTCAAACTCAATGTGTACGCGAGCGGGAATGCCAAGCCTTTTAGCGTATTCAATTGCTGCATGCAGTCTTTCAAATTCAAAAACATAAAAAGTGATATCCTGCTGTATTGCCCATTCCAGCTCCGGATTGTCTATCATGCCCATAATCATTAGCTGGGTTCCGGGCTTGCGCACTTCATCGGCATACCAGGCTTCTTCAGCGCTGAATACTCCGAAGTAATCCACTCCGGCTTCTTCAGCCAACGGCAGAAAACTCTGAATACCATGGCCATATGCATTCCCCTTAATAACCGAACACAGTTGCACCTGATTGCCGATTTTATTGCGGATGAATCTAATATTATTCCTCAGTGCAGATCGTGAAATATGTAGTGTAGATGGAAATATCATACAGAAATAAATTAAGCTTACTACCGGAATACAAAATCAATTTAGCGTTCCGGAAACGAAGATTGTCAAAAAGATTGTCCTTTTACAGAATTGCCCCGAAACGACAAGGTTCGAAGATATGAAAAGATGATTATACTTTCAGTTTGAAATAGCTATTCAGCTTTCAATTATAGCTACTTGTTTAACAAATAATTAACAATACCGTTAAACAAGGTTATCCCCTGTTCCAGTATTTCATCAGGAAAGTCGTATTTGCGGCTGTGCAGTTGCGGTTGCTTTTCCCCGGCACCAAGCCCTGTCAAGGCACCTGTAAACTTTTCGGTAAATCTTCCGAAATCTTCCGACCACGGGAATGGCTCTTCCATATGATTGACATTCAAACCGTTATCACCGCAAACGTTCCGTATGATATCATTTGCTTTTTCATCATTTGTTACCGCCCGAAACTCCTCAATGGTTTCCGTTACCAGTTCCAGGCTCCAGGTGTCAGCAATACCCCTCGAAATCGTTTTAGCGGTATCGACCATTTTGTCCAGATCTTCACTGTGATGTGCTCTTAACGTGGCCATTACTTCTGCCGATCCCGGCGTGGTACCGAAAGCAACATTTCCCAACCGGGCATGGATAACGGTCGATAGCGCAGCCCGGTTCAGCCCTACACACCGAGTTGGCAGTACAGAAAGTCCATCTATCATTGAAGATACAGCCTGTGCCGGACTATTACCGTCTTCCGGGTGGCCGGCATGAGATGTTTGCCCCTCCAATCGCGCGATAAATCCCGTTGATGCGGATGCAAAAACATCATCCCTCAAAACAACAGTACCCTTAGGAAATCCGGGAAGGTTGTGCAATGCAAAAACATAATCAGGATTGAAAGAACCGAATTTCTCATCATCAAGCATCCATTGTGCACCCTGACCGGTTTCCTCAGCCGACTGAAACATCACATGCACCTTTCCCTGATCGGGCCGTTTACCGGAAAGTTGCCCGACGAGTCCGAGCAGAATCGCCATATGCCCATCGTGGCCGCATTTATGCGATTTCCCTTCTCTTTTTGATCCATATGAAACGTTGATGGTTTCCGGAATCGGGAGACCGTCGAGTTCAGCGCGGAAAAGCAGTTCCGGTCCGCTTTGTTTTCCATCAAATGTCGCAACTATGCCATATCCACCTACTCCGGTTACGATTTGATCGGGTTCGAGAGCTTTTAACTGCTCTTCTATATAAGCTGCGGTTTGCTTTTCCTCGCCGGAAACTTCCGCAATCGAATGCAGATGCTGCCTGATGGATATAAGTTCATCCCTGTTGATATTCAATGTTCCGCTCATTGTTGAAGTTATTTATAGTAGTGTACATCGCCCGGTGTACAGGACTACACGGGTAAAACAATTAAACGAGATTTGATGATCAGAATTCAGTCGCTATACTGAATTATCAGTCAGACTAAAATATCGGCCCCAAAACATTACGAGGGTCGGGATAACACATCAACGCCAAATCACGATCCTGCTCGCTTACAACGCCGGGCATATCCGGCTCATCAGGGCGAATATAACTGAGTTGAAAATGCAAATGCGGCACCCATCCGCCATTTTCTTCTTCTGTACCCATTTCGGCAATTTTTTCGCCTTTTTTAAGCTCCTGGCCTTTTTCGAGATTGTTAATACATTCAGTACTCAAATGGCCATAAAGCGCATATAATTCCCGGTCACCCAATTGATGTTCTGTCACAACAGTCGGGCCGTAATCACGCGGGTTATTATTATCTCTGAAAGAAAGCACTTTACCCTCAAAAAATGAGTAAACCGGAGTTCCGGCCGGCATCCAGAAATCCACTCCCATGTGCACATTACGGCCGTTTTTATAGATAGGTGAGATATACATATTATTCCGCTTTTCATTATATCCACCTACAGCCGCTTTAGTGTTTTGCAGCTTTTCGATGTCGTATCCACTTGAGAGATCTGCTATTTCATAATCCTCCGGAAGTTCTACAACTTGAGAAAAATTAAATTTACTAAAATCAATCGGTGTTATTTCCCTTTTGATTTTCTTGTGTGGAAAGTGAATCTCCCTATACATATCACTCAATTACTTTATCAATATAATTGGAATTCATGATACCAAGCGCTCCCATATACTTGAGTTTAAAAGCTATCATGTCTCCAACTTTCAAATCATCCTGGTTTTCACCGACTTCGACAACCAGCATATCGGAGCTGGCATCTACAATATTTACATCTTCACTTTTGGGTATCAGATATTCCGGCTGAATATCCAGGTTTCCAATATCCAAAATTGCACGGTATGCTGTTTTGCCGTACATATCTTCGTCAACCTCATAAGTATTGCCTTGTGGATCCTGGCCAATCGTTCCACTCGGAACCATGGGTTTTTCATGGATTTCAATAATCTGGGAATATAATTCCACTACATCAGAATGCATACCTTCGATCACTTCTCCGCTGAACAGGTCAAGGCCGAAATACAGGGTCTCACCTATTCGAAAATGATTGACACCTTCCGGCAACTCGCTACGGACAAGAAGCGGAATGGTAACTGAGGTACCTCCGGATACCCATGGTATGGTACGATCAAATTTCAGCTCAATTATTTTCTTATATAACGATAGCTGTATAAGTTTATCCGCATTAGGCATTACCCCATGCAGGCAGTTTAAATTAGTGCCAAGCCCCACAACCTGAATGTTCGGGAGTTTAAAAATCTCTCCGTAAAAATCGACCAGTTCTTCACGCATCACACCCTCGCGCAGATCGCCCATCTCAATCATAATTATAATTTTATGCATGCGATCCTGCCGTTTTGCTTCTTCAGACAACTGGCGAATGGTAGCGAGTTCTGTGTTGAAGCTTACATCAGCATACTTAACTACATCTTTAATAATCGACTTAGGCGGTGGCTTGATATAGACAGTCTGTACTTCAGGGTTAATCGCCTTGACTGTAGCCAGATTGCTGATCCGTGAATCGTGAATCTCGTCTGTGCCAAGGTTAATTACCTCTCGCAGAAAATCCTCATTTCCGCAGAACAACTTGGTTACAATACCCCAGCCAATTCCCTGGTCCTTAAAAATCTTGTTTAAGTAATTGTAATTATGCTGGAGTTTATCTCGGTACAGTTTTAAATAAGCCATAGTTATTTATGATACCTCATTTCAAGGTATTTATTGGTGAACCCAATTTTTTCATATAAGTGACGCGCCGGATTATCATGTTCCACGTGCAGGGCGATATCGCCCTCGGCGCGATCTATTGCCGCCTGCATCAGGTCTTTGCCAAGACCTCTACCGCGCTGATCACCTCTTACTGCAATATAGACTAATATGTTTTCAGGGATATAACCTCCCATGCCGGTTTCATTTACAACCACAGCACCGAGGATCTCTTCTTCTTCATGGCCAACAACTACAAATCCTCCACGGCCGCCCTCTTCCTTCAAAGCGTATTTGATAGCTTTAGTGATGGAATCCAGATCATCGCCAAACTCATCCAGGTGCTTATGAAGGAATCCGGCTACATCGTCAATATTATGCGATGCCTGATCTCTGTTTTCGGCATCAATGATCTCGTATGATATCATAATTTTCTGTTCTGTGTATCTATTATATTACTGATTAATGGGGGTATATATTTTATCACCCCGATAAATTATTGTAATTTATTGATTTATTTCCTATCAGGTTTCCAGAGTGAAATTGTTATAAACAAAATCACTGCCAATGAAATCCCAAAGATATTCGGGTCTAATCCAAAAGGCAGATCCAGTGCCAGCGAAGTGTCGAAACGGGCATCCAGTTCCACAAACAGAGTAAGCAAAAATGTAGTTACCCCTCCGCCAATCATTGCTGCCAGTGCGCCGGCACTGCTGCTCTTCTTCCAATACAGTGCTCCGACAATCGGCACCAACAACCCGGATACCATAAAGGCATAGGAGTAGAGCATGATTTCCAGCACTTCATCAAAGGCAGCAGCTAACAGCAGTGCAAGCACCCCGATTACCAGGGTAACCAATTGAGAAACTTTAACTGATGAGGTTTTATCCTTACCCCATTTCATAATCCGTCCGATTAAATCTGTTGATACATTACCTGAGGATGCCACAAGACAGCTATCCGCCGTTGACATGATAGCGGAAAAATAGGCTGACATCATCAGGCCCATGAATCCTATCGGCAATACGGTAGCTAACAGGGTGGGCAATCCCTGTTCATGTTGCATATCGTCTGAGGTTTCAAAACCCATATCGGCAAACATTCCCTGATCTGCCGCAACTCTGGCAAATAAGCCAAGCGAAACTCCCATAAATGCCATAATGGGCCACTCAAAAACGCCGGCCATGTACCACGCTTTTTTCGCATCGGCCTCACTTCGGGTTGCGTAGATTCGCTGGTAGAGTGTCATCCCCACAAACCAGATCGGGATAATGGTAACGCCCCAGTTCACCGCATCGACCCACGTTAGATTACCAAGCGATAGCATTTCCGGTTCTACGGTCGCACGAATTGCTTCCATCCCGCCAATGGCATGATACGCTATAGGAATGCCGACAAAAATCAGCCCGCCAAGCAGTAAAATCCACTGGAATGTATCTGTATAGATGACCGCCTTGATTCCCCCCATTACGGTATAGACGATGATGATGCTTCCCATCACCCAAAGTGCCAGATTCATATCCAGCTCGGCAAATGTGGATGAGGCAAGCACAGCACCAGCCAGCATTTGGGAACTTGTAAATCCAAGGTAACCGATCGCTGATATGATACCGGCGACGAAAGCGACTTTCCCGTTGAAAAAGTACCGGAACACATCCGGCATGGTGTAAAAGCCCTCTGCCGTAGAGAGGTTTTTTACTTTCGGGATTAAAAATACTGCAGCGAGCCACGCTCCCAGCAGGCCGGTAAACAACATCCAGGAGCCGGCTATGCCCATTACAAAACCGAGTCCACCGAGCCCTATAGAAAAGCCGCCGCCAACATCCGTGGCTACAACAGAAAGCCCGACATGAGGATAATTCACTTTTCTACCGCCGATATAATAATCTTCGGCTCCTTTATTGCGGCGGTAAAAGTAATACCCTATCCCCAGAATTATCAGGAAATAGAGGACGAATACCACTCCATCAATAAAAGTCATGACAAACTATGAATAATATTAGGTCCGGTTCCGGGACTATTCAAACCAAGTTCAGTTTGCTAAAAGATATCGGGAAGTAAAGGCGGGTAAAGTAAGGCTTCCCATCAGAGTTAGAAATTTAGATGGCTTAGAAGGATCAGTAGAATCTGTTTCCATATCTCAGACATATGTGATTTTGTAACTTATCTTGTCTGTCAATCCAGCAAAGGTAGTTAATTTTTGAGAAAAATTCGAGGGTTCACAACAGTGGATTTTAGAACTATACCGTGTTATCCAGCATTATAACTGGAATCTGATAAATTTTTTTGCCCATGAAAAGCCCCGGATGGGCATCTTGAACATCAAGCCCAATTTTTTTCACATAACTCGATTACTATGAACTAATTAGCAGAATTATCAGTGAAGTTTTAAGGTACTAAAATACCAGCCATTAAAACAAAAAAAGCAGGCAAAGAAAACCCTGCCTGCTTTTTTAAAATCCCTTAATACATCAATCAAATAGTGATTTTACATATTCACGTCGCATTTTCGCTATGGATGTGATGGAGATTTCTTTTGGGCAAACGGCCTCACATTCAGCAAAGTTTGAGCAATCTCCGAAACCTTCTTCCGACATCTGATCCACCATCGCCCTGGCCCGGTATTTACGTTCCGGATCTCCCTGCGGCAGATGCGCATACTGTGCTATTTTTGCACCTGTAAATAGTGATGCCGAAGAATTAGGGCAGGCCGCAACACAAGCTCCGCATCCGATACATGCCGCGTAATCAAAAGCCGCTTCAGCATCATCTTTAGGAATCGGAAGTGTATTAGCTTCAATGGCTGAGCCTGTATTCACCGAAACATATCCACTGGCTTCCATGATACGATCAAATGCGGATCGATCAACTACCAAATCTTTGATTACCGGAAATGCTTTGGCTCGCCACGGCTCCACTACGACAGTGTCGCCATCATTAAACTGGCGCATATGTAGCTGGCATACAGCCGTAGCCTTTTGCGGACCATGAGCCTGACCATTGATCATCATATTGCAGGAGCCACAAATGCCCTCACGGCAATCATGATCAAATTCGATTGGCTCTTCCCCCTTATTCATCAATTTTTCATTGAGCCAGTCAAACATCTCCAGAAAGGACATGTGTGAATTGACATCATCGAGGGTATAATCTTCAAACCAGCCTTTACTGTTGGGGCCGTTTTGTTTCCACACTTTGAGGTGGATTGTCATGTTTTGATCACTCATAATACTTATGTCTCTTATATTACATTTTCCGCCGCCAACGGAAAGAAATTCTTAAAACAACTTATATTTCTTCAGCATTTCCGGTTATTTATAACTGCGCTGCGTTGGTGTTACAAATTCAAAATTCAGAGGTTCCTTGATCAGCTCATGCTTCTTATCTTCACCTTGATAGTCCCAGCATGATACGTAATTGTACTCCTCGTCATTTCGAAGTGCCTCACCGTCATCTGTTTGATACTCTTCCCGGAAATGTCCGCCACAGGATTCTTCCCGGTCCAATGCATCACGGGCCATTAACTCCCCGAGTTCCATGAAATCGGCTACCCGGCAGGCATATTCGAGATACTTATTATAAGTCTCTTTTTCACCCGGCACGTATACTTCTTTCCAGAATTCTTCCCGCAGACTTTGAATCTCACCGATCACTTTTTCAAGGCCTTCTTTATTACGGGACATGCCGACATAATCCCACATCAGCTTGCCGAGCTCTCTGTGGAAGTCGAGCACCGTCTTTTTGCCTTTGTTTTCAAGAAGTTTGGTGATTCGGTCGGTGACTTCTTTTTCAGCCTGTTCGAATTCGGGTGCGTCGGTATCAATCGGCTTGACTTCATGCCGCACGATATAATCACCCAATGTGTATGGGATCACAAAATACCCGTCGGCAAGCCCCTGCATCAGAGCACTTGCACCGAGGCGATTGGCTCCATGATCGGAAAAGTTGGCCTCACCGAGTACAAAGAGCCCCGGCAAATTACTCATCAGATTATAATCAACCCAAAGGCCGCCCATGGTATAATGAACAGCCGGATATATTCTCATAGGTACTTCGTAGGGATCTTCTCCCGTAATCTTTTCGTACATATCAAACAGGTTACCGTATTTAGCGCTGATGGTATCCATACCCTGTTCTTTGATCGCATCACGAAAATCGAGATACACCGCTTGCTTTGACGGACCGACACCCCGGCCTTCATCACAAACATATTTTGCATTCCGGCTGGCCACATCGCGGGGGACGAGGTTCCCGAAACTCGGATATTTTTGCTCTAAATAGTAATCTCGCTCATCCTCTGGAATATCATGAGGATGGCGATCCTCACCAACTTTTTTCGGTACCCAAACCCGCCCGTCGTTACGAAGACTTTCGCTCATCAATGTGAGTTTAGACTGATATTCGCCGGATACCGGAATACAGGTAGGATGAATCTGCGTAAATCCGGGATTGGAAAAAATAGCGCCACGCTTATGGCATCTCCATGCGGCGGTTGCATTTGAGTTTTTGGCATTGGTAGAAAGATAATACGCATTGCCATATCCGCCTGTGCATAACAAGACGGCATCACCGGCATATCGTTGAATTTCTCCGCTCACCAGATCCCGTGTGATAATACCTCTGGCGTGGCCGTCAACCATCACCAGATCCAGCATTTCCTGGCGGGGGATCATCTTAACTTTTCCGCTGTGCACCTGACGCATCATCGCGCTATAGGCACCCAGCAAAAGCTGCTGGCCTGTCTGGCCGCGGGCATAAAATGTACGTGAAACCTGAGCTCCGCCAAAAGATCGGTTAGCAAGCATGCCGCCATATTCCCTTGCAAAGGGAACTCCCTGTGCCACACATTGATCAATAATATTATTACTCACCTGTGCAAGGCGAAATACATTGGCCTCACGCGAGCGATAATCACCGCCTTTGATAGTGTCATAAAATAATCGCCAGATATTATCACCATCATTCGGATAATTTTTGGCTGCATTGATCCCTCCCTGGGCAGCTATACTGTGTGCCCGTCGGGCTGAGTCCTGGATACACAAAGCAGTTACCTTGTAACCCATTTCAGCAAGCGAAGCTGCAGCCGAGGCACCAGCCAAACCGGTACCCACAACAATTACGTGGTGCTTCTTTTTATTGTTGGGGTTCAGGAGTTTAAGATTATTTTTATGTATATCCCATTTTTCCTGAAGGGATCCTTCCTTAGGAATTTTTGAGTCTAATACTTTAGTGTTATTGGCTTCCATAAATAATCCTCTCAGACTTGTATAAAGAAATAGATATATAACGGCAGCGCGATAAATCCAATCGCGATAATAACACCTAATACATAGGCGACGCCGTAAATTACAGGTGATGTTTTAGGAGAAGTCCATCCCAGGGATTGAAATGAGCTCCACACTCCGTGGCGCAAATGCATCCCGAGCAGGATCATCACTGCAAGATAAAAAATGACGTAGAATTCACTTTGAAATACCTCGGACATCAATGTATAGATATCCCGCATTTCCACACCCCCGTGTTCAATGGTGTAATAGGGTCCGAGCGCAAACGTGTTCAAGTGAAATACTACAAAAACAAGCAAAACTAAACCGGTGATGATCATTGATCGCGCACTCCAGGTTTGCTTGCTGGGTTCTCCACGTGTTTGAAATTTCTCATACCCTTCCGGACGGGCATTTCTTTTTTCAAGCCAGATAGAGATGCCTAAATAGACATGAAAAAGAAAAAATATCAGTAGACCTGCCCTTGCCAGATTGAGTATAAAACCGGTTTCATGCAGGTAATGGGAATACTGGTTTATTGCTTCCTGACCTCCAAAGTAGGTCAGGTTTCCTAATAAGTGAACAATTATGAAAAGAACCAGCCCCAACCCGGTAATGCCGGTAATCACTTTCCGGCCGACCTGCGATTGTAAAGCATTTTTCAAATTTGACATATGAAATAATTGTAATTAACCATGAGATTAAAATCGGTCTAATTTAACGAATATATAAAAGATTTAAAGGGGAATTTTGTTGTGAAAAACTATATATAATTATTTGTAATGGTTCTATATAGTGTCTATAGGAAAAACGCCAATATTTTCGTTCCGCTCTACTCCAAAATGCTTACAAGCTTAAGCATTTCAGGACTTTATTCGCTTCGAACTTGGTGTTTTTCAGGGCATTATTATTTTCTCAGCCGCTACACTTTCTGATAACATAGGTTCTTTTTGTGAACTACTAATGAACTTAATATTCTTAGCCTGCTTTATTCTCAAAGTAAATCGCGATAAGATATACTGTGTTGTCTTTCAATGAGATTCTAAAAAAGTATTTTTATCAATTATATATAAAGTCGGACGCTACGAGCTTTAATTGTGGACTGCATTGCCGCGCAAATGGTTTTGTTCAACGTCCCGAACGCTTTCGGGACGATTCGGCCACAATTTTCGCGAAGCCTTGCCTACAGCTAAATTTCCTGGCGAATAATACAGATTAGATTCAGCAAATTCTCCTTACGGTAGTTATCTGAATCTTTCACGTAACATTTCCAATTCCTTTTCTCTTTGGCGGTGTTCTTCCTCCTGTTGATTCAATACCGGCTCTGCAGCCCGCTCTTTGCAATCGATTATCTCACAACGCTCACATGTTTCATTCACAGTTCTAACCGGCACGGACTCATCTTCAGAAAACAAAACTTTTTTGCGGAAATCACGATTCATCAAAAAGCCAAGTGTTACGCAGGAATTGGTGCCTGGAGTGAGCATTAGCGGCCGTGCAAGACTGATATTGAAATATTCATTATCGCTTTGATAAAACCGGGATCGCTGAGCACCTGTCAGCAGCGTAGCATCAGTATCGCCATTGCTATCTGTCGATAGTCGCTTTAAAAGTGATAAGGTATCCCACCGGCGGCAATAGTGCTCGCTCAACCCGACGCCGTGCGGATTATGAAGCCGGGAAAAGTGCAGCTCTTTGGTCAGTTTGTATTGGTTATTGACTACATCATGATTGAACCTCAAAAAATAAAACTGGTGAATTCCGAAATAGGTGGTAAGCAGCTGGGTCATCCTGTGAAAAAACATTTCAGGTGTAGCATTACTGTGGTCGACCATATCCAGCAAAACCTGACCATCCCACTCCTGCATCGAGAAAAAGCTTTCAATTTCCGTAATCATATCACTTCTTTTAAGGAGAAGAGCGCCGGCAAAATAGGAAGCCTTAAGGTTATTCAGTAGTTGGTCAAAAGATTCTACCGTCATCCAGGTTGAAGTTGTAACACGCTTATCAAGACCAAGATATTCATACCCAACTTCTCTTGCCATCGCAAATGCGCGCTGTGATGAAGCCATATCACCATTAATCAGCAACTTAGGGGATTTTGCCGGAATAAATACACTGCGCATAGTCGATAGATTCCCGCTTTTCGACAGATAATCATAATCAATTGTATATCCGTGATGCTCTCTCAGATATTGATCAACCATTTCAGCTGTTACATTATGATTGCACCAACCTTGCCGGCGCCGAAATTGCTCAGCTGCTTCTTCCAGCTCTTCAAAATAATTGTTTTTCATCTCCTGATAAGAGCGCAGCGCCGCCAACAGCAGATGCTCAACTTTCATATCATAACTGCGCGCGATTTTGACAATCATATCCACCAAAGCCGAAAACCGGGCCGGCGCATTTGCCATCATTTGCAGTAAATCAGCCTGCTCCATCCCGAAAACTTCAAATGGGATCTCATTAAGGATGCCTGTTTGCAACAGATCCGCAAGCGGATTTAGCTCCTGACCAAGTTTTAGCGAAACCAGCTCATCATAGCTTTTTCCCAGAGCTTTGGCAATCGCCATTACTTTATCAGCCTTAGGGTATTTCTTCCCTTTTTCGATTTCATTCAGATAGGAAACCGACATTTTGGATTTCGCCGCTAACTGTTTAAGAGATAAATTTCTATCACGGCGGTACTGATTCAGCTTAAGGCCGAAAATCAGTTTGATATTCAGGTCATCACCGGCCAAGAATAATTCCTTTCAGATTATAATTCGCAATTATAGAGAAATTCGCTAAAAGCGTAATGCTTTACAATAACAGAATCGACTTAATCCCAAATCAATAGCTGGTAATCAACATCAGTGAAACATTTTACGCAAACCGGGGTATACATCTCCCTGTGAGAATCAAGTCCGGCCCTGAAATTTGATATTTGTAATTCCCGAGGTAAGTGACTTTCTTTTATATTTATATTTTTCAACCTAAATCATCATTACATAAGAGCATTATCATGGATTCACAAAAAGTAGATATGTTTTTGATGACCAACGGCAAATATTTCGATCAGGATCAGCTGCCGTATATCAAAGCGCGATTGAAAGAAGTAGATGAAAATCGCTGGGATTCCATTCAATTTCTGCAATTCAAAGACCCCACTACCAGCCTGATCATCTCCGTTATCATCGGGGAGCTGGGCATTGACCGGTTTTACATCGGAGACGTGGGGCTGGGAATCGCCAAACTTCTCACATGCGGCGGTTTCTTTATCTGGTACATCGTTGATTGGTTTCTGATTATGGGATCTACCAGGGATCGCAATTTAGCAAAATTGAATGAAGTACTGGGATAAACATACCGTATATCTTTTGCTGTTTACCGCATCGGTCATCGGTTTGATTTACGTCGCGTTTACTGGTTACATGCAGGTTGCCGGCGCCAACTCACTGTGGTCATGGTGTGCTATTAAAGAGATAACCGGCTATCCCTGCCCCTCATGCGGATCAACCCGTACCGTCCTTGAACTCCTGGGGGGAGAACTTTCTGCGATCATTCATGGAAACCCCTTAGCGCTCATCATCCTGCCGGCGCTGTTTGTAATACCTCTTTGGGTATCTTATGACATGCTCACATCACAATCCGGGTTATACAATTTTTTGAATCGGTTTTTATACACACTCAAAAACAACCTGTGGCTGTCCGGCATACTAACTATAATGATCCTGCTCAACTGGATCTGGAACATCGTTAAAGGCTTATGATCTATCACAAACCCTTTGCATATACCCCTTCCCAAAGTGAGCGGGAAAAGGCTTCCGGCAGCTATGTCATGTCTGTAATAGCTATTATCGCCGGGCTTCCGGTGCCGATTTTTAACCTGCTGGCCACTCTCATTTTTTATCTCGGCAACCGAAAACGTAAATATTTTGTCCGGTGGCACTGTACACAGGCGTTGCTTGTTCAGCTTTTGCTGTTTGTGATCAATATTATCGGTATCAGCTGGCTGCTTACCGTGCTATTCGGAGACGCCGTTTTTTCCAATGCTCTGATCAGCTATCTGGTAATGATGATTCTGGTTAACCTCATTGAGCTAATTCTGACCATTTATTCCGCGGTACAGGTAAATAAGGGTAAGCACGTAGAATGGTTTATTTTCGGAGAGCTTACCAACTCGGTGTGTGAATCTGATGAAGAGATACAACAGGGTGTAACATGAAAAAGGCGATTGCACAGTTTCTAATATTCGTTGTTCTGTTTTTGGCAGGCTGGGGTTTATTCAGTCTGGTGGACTGGAGAGGACTGCTTAATTGGGAGGATCGGAGTGAGCGAATCGAAGAAAAACTGGGTTCCGTAGTCTGGGAAGCTATTCAACAACAGGAAACAGTTGTTGATGATGAAGAAATTCACGGCCCCGTTGATACGCTTCTTACCAGAATCGCAAAAGAAAATCAAATCAAGCGCGAGGATATCCGGTTGCATATCATCCGGAGAGATGAAGTCAACGCATTTGCCCTGCCCGACGGTCATATCGGGGTGTTTACCGGGATGATCAGCGAAGCCGAGAGTGAAGAGGAGCTTGCCGGCGTATTAGCTCATGAATTAGCTCATGTTGATCATAATCACGTTATGGACAAGTTAACCCGGGAAATCGGGATGTCCGTTTTGGTCTCAATCGCTACTGGCGGTGCCGGTGCTGAAACTGTTGCGACGGTGGTTCAGATGCTCACATCAAGCGCCTTCAGCCGGTCCATGGAAGAAGAAGCCGATGAGTATGCCGTCCGGTATATGTTGGAAGCTAGCATCAATCCCGAACCTTTTTCCGAACTGATGTACCGCTTGCGAGATAAGCACCAGGATTTGCCGGAGCAGTTCAGGTGGTTCAGCACGCATCCTGATCCGGAATCACGCGCAATAGCAATTGTGGATCACATCCCGGATGAGCAACCGGAATATGAATCCATTCTTGATCAGGATGTCTGGGAGAATTTACAGGATAAAGTGGCTGATTAATCACACTTCATATTCATAAACGCGCACCTTCGGCAAGCCGCTGTCATCCTCCGTAGAGATGTACATACGGCCATTTTGCACCTTTCTGATGTTTCCCTCCAGATCAATTGGGGTGTTGTATAACAGCTCGCCGGAATGATCAAAAGTCAGCCATGGATTGGTCTCATCTTCGCTGTGAACCTTCAACCAGATATATCCCCCACGATCATACAGCATATGATGCGTGATGCTTTTCTGATCCGGCATTTGGGAATGCACCTGCCCTACCGGATCATCAGCAGGCATCTCGGTATCTTCAAACTGAGAGGCGAATTCCTCTATTGAGGCATCACTCAAATCCAAATAAGGCCGCTTAAGACTGAAAGAGTTTTTCAACTCGAATGATGGTAAATCATATATAGTAGCACCCAGTTTATCAGTAAAAGTATGTACCAAATAACCGTCTCCAAACCCAAACTGATTTTGCCATGTATACGGTGAATTCAAATTCATCATCGGCGCACCATCCTCATTTTGAATTTCGATAGAGTTGTTGGACGGAAAAATGAAAAGTTCTTCTTCAGTTTGGTTGCCATCGCGATCAATTAAACTTACTACATTTGAGTCGGATGCATCAGGAATAAAAGGCATCGACGGCTCATAAATCAGCCAGGAATCCTCATCCACCGGATAATGCCAGGATGGAAAAGCATCGAAGGCCGTAGCATACTGAAACTCCCACTCGTCTCCAATACGATCAAACATTGAGATTCTGCGATTGGAAAAATCCATGACCGTAAACCGATCATCAGAAATCAAATTAGTTCTGCCCATCGATTCTACTTCTCCCGGCCCGCTGCCGCTTTGCATAAAGGAATGCAGATATTCGCCGTCTTCTGAAAACACATTGACTTCAGTCTGCATCGGATCGGTAAGCATAATTTTGCCGTCGGAAGCTACATGAACTCCGCCTATACCGCTCATCATGGTCTCCTCAGAATCGACGATGTCGAAAGCATGGGTCAGCTCAAGCTCCGGCGCATCGATCGGGTCGTAATCATTTTCCGCCTCATCCGTGCTGCAACCCGCCACCATGGCAATGGTCACAAGCAGTATCACTCCGGTCTGTTTTGTATGAATCAGTCTAAAATCACGCATAGCATTGTCATCAAGTGTTTAGTTTATTTATAGTAACATATTAAAAATATAGTTAAATAAACAACAAAATAAGGCATCAAGGTACCGAGGCACCCAGGCACCAAGGCATCAAGGCATCAAGCAGAAAGTTGTCATCAAACTCCCGAGGTTGGTATCTCGAGGGGCTAATCCCGCATTCACTGCACAGTTGGCACGGTGACAAATAAGGCAGAAATCACAGCCCCAACTGTCCTCCCGACCGAAATCGCGCCCGGATTTCAGCACTTGGCTTTTAATACTACCGCGATGAAGCGGAGGGATCTGTGCAGCAAGTAACCTGCAATAACCTCGATCAGTAGTATTGCACAAATCGTGCCCTCACAGACCCCTTCATTCCTCCCGACTGCCTCGGAATCCAGTCGGGAATCGAGGGTTAAGGGCAAATTCTTTGCTATACCGTACTATTACCCTAAATCGTAATTGATAAAAAAGGGCTTAT
>CAZDIA010000013.1:0-78490 GCA_964505385.1 uncultured Chitinophagales bacterium
ACGCGTAACCGGAACAGCGGTCAGTTTGCATCGTGGCAGTCAGACTCAAATCTGGCAGATAAAGATTTCAAATGATAAAGAAAAATTGGTTTGTGTGAGCCGATGCACACTCGCTGTGATACCGCTGCCGGATGATCGAACATGAATCCCGGTGTAGTTTACTTCAGTCCGGCTGTTTCTCGTTTGTCGTTAGTTGTTTCTCCTTAGTTGGCTCGGATTTTGTGAAATTAAGTTTCGACAAAGAGAAAGATCTTATGAAGATGCAAAAAAGTTAAGCATTGGAATGAGCAAACTAAAAAATCAACTAAACGACAAACGAGTAATGACAAACGACAAACACGGTAGCAAACCGCAGCCCATGTTGCAACTACAATCGCTGAATAAGGGCCATATAAAGTGGTGATAGGAACTTGAGGTAAATATTCAATCCGGGTCTACTGATATACCTGTTGCATCAGTTTTCTTTTGGCAACCGGGAAAATAGTTTCTTTGAAAGGCATATCCAGGTCGGTATGGAAAGAATAGGTTGCCGGATTAGGGAGTTCTTTGCGCTGATCCAATAACTTCAGCTTAACCGTTGAGGGATCCTGCTCAAGAAATTTTTGGGATATTGACTTAAGATAAGAAGTTTTAAGGCTGCGATACCGGTTTTCAGAGCTTGTAAACAGTGACAGCTCATACCGATAGAGTTTCAGGTCTTTGATGGAATTATCCGGTACAAAGAAATATCCCTCATCCCGATAATTGGGAACAATCCCGACGTTATCCACATCCATGCGTTCATCAACAAACTCAAAAACAGAAACCCCCTCATCAATCGCTTCTTTTATTTGTGGTTCAGCCCATTCAATTATTCTTCTTACCGGGTTGATCTGATCCTGATTCAGGTCCAAATGCTCATAGATGATTTCTTTGTTTTCCAGGTCGATGTCTTTGATCTCTCTGGGTAACTCCTGATCCATCCTATCCAGGCTCTCTTTCAGCTCCAGAAGGGTTTTGTGTAAGTTAATTAAGTCCGCAAGTTCAGGATACAGACGGTTACGTTTAAATTTCTCCCGGCTGGTTTGCAGCCCGGCGAGTATTCTGTATTGTTTGGCTTCCTCATCAGCATCAACAGAAGTAAACATCTCCAAATTCAACTTGGACATAACACCTTTTTTATTTTTTTAAGGAACATCATCTAAACACCACACATAAACGAAACAAAAGAAATAATTGACATGTAATCACACTTACATTAACAGATGATTTTGCAGAACTGCCAACCTCAGTTCGATTGCTTCTTAATTTATTCAGGATTTTTGTAAGTAACTGATAAGATTTTATTTATTGCACTTGCCCCCTGCCGTATTTTAGGAAATTTACGCACCTGCAGGAAGTTTCACCACCACGAGCACTACCAATGCACCACGCACACAACGAATGTATCATTTTAAATAAAACATATTGCCCGTTGCGCCTTCTTTGTGCCCGTTGTGGTTAGACAAACAGGAGATTCACCAAAACGATCACAACGAAGAGATCCCAACAAAAAACGGAGCCTGGAAAACTGATTTCCATGACTCCGCTTCTAATCATAAAGATGCCGGGGCTATCAGGAGTTTTCTACTCTCCACGCCAAACTTTTCTAAGTTTTACAGCAAAGGAATCCATCACCGAATAAATAACCGGAACTATTACCAGGGTCAGGAACGTAGCAAAAATTAATCCACTGATAATCGTGATGCCCATCGGCCCCCAGAATTCGGTATTTTCCGTACCGAGTTGGAAATCCGGATCGAATTCGGTCAGAAAACCAACAAAATCAATGTTAATACCGAAAGTTAGCGGAACCAATCCGAGTATAGTCGTGGTCGCAGTCAACAGTACCGGCCTGAGACGTATCGCGCCGGCCTCAACTATCGCATCTTTTTTGGTTTTACCACTTTTAAGCATCTGCTGGACATAATCCACCAATACAATATTATTGATACAGACAATACCTGCAAGACTGATTACCCCGACAAAGGGCATCGAACCGAACATGGTTCGGCTAAGTGTTAGTCCGAGTAATACACCTATCAAACTGAGGCCTACAGCCGTGACAATTATAAAGGGCACGTTTATGTTGTTAAATTTGGTCAGAATGATCAAAAAGATAAGTGCAAAACTCATAGCAAGTGCTACACTTAAAAACTCGAATGCTTCTTCCTGATCTTCCGCCTCGCCCACATATTCAATTTCATAACCCGGCGGCAGTTCATAATCTGCAAGATACTCTTGCACCTGCCCCAATACTTCCGGGCCACTAAAACCGAGTGCCGCATCTCCTTCTATTGTAGCAGTACGTGCAAGGTCAACCCGTGTGATTACGCCAAGCCCCTCACGTTCTTCAAAATCAGCAACGGATACTAAGGGGATCTGGCTTTGACCGGTGTTGACAGCCATATTTTTGAGGCTTTCCAAACTCATGCGATCTTCTTCTTCGAGACGCACGCGTATTTCGTATTCATCTTCGCCATCTCTCCACTGGCTTGCTTCTACTCCCTCATAGGCAACACTAACGGTTTGTGCAACATCGCTAAGTGTCAAACCATATTGATTAGCTCTTTCGGAATCGATCAGGATTTCATATTCAGGAATCCCGCCGGTAACATTATCACGAAGGTCAGTCAGCCCTTGAATCTGGTCTTCTTCAACCGCAGTCAACAAATCATCCCGAATATCTTCGGTAATGTTGACGATTTGATCAAAATCCGGGCCGGATATCTCTATTTCTACCGGCAATCCTGTGGGCGGGCCTATATCCTCCTGATCAACCTGAATAAAAATATCCGGTATATCCTGTAAAAGTTCACGAATTCGGTTCAGAGTTACACCACTTGGTTCCGTTCGATCGCCATAATCAACCATATTCATGGTGATTCGCGATTCATTTGGGTTAGGAGGGCCGGCCATCCCCAGAGTTACACCGCTGTTCAACAGGATATTTTCAACACCTTCATATGCCTCCGGATAATCAACCATCATCTGGTCCAACTCATCCTGTATATCTCTGGTTACCCGGTCTGTGGCTTCCAGATTCATTCCAATAGGGCCTTCAATTTCAACTCTGATCTGATTCGGGTCGACATCCGGGAAAAAGGTTACCCCGGTTGGAGCGACCATAAACATACCAATTATTGCAAACAGTGAACCGAATGCAATGTTAACAAGCCTTGAGCGATTATCGGTAATTATGAGTGATTGCCGCTTTCCACGCAGCATCCCTAAAAGGCCGATTACTACTACAGCTGCAGGAAACATCATGATACCGATTATTTCATTGCCGGTAATATCCCTTCCTGCCAGATATACAATTCCAAGAATGAAGCCAATAACAAGCCCGAATGCGAGTCCTCCAATAACGCTTCGGCTTCCGCCAACAAAAATCGCTTCAAGAGTGTGTATGATTATACCGATCACTCCCAAAGCCAACAAAATACCACCTGGAATTAACAGAACCAGGCCGGACGCTTCCGCTAACCCATAAACAAGACCCCCGAGAACCAATAAGAGTACCCCGGTGGTAAAGGATATCATGCTGAAAGCATTACGCCAGAATGCATAACGTACAGAATAATCTCTTTCAAGCATCCAGCGCAGAAAGTTCTTGTATCGCTCAATAACAGCAGGTAATGCAATTGTGGTAAACCAGCCTGATATAGGTTTTACAATGTATTTATATGTAATCACAAAAAACAGGACTACCAGACCGAAAGAAGCCAGAGAAATCGGATTGGCAAATCCAATAATCAGAGCGGTAAGCGCTATAATTCCATAAGCGAATCGTTTTGCCCAAATACCAACAGGTTTTGGTTCTTCACTTTCCAATCTGACGACAATTCCGGTTAGTACCGGGTAAATAATTAGAGCTATAAATAATGAACTTGCCAGTACAATGATCAGCGTGATCGGTAAATAACTCATGAATTGGCCAATGATGCCAGGCCATAGTAACAGCGGCGCGAAGGCGGCAACCAAAGTAGCTGTGGCGGCAATGAGCGCATAGCCGACCTCGCTGGTTGCCCTTCTGGCCGCGTCAAACCGTTCATACCCCATCTCACGGTAGCGGTAAATGTTTTCAACCACCACCACGGAGTTATCCACCAGAAGCCCCAATGCCACAATTAAACTGAACAGTATGATAAAATTAACCGTGAAGCCGGATAGCGTAAGAATAATAAAGCCAACAAGTATAGCAAGAGGTACCGCGGTTCCTACCAGCAGAGCGTTACGCAACCCGAGGAAGAAAACCAGCACCAGAACAACAAACAACATCCCGCTGATGATGCTGTTCTCAAGATCTGAAATCAGATCCCGCACATTTTCACTTTGATCCCCGGTCATTGTAACCTGAGTACCCGCAGGCAGATGATATTCGGCAAGCAGCTCCTTTACTTCGTCCGTAGTCTCAAGAACATTGGCACCGGAGCGCTGAATAATATCA
This sequence comes from uncultured Chitinophagales bacterium, assembly GCA_964505385.1. Classification (GTDB taxonomy): domain Bacteria; phylum Bacteroidota; class Rhodothermia; order Balneolales; family Natronogracilivirgulaceae; genus SLJN01. The sequence continues at coordinate 4,469 of CAZDIA010000013.1, forward strand.
AGGCTCACCACTTCATTCATTTCGGCTTCCTCCATCGGAATCCGCTCAATGGTGCCCTCATTATCCTCTGTCTGAAAAGCTTTAAGCGTTGAGTAGCTTTCACGGTCGGCAAAACCGAAGACCACATCGGCCAGATCGCGCATATAAACTGGTGGACTACGCTCACCGGTTTCAGGATCTACCGGAGTATGAACCACTAAATCTTCGATCTCACTCGGATCATCAAATTCGCCGCTGATCCGCAATAAGTATTCCATGAAATCGACATCCACCGTACCCCCGGGAACGGTTAGGTTTTCCGCCTGTATAGCGCCGATCATTTGCTCGAAGCTGGTGCCGTAACTTAAGTAGCGTTCAAGATCGACATTAACCTGAATCTCACGTTCAACACCGCCGACTACGTCCACTTCCCGAACTCCGCCGAGTGTTTCGAGCTCATCTTCGAGATCATCAGCAAGATCGGTAAGGCGGGATAAGTCATAATCAGCACTCAGATTTACGGTGAGTACCGGAAAATCATCCAAATCAATTTCGGTAATTATCGGCTCCTCTACATCATCCGGGATTTCCGGCCGCGCGAGATCAACCTGTTCTCTGACTTCCTGGCTGGCTTCAATGCGATCCACATCGAGGTCGAACTCAACCACAATCATACTCAGGCTTTCCTGAGTGGTCGAAGTGATTTCATCAACTCCTTCAATACCCTGTAATTCTCTTTCAATAGGTTGAGTAACCAGCGATTCCATATCAGTCGGACCGATACCCGGATAAATTGTGGTGACCACATAAATCGGGATATCGATATCCGGTGATGACTCTTTGGGAATAGTTACGTAAGCTACCGCACCACCTATCACCAGGATTATGGCCAGAACTATTACAGCGATACGGTTTTTAATCGAAATGTCAACTGCTTTCATGCGAAAATACTATCCAATGGATCTGATTAAATGTTGCTGACGACGCCGGAAATTAATTTCCATCCCCTGTCTCAATTGCATCTTCAACTTCGTCATGTCTTTGTAAAATTTGCAGCCTATCCCCTTCATTAAGATTCCTGTGGCCTACAGTAACAATCTCATCTCCTTCTTCCAGGCCGTCAGTAATCAAAAGCTGACCGGCTGAAGAAGGGCCTACTTCCACCCTTCTGATTTCAGCTGCCGGAGGGTCCTCATCCCGGTTAACAACAAACACATTGCGCCCATCAAGGTCCAGAAAAACCGCGGTACGGGGAACTACTATTGCATCCTCCTGTGTGCTGCGCATTACATTAATATTTGCCATCATATCCGGCCTGAGTTGCCCGCCGGTATTTTCAAGCTCTATTTCTATGGGGAAGGTTCGGTTATCAGGGTCAACAACACTTCCGGCATATGTTACCTCACCTTCTATGAAGTAATCTCCGTATGATCTGAAATCAAGCTGTACGGGAGTACCTTCCCGTATGTCATCAATGTAGCGTTCTGCTATGCCAGCATTTACTTGTACCGTTTCAGTGTTTACAAGCCGTACGACCGGTGTTCCTTCTCCTACCAACTCACCGCTTTTGACCATTCGCTCCTCCACCCGGCCGTTAAATGGAGCTTCGAGATCCGCATTTCGCAGCTGTCTCTCAGCCTGGTTCAATTGTGAGCGGGCCTGGGTAAGCTGTGCCCTGGTGGAACTAAAATCGAGTGATGTGATGATGGAATCCGCAAGAAGTGGTTCCTGGCGCTCATAAGTTTCACGTGCCAGTTCGTAATTCGCCTGGGCAGATTCCACGTTGGCCTGTAGCAATTCATCATCAAGACTGGATATGACCTCCCCTTCCTGAACTTCAGTGCCGCGGCGTGCGATCTGTTGCACACGGCCGCCGGCTTCTGTGGCTACTACCGCATCATCCAACGCTTCAACTTCGCCTGTGACCTGGATGTATTCCTCAAACAGCTGGGGTTCAAGCTGGAGTGTTTCAACAGCCAACTGGCGATAACGTTCATTATTTTCTTCTTCTGCTTCTTCACAGGAAATCAGAAACAACAGCGGGATGAAACTTAACGCTGCAAACTTGACTATTCTGTACTGCATTAATATTTACTGTAATTTAAAATTAAGGTTCTATGAACAGATCGGGCATGTCTTCTTCAACCGCCGTTACTGATCGGCCGATGGCCAGTTCAAAGTTACTCAATGCCACAAGGTAATCGTGCAACGCACTTAGATAGTTCAGCCTGCTTTGATCTAATTGCTGAGAAGCCTGTCTTTCTTCAAGTGAAGTACCTACTCCTTCGCGCAATCGCTGTCTGGCAAAATCATAATTAAGTTCAGCCTGCTCTATATTACGTTCCTGGCTTTCAATACGGCGTTCTGCAGTTCTCAGGTTTCTCACCGCTTCCTCAACTTCAAGCCGTACCGCTTCGTCAAGCTGTTCTTTCTGAAGCTCTGCCTCGCGAGTCTGCACGCGAGCCTGTTGATTTGCAGCCCTTCTTTGAAATCCGTCAAAAATATTCCAGCTCAAAGATATACCCACTGCAAAGTTTGGATTCCAATAGTTGTCCTCGAAAAAACCGAGATCCTGCGTTTCAAATGTAAACGGATCTTCGGGTGAAGACAGAACCTGAGTGCGATCACCCGGGACCCTTCCGAGTTGGCTGTAGTTGGCAAATGCGTTGACCGTAGGGTAATATTGAGCGGATGCCATATCCTGTTCAATTTCTCCAAGTTCTATTGCACCCTGGGCCTGATCAATATCTGATCGCATTTCCAGCGCTGCCTGATACGCATCCTCAATATCCATCAGAGCCACATCGGGTAAATCAACCATTTCCAACTGGCCAAGAAGCCGGATCGGTTGCTCAACAGGTATTCCGAGAATCATATTGAGGTTTCTCAAGGCAATATCGCTTTCATTTTCAGCTTCAATTAATTCAGTTTCCAGGTTTACCAGTTCAACTTCAGCTGTTTCGCGATCAAATCTCGAAACCACTCCCTGCTCAACCGACTGGCGTGTCTCTTCTACTGTTTCACGGGTTCGATCAACACTTTCTTCAAGAACATTTACTTGTTGCTTGGCAAGTAACGCACCGTAGAATATAGTTCTGACCTGGTCAATAACTACCTGTGTTTCCCTTTCAAGCCCGTCACGACTCACCTGTTGAAACTGCTCCGCGCCTCGAATAGCGGCAAACGCAGCGCCATTGAAAAGAGTTTGAGTGAAACTGAACGCCCCGGTAAACTCATTATCTACTCCAAAAGGATCATCCGCTTCTTCAGGAGGCGTAATACCGGCTTCCAAATAACCTTCTACCTGACGTTCCCGGAAATCATCAAGAGGCATCGGATCTTCGCCCTGCATACGTTGAAATTCATTGAACTGCAGCCAGTCGACTGCACCAAGGCCATCAAATATCCCTCCCGCTTCTGCGCCTGCAAACGGGTTTGCTGTAACAACATTTCGCTGATATTCAAAACTCCCTGATAACTGCGGATAGACAGCCCCCCAAGCTTCTGTTACCTGGTGACGGGACATCTCAACAGCTAACTCTTCCTCACGAATATTAAAATTTTCCGAGAGTGCGATTCGCACAGCTTCATCCAATGTAAGAGTTAGTGTATCACCAGGCTCCGGAGTGGCTCCGGGAGTATTTGCATTCACTGAATCTGCTCCAAAAGCGAAAAGTCCTAAAACAACAATTACCGAAAAATGAAATAAAGTAGTTAGCTTCAATATACTATAAATTATTGGTTTTTATGCTTCCTTCTTGCATGTAAAACAAAAAGCATTATGGATATGCCTGATCAGAACAATATAAAAACTTTTATTTAGACGTACAGATAACTAAATGATTGCTTAATGTTTTTCATTCTCCTAACAACGGAAAAAAATCTTCTTCAAGAGTAAATTTAAGAAGATTAAAAGAGGTGAAGAGGTGAAGAATTAAAGAAGTTAAGATAAAAAAACAGAACCCAACCCCGGTTTTGTTCTAAACCTCTTTCTGATTCTTGACTTCTTAATTTCTTGTCATCTTGAATTCTTCACACCTTTAATTCTTCAAAAAGAATTTTAGTTCCGGTTGTTCGGGTTAGGGCACTGAGAGTCTTCTTACAGATATTATTTAATCAGATATACATCAATCAAGTTAATCATATGCTTTTTAACGCGTTCCACAAACTCATCAGGATAAAGTTCGCTGCTATTCGATGTTTCAATATTCATTGAACGCTTAATCCAAACATTCTCCACAATTAGTGTGTCTATGGTTTTAGCAAGTGTGTGCATAGTCAGAAACGTGTCAACATCTTTAAATGCACCACTTTGCTTGCCCTGTTCTATAGTCTCATGGACATAATTTGTAATCTGCTTTGTAACATTTTCGATATTATCAAGGATGTCGGGTCGATCATTCAGCAAACTTCTTTCTCTGCTTGATATAATTATAGGCCGGGGATTTTTAAATGCAAACTCCATGTAAGTAATGTTCCACCTCTTAACCCGCTCTGCCGGATCCGGTATTTCTTTACGGATTTTATCAAGCAGATCAAAAACGGCATTGGCATACCTGTCCAAAGAAGCCTGAAGCAATTTTTCCTTTGATCCAAAATAATAAGAGAGCATTGCGATGTTAACCTGGGCTTTCTCAGATATAGCCCTGGTTGTAGTGCCTTCAAATCCATGGTTGGCAAATAAGGTCTCTGCCACATCAAGTATGTGATCTTTTTTTTTCGACATAATTTTTTAGGAGCATTTTAATTTTTAAAATTATTCCCTGCATTTGCAAAGTAATTACCCGCAGGGATTAAAACAATTCGGTATGTAAAAACATTAAATTAGAAAATGAACACAAGAGCAAACATTAAACCACAAGAACTGCTCTAAGCCTTAACCCATGTTGCAGCTACAACCACTGAACGAGGGCCAGTAAAGTGATGGCAGGAACTTGAGGTGAATCGTAATTGCAAAAACGATACTGATTCTTGAATGAAAAATTACCGAAAAGCTATACTTTCACCCGCTTCCCGAAGTTTATGTTACCGGTATACACAGAAGCTGATCAATAAATAAAATTATATGCGAGTTAACCGATTTCAGTTAGCCTTATACGTTGGTTATCCAATTATTGCTTCAGTTTCCTCAATTTTAATGATCCTGCACTATCTGATCTGGTTGGATGGTGCAATTGACGAAAACCATCCATTGGCCGCCGCCTTGATCTATTATGATATGGCGGAGAACTTATCTTTTTTTAATGAGTCGCTTTTTTCCCACCGGATTATTATCCCGGCAGCGGCTGGTCTGATAGGCAATGGATTCGGAATTACAGGCGAGGGCGCATACGGTATTATTTTTGGTGCCTTGAATTTTGCCATCTTTATCGCAGGATGCGGTTTAATGTATCGGGTATCACTGTTAAACCAGCGCATAGGTGCCTTTCAAGTCATTCTACCCAGCCTCTTTCTGCTTTTGATGCCGGTATACCTGGAGGGTATGTTTTTTCCAATGACCGACGCCGGCGCTTTTTTTGCGGTAGCTTTGATTCTTTTTGCGTTGTTTTTCAGGCAACTATGGCTTTTATACCTTGCGGCAATTTTCGGAGTATTTATGCAGGAAATGGTATTATTTACCATTGTCGCCGTTCCATTAGTCAATTACATTCGCAAAGATTCGTGGCATGAAGCCTATTTTCCCTTCATTGTAGCCGGGTTATTGTATATCATTGCCGCAATGTTTTTTGCACCATCTCTTGCTAATCATCATTACTTCACTCCCGGTTTATGGCCTGAGATGATGGCAATGAACATCACCGAATGGTGGCCGGGAATTATCTGGTACTTTCTTATTGGTTTTGGGCCTGTTTTAGTCTATATCATTTATAAATTCATAACCAACGGAGTTCAGCATTTATACCTTGGATCCACGGGTATTCTGATTTTTCTCTTCCTGATTTTAATGTTGTTTACACCGGATGGCGCTCCCCGTTATCTGTTTGCTGCCATGCCGCTACTGATATTTTTCACATACACTGATGATCAATTTCGGGAAGTGTTTAAATGGGTAACGGATCCTTCAAGCAGGCCGGTAGAAAACCGCCCTGTTGATAATGAAGTCAGCCGCGAAAGCGGTATTGGTGGATATACCGATATTAATTTAAATTGAGTGCATTAGTGGCTTATGAATCTCAAAATACACGGTAATTTTTTTCTAATTTGCGGCGCATCCAGTGGTTTTGGCAAAGCTATCGCAACCGCGTTGATGAATGAAGGTGCTAACGTCTTAGCGATAGCCCGTAATGAGGAAAGATTGAATGCGCTTGAATCCTCTTTTCCTGATCAATGTGAGACTCTTGCCGGTGATCTAACCCAGCAAGCTACTATTGAAAAAATTTCGGATAAAGTCGCTGGTCGAACCCCTGCCGGAATTGTACTGAATTCAGGTGGTCCTCCAACCGGCGACGCGCAAGATACCACCGGTGAAGATTGGGATTCCGCTTATAAATCAGTTTTTCGCTGGAAAGCGGAAATTATACGCCATTTGCTGCCGGCACTTAAGTCAGCCGAATACGGGCGAATATTATTTATTGAGAGCCAGTCCATTAAACAACCAATCCCGAAACTTGCTCAAAGCAATGCTCTACGGGCTGCTGTGGCCGGTTACGCAAAAACTCTTTCACAAGAAGTTGCATCCATTGGAATCACAGTTAATATCCTGGCTCCCGGCTCCCATAATACACCAGCCATAGAAAGAGTAATTGCATCACGGCAGGAAGAATGGGAGTTAAGCTATGAAGATGCGCGCTTAGCAATGGAAAATCAGGTTCCGGTTAAACGGTTTGGTGATGCAGATGAAATGGCTTCGCTTGCAGCCTGGCTGTTATCGCCGTTAAGCGGATACGTAACCGGTCAGGTTATCAGCCATGATGGCGGCAAAATTACCGGACTTTTTGGATAATTTTTTAAATAGTGCCTGCGAGAAAACTCAAAGTGCCCTAAGAAAACACCAGGATCAATGCGCGCGAAGTACCAAAAAACGTAGTCTACACAGCTTACTCGATCATTCTTCAGGCGAGCAGAACCAAGATATTGGTATTTTCTTAGAGGCAATGAATAGTTTCTTGCTTTTTTGACAGTTTATCCCGGCAAATGCATTTCATGTATCTCATTAGTTGCGTATTTTTAGAGGCATTATACCGTTAAACAGCGTAATCATTTATTCACAACTAATGCGTGGCTTAAAACAGTTTTGGCTTTTTTTTACCCCCATTTTCCTGATCTGTTTTGCGGCTCTGTTTTTTTCTGCCTTCACTTCGATACAGGCACAAAGTTCATCTTCGCTTGAGCGAATATCCTGGGCAGAGCGAAGTGACGGGGAAGGATATGTCGTACGGCTGCATATGAGCTCCGCACCCGATGATTTCAGGATTTGGCAAACAAGTGCCGAACTCACTCAGCTTGCTGTCTTTCATGATGACATTAAATCGGATGAAATAGATTTATCTGATGCTTCATCCCCTTTTAAATCTTTTCAGATCAGCAAAATCCCCGAAGGTATCGGCGTAGATATACATCTCGAACCTGAAGTTTATGTTTTGGCTGATGTTTATCTGGATGCTAATGGGAAAGATATTTTAGTAAATCTGGAAAAATCTTACGATTTCGAGGTTGAGGTGCTCACAGAAGGTATCACACCTGTGGACTGGAACCAGGTTGCTGAAGGTGACACCGCTTCAGAAGATGCCCAATCAGACACTGTGCAAAGGGGGCAAGCCATAGAAGATGATGTCATCCAGGAGTTTGAAGCGTTTCAGCAGGATGGGCTTGATCTGAATACTGTAGTCATTGATGCCGGCCACGGCGGTAGAGACCCGGGTGCTATTGGCCCGGGTGGAACCCGTGAAAAAGATGTTGCGCTAAGTGTCGCAAAAAAACTCGGTGGATATATTAATGAACACCTTCCGGAAATCGATGTAGTTTATACCCGTGAAGATGACACGTTTGTCGGGCTGGAAGACCGGGGAAGTATAGCAAATGAAGCTGAGGGCGATCTTTTCATTTCCCTTCATTCCAATGCATCAAGCAACACCAGAGCACAAGGCACTGAAGTGTATTTTTTAGGACAGGCCAAAACCCAGGAGGCTCTGGAAGTAATGAAAAGAGAAAACCGGGTTGTCCGCTTTGAAGATGAAGATGAACGCAGTGAGGAACTCTCCGAGCAGCAATTATTGATCTACGAATTAACTAACAGCGGATATCTGGCAAGCAGCGAAGTTTTTTCCGGAAAGATGGATCAACAGTTTTCGGAAAGAGCGCGACGTATTTCCCGTGGTGTATATCAAGCACCATTTATCGTGCTTTATCACGCGTCGATGCCCGCGGTGCTTGTAGAAATGGGATTCATCAGCAACCCTCAGGAAGAACAATTCTTAAATTCTGAGTATGGACAGGCAATAATCGCCTCTGCTATTTTCCGGTCAGTCCGGGAATATCGTGAACGCATACAGGGCAATCAGAGATCAGATTCATCACCATAAAAAATTATGAAAGATACCTTAATAATAGGAGTTGCCGGTGGCAGTGGTTCAGGTAAAACAACTGTCGTAAATCATATTATTAATAAAATCGGCGAGCAAAACCTCAATCTACTCCAACACGACTCCTATTACCGTGACCTGAAACATCTGCCTTTTGAAGAGCGTGCAGAGCAAAACTTCGACCACCCCGCTTCCCTGGAAACTGAGCTGATGATCCGGCATATACAGGCAATAAGCGACGGGTATAGTATTGATGTGCCCGTTTATGATTTTTCCAATCATATCCGGCTGGAAAAGACTATAAAATTGTATCCCAAAAAAGTATTGCTGGTTGATGGAATCCTGATTTTTTCGGAAAAAGAATTGCGCGAACTGATGAACATCAAGCTGTTTGTGGATACTGACGATGATGTCCGGCTGCTCAGGCGTCTCAAAAGAGATATCACCGAAAGAAACAGAAGTCTCGAAGGTGTGCTCAATCAATATGAACGATTTGTCCGCCCGATGCACCTTGAGTTTGTGGAGCCGAGCAAACGCTATGCCGATATTATCATACCCCATGGCGGACAAAATGTTGTTGCTCTTGATATGGTAAACGCCTTGATAAACAACAAGCTGAACAGCGTAGCCTCAGCCCCGGACCAGACTTAAATACCGGGAACAGTTACAACTAATTGGGAATAGCTTAAAAGTTATAAATTTTTCCACCTGTTGTCATCCCGGGCGACAGCCAGTCCCGATGGCCGATCGGGAACGACAGGAGGAGATCCGGGATCCAGGGGTTAAAGGCAGCTTTGAGCCATTTTCCCTGGATCCCGGATAGATCCTCCGTTTCACTACGGATCTTCCGGGATGACCGATATTTAATTTATTTTGTATTTTAAAAACAATTCAAACAAGATTGACTTTTCGGAGTGGCCTCAATTATTGAGATAATATTTTTTCACTGATCTCCCTCATTCCGCGAAAAACCAGCTCTTCCAGTACTTCAATTTCGAATTCATTCTCAAGCATATCGGCAACCCAATGACCATCACCGCCGGTAACTGCAACTTTCAAACCGGGATCTGCTTCTTTAAATTTTAGGATATGCGCACTTAATGCAGTGAGATAAGAGCCTGTAACTCCCCATTTCAAAGCGTTTTCCGTAGAACGCGGCGGCCACTGCGAAGGGCGTTTTCTCTCTGCTGCCGGAAGCTCTGTGTATTGCCTGAATGCCCCCTCCATCAACCCTATGCCCGGCATGATCACCCCTCCACAAAACACACCTGAATCATTAATCATATCAATGGTTGAAGCTGTACCGGAATCGACCACAATACTTCCCTTATGAAAATGCTTCCACGCCCCAACTGCAGCTACAACACGGTCCATCCCAAGTGACTCCGGGGTTTCATAATCGATATAATCCCTTAAAAGCTCATGATTTATCAAGCGATAACTTTTCCCTTCCAAATAACCTTTAATCAGGTTGTAGTTTTTAACAGAAACCGAGCAAATCAATATGGTTTCGGCATTTGCAATTTCATCATCCAACCCGCTTAAGTCATTAATACTCCATGCCTTGCTGCTTTTTAAAGAGTTGCTTACACAAGCGCAGGTTTTTACCCGGGTGTTGCCGATATCGATAAACAGGAAGTTACCGGATTTCATCTGTGACAGTTGAATCATTCATTCCAAACCAGAAAATATTTGATTTTATGATTTCATCTTATTTATTAGTATTTGTAGGAAAACGTATAGTATCCTGAGAATTATTAATCCGTAAATCACCGGGACTCATACTCCGGGAACATCATTTGCATCGTAACTGTTATCGACTGTGAATGATATACATATTGAGCCTGAAAACCAGTTATAATTGATGGTGATACTCACTGTGATACGTGAATTGTACTAATGGAAGGTCAAAGCCAATTAAAGTGCATCACTTAAAAGGGCTAATATTATTTATGGATTACCTGGCTAAAATACGTTTACAAATTACAAAAACTAATTAAAACATTAGAGACATGCATTTACAACTATTCAGCATTCACGGTTTGATCAGGGGTTCAAATCTGGAATTGGGTCGTGATGCGGATACCGGTGGGCAGGTTAAATACGTAGTGGATTTGGCTAAAGCCCTTGGAGAAAACCCAAAAGTTAAGCAGGTGGATCTGTTTACCCGCTACATTGATGATAAAAGAGTTAGCTCAGACTATAAACAAACGATTGAGCAGCTCACGGACAATGTCCGCATAGTCAGAATCAAATGCGGTGGGCGGCGGTATATGCGCAAAGAGTTGCTGTGGAATCATTTGGATGAATATGTTGACAACGTTATTAAGTTCAATAAAAAGGAACGAAACAAGCCGGATTTACTCCACGGCCACTATGCTGATGCCGGATATGTAACGCAACAACTTTCCCGGATGCTTGGCGTGCCTTTTATTTTCACCGGACACTCTCTCGGACGCAACAAAATGCAATCTCTTTCCAATGATGGCATGTCGATGAAAGAGATGAATAAGTACTATAATATTGAGCGCCGTATAGATGCGGAAGAACAGGTTCTGGCAAACTCGGAAATGGTCATTACCAGCACTAATCATGAGATCAAAAATCAATACTCTCTTTATCAGAATTATAAAAAAGCCAATTTCGAAGTTGTACCGCCCGGCATCTCGCTGGAAATATTTTATCCATTTTATTACGACGAAGATGAAAACTGGGATAAGGACGAGCGCTATATGCAAGCGCGCCACAAAATGCATAATGAGCTGGAACGCTTTTTGTCCGAGCCCAAAAAACCACTAATTCTCACTATTTGCCGGCCGGACAGTAAAAAAAATATCCCGGGGCTGGTAAAGGCATACGGCACTCACAAAGATCTTCAGATGATCGCAAACCTGGCCATTTTCGCCGGCATCCGCAAGGATATTGACAACATGGATGACAACGAGCGGGAAGTGCTTACCGAGTTGCTTCACTTGATGGACAAGTATGATCTGTATGGTAAAATGGCTATTCCCAAAAAACATGATCCGAACTATGAAGTGCCAGAGTTATATAGGATGGGAGCGTCTATCAGAGGTGTATTTGTAAACTCCGCTTTTAATGAACCATTCGGGCTTACACTTATCGAAGCTGCAGCTTCCGGCCTGCCTATTATCGGTCCTGATGATGGGGGACCTCAGGATATTGTCAAAAACTGCAAGAACGGCGAGCTGGTAGATACCACGGATCCGGATAATATTGCTGAGGCGATTAAGAAAATCATCGTTGACTCAGATCAGTGGACAGAATACTCCAATAACGGTATTAATGGAGTGCGTAAGTACTATTCCTGGGATGCTCATGCAGAAACTCTCATAGATAAAGCTGAACCGATAATCAAGAAAGGTGCAAGCCGGCCGGTACGAACAGGTGAATTTGCCGAAGCTCCCGCTACCCGGTTTGGTCAACTAAAGAAACTATTGATAACCGATATTGATGATACTCTCGTCGGTGATGATGATGCGATGTATAGCCTGATCAGGTTGGTAAAAGATCATGACAGTGAAGTGGGATTCGGAGTTGCATCAGGTCGCAGTCTTGAATTGGTCAAAGATATATTTGATGAAAAAGAACTTCCCACTCCCGACCTGATTATATCCTCCGTCGGAACTGAAATATACTATGGGCCGGAGATCGATAACCTCCACGTCGATGAAGGTTGGAGCGCTCACATTTCTTATCAATGGAAGCCTGATCGCATCAAGAAAATCATGGATGAATTTCCATTTGTTGAAATGCAGAAAGAAGACGGGGAGCGCGATTTTAAATTGAGTTATGTAATGGAAAACAATGATGACCACCTCGCTGAAATCCATAACCGACTAAGTCAAGAAAACTTACGCTATCAGTTAATTTATTCTCATAGCGCCTACCTGGATATTATACCTCAACGCGCATCCAAGGGGAAAGCAATTGAATACATTTGCCAGAAATGGGATATTCCTAAATCTAATGTGCTTGTATCCGGTGACTCAGGAAATGATTACGAAATGATTCGTGGCAGGAGCCTCGGCGTAGTAGTCGGAAACCACAGTGAAGAACTTGAACCACTCAGGAAAAATAAACTTGTCTATTTTGCCGAGCAGGATTACGCCGGAGGTATCATAGAAGGGATTCAGCACTATGATTTTTTGGATAACCGGGAAAGTGAAAAAAAGAAAACAAGCTCAGATAAAACCAAAAAGAAAGCTAAAAAGTAGTGCAGATATAAAACTGTTATTTTCTGCCTGAACCGATCATGACGGCACTGGGTAACGGAATTAAAAATTATTTTGCACTACCGTGAACCGGCAATGGCTCTACCGAAGCCTTGGATTCTCGCTCACCAACTACTGCATTATACCGGTGATAACGTCGCTCACCTACAGCAATAGTCATCTGCCAAATAACGCCGGTTACTGCCAGCCCGGCTGCAAAAAGCATCGTGGTTTGATTCAACGTAAGTAATCCGGTCTCCAGCAATATAGATGCCAGAAAAATAGACAGCGAGTTTAACAAGGTGAGCAGCTGAAACTCCGCGCTAAATACCCTGCCGCGATATTTATCATCGGAACGCCGCTGAATAAGTACCGTGCTAAACACCCAGTTTGCTCCCGACCAGCAATGGGCAAGAAATACGGTAATCAACAATAGTGGCAGCAATTGTATCCAGGAGCTTAAAAAGTAAAATCCTCCTGTTGCTATCATCAGCAGGCCTGTAAGGGTCATCCATTTGCGTTCATCAGGAATCAAATGGCGCCCCAAAATGGGTCCTACGGCAGTTCCAAGGCCGCGCGAAGCATACAGCAATCCCAAACCGATGCTTCCCAAAAGCAATACCTCTTCGGCCACAATGATCAGCATATACACCAATCCACCTAAAAATAAATTGTAACTTCCCTTTGCAAGCGCGGGCCGCATAACCTCTTTATTGGATTTCAGATATTGGAAACCCAATTTCACCCCTTCCCACGGGCCGGGTTTATACTCATCCGTGCTTTTAGCTGGTACCACAATGCGTTTCATGAAATAAGTAGCCACGGCATAGCCCAAAGCGTTAATAATAAATACCGCATCAGTTCCGAGCCATTCTGTAGCGAAGCCACCAATAGCCATCCCGGTTGTAAAAATGATGCTCCATGAAATATTGGACAGCACATTTGCCTGCACCAGCTCTTCTTTACTGGTTATATTCGGAATAGTTGCCTGGCGTGCCGGCTCAAAAATGGAAGCAAGCATCATTTGAAGAGCGAGAATTACATATATGAGCCAGATCATCTCTGCGGATTGCACCAGTAAAAAGCAACTTACCACTATTCCCCTGCCTACGTGCGCTACGATCATCATGTGACGACGGCTGAATCGGTCAACTAAATATCCGCCAATAGGTGCAAAGAGAGCAAAAGAAAGCATCTTAATGATCATCACCAAACCAAGCAGCAACTCCGAATCAGAGTATTTCATTAAAACTGCAAAAACGGCGAGCACACCAAACCAATCACCAAAATTGGCGGATATCTGACTAAGCCATAAATGTCTGAAGTTCCGGTTTTTCCGGACGAGGTTGAGATAAATGTTCATTAAAATTGTAATACCGAGATGAGCAGGAACCGATTTTAAAACGGGCCCGCACGAGGCTGAGTCTGTTTTTTCTCATGATTCTTAATAGCCTGCTTTCTGAGGCGCCGGACAAAGAATCAATCGATATCCATATCGGTATCGCTATCGGGATCGGGATCGATATCGAAACCATTACTCTAAAAACTAAAACCACTTCCTCAAGTAAAAGCATCTCCTCTTCACCAATCAGCCTTTGTCCTCTTACTCTCTTCGTATACACCGCTTTCTTTAATTTTAAGAACCAACTAATGTTTGGTTTTTTAATGTCTCCAGGTGATAATTTTTTTCGATCCCGATCCCGATAGCGATACCGATACCGATTGTTCTTGATTGACAACTGATATTCTTTGGTATGATAGCTATTCCTTCTCCATATATTTACAGATCGTTGATGTAGTTTTGAATGCTATGATCTGTGAACGCACGAGATATTACTATCCCGTTATTCCCTTAAAAAAATTAATCCCTATCGATATCGGGATCGGGATCGCTATCGAAATCCAAAACCGTTACTCCAAAAACCGAAAATCTCCCTCAAGCAAAAGCATCTCCTCTTCAAAAACCAGCTTCTACCGTCTTATCCTCTTCGTAAACACCTCTTTCATTAATTTTACGAACCAATTTATATTTGGTTTTTTAATGTCTCCAGCTGATAATTTTTTTCGATCCCGATCCCGATACCGATTGTTCTTGATTGATAACTGATAGCGCTTGGTTTGATAATTATTTCTACCCCTAAATATTACAGGTCGTTGATGTAGTTTTGAATGCTATGATCTGTGAACGCACGAAATTTAACCCCACGAAGAAATGAAAACGGCATCAGCTCAAACAAGTAAGGTAGCATAATCAGGCTGACCCCTCCGGCAGCGGCGGCAATTATTGAATTCAACCAAAAATTATCAAATGAGCCTGTCAGTCCGAATACTGCATAAACAATCAAAAATACGAACAGGAACAGCAAAGCTTTGCGATATCCGATATCTCTGAATTTTACAGCTGCACCGGGTTTGGGTACCTGTTTGCCTTTAGTGGTAATATAAATTTCTTCACCGGCATGCCTGAACCCGAATATAGCGGGAGGAACCCTCGGTACGATATCGGCTGCCTTAACATACCGGTAAACATGGAATGGTTTAAGTGAATTCAGGTTCCCCGCGATGCCGGAATCTAATAGCCTTGGGGCACCAAAAGTGTATAACCCACTAACAGAGACGGGTAAATCTCTCTGAATAAAATATGCTGCCAGGTACCCGAGGGCACCACCGAGACTGTGACCGGTGACGTACAGCTTGTCATTTTCCCGGACGTGTTCACTTATAACTTCGGTAATCCCTTCCGGTCCAATCCTTTCATAGATATCATCCGGATCATTAAGACAGGGTTGCCCCCATGAGCCCCAGATATATTGCAAAGCCGTTAAAAAACCACCGTGTACGCGATACCCGTGGCGATAATCCGCCGTTCGTTAAAAAATCGTTATATCATGCAGGATGTCGTTATAATCATTTTCTGTGCCACGGAAAGTCAGTATCCAAATGCTGTTTCCATCATCAGCCGGATATTCTGACAGAAAAGCATTGTTACCTCGTGCTGCAAAAGCAAAAAGCCGCGTAAATCCTGCCTCTTTCAGGGTACCTGAAATTTTGCGGTGTCCTTCATACGCAAGTTGAGAATGAAGCGCCAGGCAGCGGGCTAATTCAGAAGGATCAGAAGGGCTATATTCAGCGGGAGATGTATTCAGATTTTTCGTCATCCGGTCTCCTTTCGATTTTAACATCACAAATCATGCGCTCACAACACTTGATACTTGATTCCACAATGATTAGTTAATATGAATAGAATTATCTTTGAATCCTAAAAAAAGAATTATGATGTGTTATCGGCAAAAATTTTCCGCTATTCTATTGGTGTTTCTCCTCTCACTCAGTTTGGGCGCTGTGGCATACGCTGATGATAATGAGTTCACCGAAGCTGAGATCCTCCACATTGCCAAGATCACCAATCAATTTGAAGTGGAATTTGCTGAACTTGCACTCCAGCGAACCGATAATGACGAGGTTCATCAAGTTGCCAATATGATGATTCGGGATCACAACGAAATTATTGAGGAACTCGAAGAACTTATCGGGGATATGGAGGAAACTCCCCGGGAAAGCGAATTTAGTGAAGAGCTTGAGAACCAGGCGAGGGAAGTAATATCAGAATTAGGGAATGCGGTTGGGCCACAGTTCGACGAAATCTACATTACCAATGAAGTGGAATATCATCAACAGCTGCTCGATCTCATCAACGAAGAGTTGCTGGCTGAAACCGATGATCGTGAACTGAGCGCCTTCCTTACAAATATGACTTCAGAGCTTAATGCTCATCTTACTTTTATCCAAAGGATGAAACCACAGATTCTCGACGACGAGGATTAGTTCATTTACCGGTACTTCCGAAACCTCCGCTTCCCCGCTCAGTTTCCTCTAAGCTTTCAACTTCCACCGTATCCATTTGCTCAATCCTGCTGATTACAAGCTGGGCTATGCGGTCGCCGTGTTCAATGGTGAAAGACTCCTCGCCGTGGTTGATCACTATGATTTTCACTTCTCCCCTATAATCAGCATCAATGGTTCCGGGTGAATTAAGCAGCCCGATTCCGTGCTTGATTGCCAGGCCGCTTCGCGGCCGGACCTGAGCCTCGCACCCTTTGGGAAGCGCCATACTGAATCCGGTCGGGATCAAACTTCGCTTGCCCGGTTCCAATCGCACAGGTTCTTCCAGTGCAGCCCGAACATCCATTCCCGACGCCCATTCACTTTCGTAAGAAGGCAATGAAATATCACCTGCATGAGCCAATCTGGTGAACAATACTTTTTTCGATTCCATCCATTACTACTTTTTGATTTTTGATTAACCGAGTTAATTATGCCGCTCATATTCTACAAGCCGCACCGTCACATTACCGATCCACACACTGACTTTGGCTTCCAGCGGCACCCGCAATTCATTCGCTTTAAATACGGCTTCAAAATCACCACTAAAGCCAAACGGCCCTTCAAAGTCTGCTTTTCCTTCTGCTCCATAGGAATCTACCTCCCCGCCAAAAGCTTCTGAATCATACTCACTGATTTCGCTCCGATTGTTGATCTTAACCTGTCCGGCGTCCTCGTCAACGTAAATCGGATACTCAACGGTGCGGTCAGTTCCGGCATGCATCCGGGAATAATAGAAAATGGCGGGCCCTCCGTCAGCGGGAGCTTTCAGCTCATTAACCGCCTTTTTCTCACCCTCATTAAAAAACCGGGCTTCCTCATTTTCATAATCAAATTCATAAACATACTCTTCCATGATGTCATCATGATGATTATCCGACCAGAATTTCAGCCCATATGGGATAGTATCATTTCGGGTAAGCATGGTATGATAATGTACTTCGCGCCGGCCAATTACCGGAACCCGGGGGTTGGATTTAATGATATTGGTAAACTGGCGTGCTGTTTTATCATTGTAAACGGTATCCCTGGTGTGCACCTCAACTTCAATGTTGCCCAATCTCATAAATCCGTAGCGCACCTCATAAAGGTAGCTTTCTTCGAGTTCCCAAAGCTGATCGAGATCGGGCGGAGAGGTTGAACTTTGCGTTAACCCTGCTTCATCAGAAGCACTCACCAGCAGAAGCAACGGTATTAGAAATGAGACAGGTATCATTGCTGATCGGTTTGCAAAAATTCCGAAAGCGAGGACTCATCAAAACCAACCATTACGGATTCCCCTAAAACTAAAACGGGACGTTTTATAACAGTTTGATTTTCAAGTAAAACATCGAACAAATCATTATCGCTAAGCTCTTTATCTGCCAGGCCGAGCATCTTCCATTTACGTCCTTTGCGGTTTACAATGGTTTCAAGGCCCACTTTACCGACTAGTCTGGCAAGTTCGTTTGGAGTAAGCGGATCATTTTTCACATCACGAAGCTGCCACTCAATCTCGTTTTCATCAAGCCAGTTCAAAGTTTTTTTGACAGTATTGCAGTTTTTTATTCCGATTACTTCGAGCATATTAATGATAAATACTTATGTGATTCTATAATTTAATTCGTTAAATGAACCCGATAGAATTAACTTAGACGTGCATACATTATTTTCAATCCTGTTTCAAATAATCATGATCAAAACTTCATTTAACCGGGTATCTGTGCTACTGGCCTGTAGTATTCTGCTCACCAGCTGTGATGATATGGATGATCAACGTGAGTTTGAACAGGAAGCTATGGCCGAACCATCCGGAATTACTCAAACTGACAATCAGGGGGAAGTGCTGGAAGAGGATCCTGATGACTGGCGAATCTCACCAATGTTCGGTGCCAGTATAGATGTTGAATACCCGGCATATCCAAATCCAACAGATGGCGAAAATGTAACCATAGCCCTGAGATTCAGCGGAACGGATGTCGTATCGGGCCTGCAGGTGTTTTCTTACTATCAGGAGAGGGAGTTCAGGGAAATTTATTATTATGACAGCGACATCCATTTGTTTAAAGATATCGTGTTTGACCCCCGGAGGCTTGATCCTTCAGGTGTACTTGATGAAGCACGCGGTTTGCACCGTGTTTTTATTTATGATCTCAACGAAAACCTCATTACCTATGGGGATATAAAAGTTGAATAAACACCAAAACTTCAACTTATCTACATTAGTTGTGATGGCAATCTATTGGCAATAAGGTTTGCCAGTGTTATCTTTAACATAAATTTTATTGACATGCGCGCAATAACTCCCTCAGAATATCAGGTTCTTCAGCAGCTCGTTTTTATCGAGTCTTTCAACAGTGTGCAGTCCGAAACCGGATTGAGTTTCGGTGAATTGCGGGATGACCTGACGAATCTACTCAGCCACGGCATGATCGAGGTGTATGTTGATCGTGATGAACACTCTAAAGTCAAACGCGTACATTTTGATTCCGATCATCCAAACCACTACTTTTACCGGGCAACCAAATCCGGATTAAACGCTATGAAAACCTACCGCCCATGAAGTTTGAAGTTGATCTAAACGACCATACCAGGGAAATTCATCTTGAGCCTGAGTCAAATAAGTTTGCTGTCGACGGAAATAATTTTACTGAATACGAACTATACGATCTGGGTGCGGGAACGTTCTTACTGCGTTTCGGCAACAAAGCCTATCGACTCGATAATGTGAATGTAGATGAACAAAGTATTAGCTTCTACCTTGACGGGATGCCGGTACACGTGCCGGTAAGAGATGAACAGCATGTACTTCTCAAAGAAATGGGATTTAAATCCCTCGGTGGCGCTTCTGAAGGCAACGTAATCGCTCCGATGCCGGGTAAAATTCTGGAAGTAAAAGTAAGCGAAGGTGATGAGGTTCGCCAGGGTACTCCATTGATTATCCTGGAAGCCATGAAAATGGAAAACGAGTTAAAATCTCCCGTTGATGGCTCGGTGGCAGCCGTTCACGTTAAACCAAGTAACTCGGTGGATAAAAACGCCGTACTAATTGAAATTAAATAATATAAAATATTTAAGTGGATAAATTTATTATTGAAGGTCCGACGCCTCTCAAAGGCGAAATAGCCATAAGCGGTTCAAAGAACGCCGCATTACCCATAATGGCCGCCTCACTTCTTGCAGACTCCCCTGCACGTATTTCCAACATCCCGGTGCTTAATGACATTCTGACGTTTAACAATGTGCTCAGGGTTACCGGTGCCCGTGTCGATTTTGATAAAGCTGAACATCAACTCACCATTCATCCGGAAAATATCACCCACCTTGAGGCCCCGTATGACCTGGTGCGAAAAATGAGAGCATCATTTTATATGCTGGGTTCGCTGCTGGGTAAATTCGGAAAAGCAAAAGTATCCCTTCCGGGCGGATGTGCCTGGGGGCCTCGCCCCGTTAATCTGCATCTTGAAGGATTGAAGGCACTCGGAGCAGAAATTGAAATTGAAGGTGGGTATGTTTTTGCGAATGCTCCAGGGGGAAAACTTGCAGGAGGCACTTACGAATTAAAACCAAGCAGCGTGGGAGCAACGGTGAATCTGTTGCTGGCTGCGGTTTTGGCAAACGGCACATCGGAAATAAAAAACGCCGCCAAAGAGCCTGATGTCATCACGTTATGTGAATGCCTCAATAAAATGGGGGCACGCATCAGCGGTGTCGGAACCCGAACTCTTACAGTTGAGGGTGTTGACCGGCTTGAGGGCACAGACCTCAGTAATATCCCCGACAGGATCGAAGCCGGCACGTTCATCGTTGCCGGAATGATGCATCCTGATTCTGAAATCACTCTTACGGGAGTTGATCCAAATCATTTAGGTGGATTTCTGGAATCCGTGGAATCGCTTGATCCGGCGATCTCAATCGAAAATGACACTATCAAGCTCAGCGCTCCGGATAAGCTGCAATCCTGCTCTATTGAAACGCAGGTTTATCCCGGCTTCCCTACCGACCTGCAGGCACAATGGGCTACGTTAATGACGCAGGCTGAAGGCAATAGCAACATTACCGATACGATATATCCCGACCGGTTCAGCTACATACCGGAGTTGAACCGCCTCGGTGCTGATATGGAACTTTCTCACAATACAGCCCGTATCAAGGGGCCAACTCCTTTAACCGGAGCCTCTGTAATGAGTACAGACCTCAGAGCAAGCGTAAGCCTTGTAATGGCCGGAATGATCGCTAGTGGCTCAACCGAAGTACTGCGAGTTTACCACCTCGACCGCGGATATGAAAACCTGGAAGAGAAATTGAATAAACTAGGGGCTAAGATCAGCCGGGAACCGGCTGAAACAAACTACTGAGTGCCTCCAAGAAAACGCCAATATCTTCATTTCACTCGTCCCGAACGCTTTCGGTACTTCGCGCGCGCCTTGATCCTGGCGTTTTCTTAGGGCACTTTGAATTTTCTTACAGACACTGCAGAGAGATCAGTTTCAAATCCGCCTTAGTATTTGTATTTTATGAATCAGAATTTTTTGTTATTCAACATAACCGGATTGAATTAAAACTTTTACCTCCGGTTGAAATACAACCATATATGATCCCAATATTCGCGACTGGAATATACTTTATTTGTGTGATTACACTGTTCACATTTATAGTTTATCAGATTTTTGAGCTTATTAGCCGTCAACCGTTGATCTGGAATACAGATTTTTATAACAACGAATTTGCAACAGTGCAACCTGCAATCAACAGGATGACGCCTATCGCATTATGCGACCACAATGATTTTTTACCTCCGCCAAGCGCGAAGATTGGGACAAGTGTGAAACCTAAACAGGCCGTACACAACTTCTCAATCTTTAGGAAAGATGAAAAACCAGATTATTGTCCATGCTTCAGGAAAGCAGACTCGAACAGCACTAATAGAAAATGGTGAGTTAGCCCAGTTATTCATAGAATCACCGGAAAACCAACGCACTGTTGGCGATATTTACCTTGCTGAGGTGCACAAGGTAATGGCCGGTATCAGGGCGGCGTTTATTGATGTTGGCGGGCAAAAAGATGCCTTTCTTCACTTCTCGGATATCGGGGAGCATCTTGCAAGCTACATCCAGATGCTTAACGGCGAAAAGGCATTTCCAAAGGGTGCAGTTCTTGAAAAAACAGAATCACAGGATGGCAAAGAACCCTCGGCAACCAGCGAACAGGACCGCCTCGGTTCTCTGCTTGCTCCCAAACAAAAGTTGCTGGTTCAGATCGTCAAAGAACCGATCGGATCGAAGGGGCCGCGCATATCTACGGATATTTCCATCGCCGGGCGTTTTCTGGTATTGATGCCTTTTGGTGATTATGTAGCGGTATCAAAAAGAATACGAAGCTACAAAGAACGCCGCCGGCTGCGCGGAGTGGTATCCAAAATGCTCCCGGATGGTTTTGGCGTAATAGTACGCACCGTAGCTGAGAAGCAAAATGCGGAAGCCATCCAGGAAGATCTTAAGGATGTGCTTACCAAATGGGAGGCCATTCTCGAGAAACTTAAAGATGCCAAGCCTCCCGCCCTGCTCCACCGCGACCTTGATATGACCGCTAGCCTTGTCCGGGATCTGTTTGACAAAGAATATGGCCGGGTACTTGTTGATGATCCCAGGACCTACCGCTCTATCAAGAGTTACATTTCCCGGGTAGCGCCGAATATGGTTAACCGGATTGAGCTGTATAAAGGCTCTGATCATGTTTTTGATCATATGAATATTGCACACGATGTGGAGTCGGTCTTCAGCCCCCGAGTAAAAATGCCAAGTGGTGGTTATCTGATTTTTGAGCAAACAGAAGCCATGTATGTGGTAGATGTAAACTCAGGACGTTATGCCGCCAAGAAGGCTCAGGAAGAAAACTCGCTCAAAACCAATCTGGAAGCCGCGCGGGAAATTGCTAAACAACTTCGGCTTCGTGACATTGGAGGAATTATTGTTGTTGACTTCATTGATCAGCGCGAAGATAGCAACCGCAAGAAGATCTATGACGAAATTAAACGGGAGTTCAAGAAAGACCGGGCAAAAACCAACGTATTGCCGATGAGTGATTTCGGGTTGATGCAGATCACCAGGCAGCGAATCCGGCCCAGTGTTGTAAAGTCAGTTTCAAAAGTTTGCCCGATGTGCGGTGGTTCCGGCAGTGTAGTAACCCAAAACACGATCTTATCTGATATTGAAGGCTGGATCACCAAATTCAGGTACAATTACAAATACCGGTCTGTGGAACTGACTGTAAACCCGTTTCTGTACTCCTACCTAACCAGCGGATTTATCAATCAGCGCTGGAAATGGATGTTTTCCTATCGGATGTATCTTTCTATTGCAAAAGATGACTCCATTTCCATGAACGATTATAAATTCACATTGATTGGCTCCGATATAGATATCACTGATGCTGTTTTGATGGATGAATCGCTTGATAAAGCCATGAAAGAATCGGAAGATGGAGCCGATGAAAACTTAAAAGAACGCAACCAGCTTGATGTCTACCATCGGGACTCCCGGAAAAAAGGAAAAGGCGGAGGGAAAACAAGCGGCCGGGCGTCCGGCTCGGAAACAAAGGGCGAGTCAGGTTCAAAAAATCAAAAAGACACTAAGCGACAACAAGATACAAAATCCAAAAAGGATAGTTCAGAATCCACAGAGTCATCAGACAAGAAAAGCCAAAGTAAATCACGAAGCTCAAGCACACCACGCAAGGGAAAGGTAAATCAAAAATATTACAAACAGGATCAAAAGCGTTCATCAGAAAGCCGGTCGGCCAAAGGTGATTCCGGCTCATCAAAAAAGCCACAGGAGCAGTCCCGTCAACAAAGTGACACTCCCCGGAATAAAGATTCTGATGATCCGCAAAATGAACCATCAACGTCGGTAAAATCCGATTCTGAATCTCAGAAAGATTCAGGCTCAGCGAGTTAATGCAACAAGTTTTTAAAAATCTATTATGAATCAATCTATTCAAGGCACCACAGTTGTTGGTGTGATCCACAACGGGCAAGCTTCTATCGGCAGCGACGGGCAGGCCACCCTGGATAAGACAGTAATAAAATCTACTGTACAGAAGGTTCGCAAATTATATAACAACAATGTACTGGCCGGTTTTGCCGGTTCAACTGCCGATGCTTTCACCCTTTTTGAACGATTTGAAGAAAAATTAAATCAGTATAACGGAAGTCTCCAGCGTTCTGCAGTAGAGCTTGCCAAAGATTGGCGGGGCGACCGAGTACTACGCCGCCTGGAGGCAATGCTTGCGGTTATGGATAAAGAAAATCTGCTATTAATCAGTGGGCAAGGGGATGTTATTGAACCTGATGATAGTATTCTGGCTATCGGAAGCGGCGGTTCTTTTGCCCTTGCATCCGCGCGATCATTGAAAAAACATGCAACAGAACTAACCGCCCATCAGCTTGTTGATGAATCGCTGAATCAGGCTGCTGATATTTGCATCTATACCAATCACAACATAACGGTACTTGATCTTGAGTAACACAAAGCAACAAATTTCAGAGTTAAATCTCACTCCCCGGCAAATTGTAGACGAGCTGGATACCTACATCATTGGTCAGAAAGAGGCAAAAAAATCGGTGGCTATCGCGCTGCGTAACCGGTGGCGACGGCTTAATTCCGATGAGAAAATTCGGGATGAAATTCTGCCGAATAATATCATTCTAATCGGGCCGACCGGAGTTGGAAAAACCGAGATAGCCCGAAGACTGGCCAAACTGGCCAAAGCACCTTTTATTAAAGTTGAGGCATCCAAGTTCACCGAAGTCGGTTATGTAGGCCGGGATGTTGAATCCATGATTCGCGACCTCACCGAAATTGCCGTAACTATGGTCAAGTCGGAAATGCAGGAGCGAATGAAACCCAAAGCCGAAGAACAGGTTGAAGAACGTATTCTGGATCATCTTATACCGCCTGTCAAGAAACCATCACGCAGTAGCAGTTCCACTTCATCTTCGGGTACTGCCGGATTCAGAAATGACGATGATTTTGATCCGGATAATGCTACCGACCAGGAACTTAATGAGCGCACCAGAGAAAAATTCAGGCAAAAACTAAGAAATGGCGAGCTCGAAGATCGCAAAATAGAAATCGATGTCCAGGCTTCGAGTACCAAAAACATGCAGATTTTTGGTCCTGCGGGAATGGAAGAGATGGGAATTAACCTGCAGGATATGCTGGGCAGCCTCTCCCCACAAAAGACCAAAAAACGCTCGATGAAGATCAGCGAGGCACGTGAACATCTACTGGCTGAAGAAGCCGAAAAACTGATTGATCACGAAGCGGCCGTATCAGAAGCTATCGAGCGGGTTCAATCCTCCGGAATCGTATTTGTTGATGAAATAGATAAAGTAGCCGGTGGCACCAGTAAGGAGGGACAGAGCAGCAGTGCCGATGTAAGCCGGCAAGGAGTTCAGCGGGATATGCTGCCGATTGTTGAGGGCAGCAACGTGTCCACCAAACATGGAATGGTAAAAACCGATCATATCCTATTCATTGCCTCAGGTGCATTTCACTCTGCAAAACCTTCGGATTTGATCCCTGAACTCCAGGGACGATTTCCAATCCGTGTAGAAATGGACTCACTCACTGAGGAGGATTTCTACAATATCCTTACCCGCCCGCGTAATGCGCTCAGTAAGCAATATCAGGCGATGATCAAATCAGAAGGCATTGAACTGGATTTCACGGATGAAGCCATTCGTGAAATTGCCAAGGTTGCGGCTGAGATTAATAATTCCATTGAAAATATTGGAGCGCGACGACTACATACGATTCTATCAACCGTCCTGGAAGAACTGCTGTACTCAATCCCCGATGATATCAAGGAAGGGAAAATAACCATCGACAAGGATTACGTAAACAAGCAGCTTGAAGGTCTGGTGACCAATCGGGATCTAAGCCAGTATATTCTCTGATAAAGCAGGGATTATAAAGCATAAATTCACCTTTTTCAAGTAGCTATAAAAATTGATTTTTTTTTCGCTGAAACAGCAAATCAGCATCTGTAATAAATCTCTAAGTGCCCAAAGAAAACTCCAAGATCAAGGCGCGAGAAATCCCGAAAGCGTTCGGGACGAGCTGATCGAAGATATTGGCGTTTTCTTAGTGGCGCGAATTATATCTTATAAAAAGCGGTTACTACTGTTGGGGTACCAACATCCTCTGTACTACCGTTACTTTTTTGTAATTGAAAATATACATTGAGAATAAACTGCATTATGTCTCTGAAAAGATTCCTCGCACCGAATATTGCAACAGTAATTGTATTGGCACTGCTTTGGTTTAGTGGCGTTGAAAGCCTGATGATCAGTGGTGATCAAGACAAGCAAAACATAAAGAAATTTATGGATGTCAATCAGAAAGTGGTTGACAATTACTACGACGAAGTAGATAAAACCATGATTTTCAAAGATGCACTGCGTGGTTTTTCGAGTAATATCAGCGATACCGCTCTCTCTGTAAGCGACACTCCGATCGACACAACCTTTAGCGACGATTTTGAGATTGCTTCAGTGAGTGAAGCTGTTCGTAAATTTGAGGAAGCTTATCACTTTCTCAAAAACAACTCCTCCAAAGAAGAGGATATGGATAAACGGACAGAGGATGCCATTCAAGGCCTTTTTGCCAACCTTGATCCCCATTCAATTTATATCGAATCAAGGCAAAGTGAAGATATCCAGGCTGAGTTTGATGGAAAATTTGAAGGAATTGGAGTACAGTTTCAAATTATTGATGATACCATCCGGGTGATCTCTGCTATTTCCGGAGGGCCGAGTGACAAATTGGGCATTCAGTCCGGCGACAGGATTGTTGAAATTGGAGACGAAAATGCAGTTGGATTCAGTGAGCAGGATGTTCAGGATCGCCTGAGAGGCGAACAAGGAACAACTGTACGGGTAGGTATTGAGCGGCCGTTTACAGACGGAGTTCTCGATTTTGATATCGAGAGGGATGAAATCCCCATCCACACCGTGGATTCCTCTCATATGCTTGATGATAAAACCGGGTACATAAAAATTAACCGGTTTGCCGCTACTACCCATGAGGAATTTATGGAGGGCATGGAAAAGCTCGAAGCCGAGGGTATGGAGCGCATTATCCTGGATATGCGAAATAACCCCGGCGGTTATCTTGAACAAGCCATTCAGGTGGCCAACGAGTTTTTTCCGCGTAACACGAAACTGGTATCAACTGAAAGCAGACACCGGCAGTTTACATCTGAATATCGTACTCGTGCTGATGGGCGCTACAAGGATATGCCGGTGATTGCACTGGTGAACGAAGGCTCAGCCTCCGGTAGTGAAATTGTAAGCGGGGCTATTCAGGATCATGACCGCGGCCTTATCGTCGGAAGCCGAAGTTTCGGCAAAGGCCTGGTTCAGCAACAATATGAGCTTGACGACGCAAGTAACATCCGGGTCACCATTTCCCGATATTTCACTCCTTCCGGAAGATTAATACAACGCCCTTACGAAGGTGGACGTGAACAGTATGCGTACGAACTTCGTGAACGCAGCCATGATGTTACCGGTGATGTGGATGAATTCATAGAAAACATCCCGGACACCCTGAAATACTCCACTGAGGCCGGTCGTACAGTTTACGGCGGCGGAGGAATCATCCCCGACCACATTGTACAGCCGGATTATGATAAACTCAGCATCCTGATGGGACGAACAGCCGTTCATGCCCAGTTTGTCCGAAGTTATATTGACAACAAAGGCCCGGAGTTCAGAGAAACATACGAAGAAGATTTCTCTAAATTTAAAGATGAGTTCTCCTGGGATGAATCAGACCTTGCTGACCTGAAAGTAAAACTTGAAGATCGCGGGTTAGAGATCGACGATGATCAGGAAAGCCCGGAATTTAAAGACGACAAATTAATAATGAGCAGCAGCGACTATGAAAGTCAATTGCAGCGCAGCCAGATATTCGTTAAATCAGAATTAGCCCGGAATATCTGGGGTGAGCAGGAGCGCTACATAGTCCTGAACGATGGGTTTGATAAAGCTGTCGAAGTGGCAGCCGGGCTCTGGGATGACGTGCAGGCACTGACCGCAATGTCCCGAGAAGATTAAACCCTATTGCATTTTAAATTTTTATCTAAAAAGCCGCACCGGTCTCCGGTGCGGCTTTTTTATTTTGTGCAACTTCTTTCCGGTAACTTTTGAACATCAGGTAGTATATACGTATCTACACAACTCAGCGCGGAAATATTATCACTCACCTACCCCGCACCATAACTTGCGCCACAGGCATCCCTGGTTAGGATATTTACACACCTGTAGCATATTTCACCACCCATAGCACAACGAAAAAATCAAAATTTAAAATATATCGTAGTGCACGTTGCGCCTTCTTTGTGCCCGTTGTGGTTAGAGAAAAAAAAGTATCACAATCATCCATTTCATTTAGAATCGAACTCAGGTTTTGAGCTGAACTTACTAGCCCGTGATCTGATTCATCTTCATAAGTGCAGCCAGAGAAACCGCAGCGGTTTCTGCGCGTAATCGTCGTTCTCCGAGCCAGATAAATTGTCCCCCGTTATATTCAATAAGCTTCAGCTCCTGCTCTGAAAATCCTCCTTCCGGTCCGATCAACCCGGTTATGTTACCGGAAATATCGCCAACCCCAACACGAGATGCTGAGCTGTTCTCCTGATGAGCGGCGATCAGAAAATCTGATTTGCTTACAGAAAGTAAATCACTCAGTGAACCATGCGTAGAAAATGCCGGAAAATAGTATCTCAGGGACTGTTTTGAAGCTGAACGAATTATTTTGTTTGCTCGGTCATCTTTCAATTTTCCCGGCTCACAGTGTTCTCCGTGAAAAACTCCTATATGATCGATACCCAACTCAACCAGTTTTTCCAGCGCAAACTCCATTCGCTGTTTTTGCCTGATGTAGCCTATTCCGATTGCCAATCTGTTCCCGCTTCTCCTGATTTTCTCACCGGATGTAATCTCAACCTCCAATGTAGATTTGGTGATGACGGTAATATAACCTTGATATTTTCCTCCTTCTCCATCAGTAAAGGTTACCTGATCACCCTTTTTTAATCTCAATACATTTCGCGCATGATGCGCCTCCTCATCAGTGAAAAAAGCCGTATCCCCTTTTATATTCTTTTTAGGTACAAAGAATAAATTCATTGATCTTCAAATTCTGGCTGCTCCGGTGCAAATGCTGTTTCACCGGTGAGAAACATTTTAGCGATATATGGTTTACAAAGACCACAGCCACAACATGAGATTTGGAATTTCATCAGCTCTTCCACCGAGTTAATCCCCTTTTTAAAAGCTATCTGTTTTATCTCAACGAAAGTGCGCTTATGGCAAACACAGCGTGTAACCGTTTTTTTGCTCATTCGATCATTGGTTTTTGAAATGCTTGCTCAGCTTGAGTCCCTGGCTCTGATAATGACTTTTTATAGCTGATCCGTATACAAATTCCGGTATATCAGTATTAGGCTCAAAAATCATGCGGAAAAATGTCTGGCCGTCCTCTACCAGAAAAGGCACGTCATGAGAGCGCACTTCAAGCACAGCTTTAGCTCCCGGATGATCGGGATCATTGCCAAAACCGCTGTCGAAAAAACCGGCATAATGAGTACGCAACTCGCCCGAGCCGGTATCATAGGGAACCATTTCGGCGGCAAGATGTGCGGGAATCCGGCACTGTTCGCGTGATGCAAAAATATAAAACGCTTCAGGTTCAAGAATGATGAAATCCTCATTCCTGGTGTAAACAGGTTCCCAAAAATCCTCGATCCGGTAGTAATTCATTTTTTCCAGATCAATCACATCACGGTGTTTACGCGCTTTATATCCGACGATATTGTCCCTCTCCGGCTTTAGACTTACACTCATAAATAACCCGTTCCCTAATTTAAGGCGATCCGCCGGCAGCGGTCTGGCCTGATCATCAAGCAGGATCGGCTGTTGTTTATGTGCCATCAGGATATCCTGATCACTCAAATAGGAAACGCCATGACGGATTCGCAATTGATTTAACTTTTGCCCGGTTTTTATGCCAATCGAAAATGATTTCGGCACCACCTCAAGGTAGAGCCGTCCCCGGTAACCTGATGGTATTTCTTCAAAGCGGTGAGAATAGTCGGTAATTACCCTGGTAAAAATGTCAAGTCGGCCTGTCGAGCTTTTGGGATTGGTTTTTGCCGCAAGATGCTCTTCAGCAAATATCGCAGGCTCGGAATTCGGCTTTTTCGTACCCGGTCGTGTTACCGTTCCGGGCAGATCAAGTTCTTCCAGAAGTGGGATGATGTAAGTACAGTTAGGCTCAAGAACGGCTCCATTTTCAATCGAAAATGAATGCTGCGTTAGCTTCTGCAGTTTTTGCTCGACCGACTCATTCTCGGGCAGAAAGCTGCAACGCACCCGATAAGCTACCGGACCAAGGCGGAGATCAATTGAATTTGGCTGAAACTGATCCGCTTCAATAGGATAATCGCTGATTCCTTTGATCATGCCGTTGTGCACCAGCCATTTAAGCTGTTGCACCGGTAGAACGCCGCGCGTTGATATGGTCAGTGAATCTTTTTCAGCTTTGCTTTCTTCGAATGTAAAACCGGAAGTCATGTTTTCAAGTTTGGTTGAACCAGATTATAAGATAGGTTTTACCGAGGAGTTTTTCCCGCAAGTTCATGCACGATTTGCCACTCTTTTTCGGTAACTGGCATTATGGATAAGCGCATTCCTTTCTGCAAAACTTTCATATCCTCAAGCCCCGGAGTTTCTTTCATCTGATCACGCGTGACTATCGAATCAAATTTCTGCACAAACTCGTAATCGACGTTAAACCATCGCGGATTTTCTTCAGTTGCTTTTTCATCAAAATATTTGGAATCCGGATTATATTGAGATGGATCAGGATAAGGCTCACTGGCAACTTTCATCGTACCGACTATACCGAGCGGATTCGTCCGCGATTGGTAAAAGAATACTCCATCACCGAGTTTCATAGAATCCCGCATGAAGTTCCGGGCCTGGTAGTTTCTAATGCCTTCCCAGCGAACTCTTTTACTTTCTCTTTCAATAAGTTGCTCAATAGTAAAATCATCAGGCTCAGCTTTTACCAGCCAATATTGACGTTCTGACATAACTTCTTAATATTATTTTAGTTTAGTATGATATTTTATGATTCTATACTGCAAGCTTTAACCAAATCGAAGTTGCAGTTAAACGCTCCAATCTATGGTTTTGAAATATCTCCCACAAACCGGGAAATCAATAACAATCGCACCCGTTTTAGTAAAAACTTTTACGATCGGGTTATATGGTTTTATTATTCAATTTTTGTATCTTTTAAAGCTAAAGCAAATTTAGCTATTTCAATTTAATATCAACTAACCAAAGCGATTATTTAGTAAATGTCTGATCGTCTTTCACGCGAACATTTGGAGTCCGATGCACTTGTAAGTGGATATGCACGGGCTTATGCATTTTATCAGGAACATAAATACCGCCTTATTTTCGGCACTTTGGCCGTGTTAATCCTCATTGGTGGTGGGGTTTGGTACTATGTTGATTCCATGGCACAAGAGCAGGAAGCACAAGAGATGCTGGTGGGTGCCGAAGAGTTCTTCCAGCAGGGCAATTACGAGCAGGCTTTATATGGTAATGAGGAAGGAGAAACCGTTGGCTTTGCTGATATCGTGAGTGATTATTCAAGAACTGACGCTGCTAATATCGCAAGCTACTATGCTGCTGTTTCTGCTTCACGGCTGGGTGATTATGAAGACGCTCTATACTACATTGAGCGCTACAACGCTCCCGATGGCATTCTTGGCGTCGGCGCAATATCCCTGCACGCTTCAATTTTGTCTAATCTTGAACGCTTTGAAGAGTCCGCCCAAAAATATGCTGATGCTGCTGATTGGGACGAAAACGAGGTCACAACCCCGCAGAATTTACTTAATGCAGCGGAAGCTTCCTACGAAGCGGGGGATTACTCCACAGCTGAAGAATTTCTTGTGCGCATCATAGATAATTACGAAGACACCGATTACGCTTCTGATGCAAAGCGCATGCAGGGTATGCTCAGCGCCCGCTGATTTCCATGCGCCTGAAGCCGGCAAGTATGACTTTCTGGTTTTAATCCATATTAAAAGCTCCGGAAACTTGACAAATAACAAATCTCCGGAGCTTTTTTATTTGATGACTGAGTTCGATTCTAAATCAACAGCCTTTATCCATCTGTGCATAAATCAAGGCTGTCCTGGCTTATGTTAGGATGTCCTCGTTGTGATCATTTTAGTGAAACTTCCTGTTTGTCTAACCACAACGGGCACAAAGAAGGCGCAGAGGGCACTACGTTGCATTAATAATGATTTTTCATTTTGTTGGTGATCTCACCTTGGTGCTCATGGTGTTGAAACTTCCTGTAAGTGCGAAAATTCCCTCACCCATGGTGCAGTAAATAAAATTTTAACAATTGCTTACCATAAACCAGAGTAATCTTAAAAAAACAAACGAACCAGCTTTGATAGTTGCAATCCAGATTGATTTCAACTATGTCTCACTCCTCAACAGGCTGTAGGGCAAGCGTATCGATTTCTGTAGTTTCTCCGAGTCGAACCCCTACATTCTCCATTATTCCATCAGTATAATCTTCCGAAGTTGATTTCGCAATCACTGTCCAATTACCATCTTCCAGCCCGCGCAACATAAAAGTGCCCTCATCGGAGGTAAATGTTCTGATCGTATCATCTCCGACTGCCGCATAAACCTGACCTGAATGCTCCGCCGGCTGAACCTCCCCGATAATATCTCCTGAAGTTTCCGGACGAATGACGCGGATTTCGGGCTGTAGATCATATCCTTCTTCCTCGCCCCGGGATACAATCGACTGGCTGACATCGAAATCCAGGAACAGGTCATAGAGTCTTCCCTCTTCAATTTCAGCATTGATATCCAGTATAATTTCGGAGTCCCCCTCCCCTGCGAAATCAAGATCATACGAATTCTCTCCGATAACAAGCCTGTTATTTTCCCCCATTGTCATCCGGAGTTGCTCAATAACGCCCGGTTCAACGGACGCCTCACCCAGCACCTGTTCTTCACCATCAATAAGCATGAGCAAGTCAATCATCAAGGTATCATCACTTAATTCGATCCAGCCTGAATCCTGTTCTCCTGATTGGCGGTGTGCCTCAATAGAGGCAATTTCCACAAGCACCGTATCATAATTCGCCGGTTCATCAAACATGGTAACACGCAATACCCCTTCAAATTCATCATCGAGCTGGGAATCGTGGCATTGAAGCAAAAATAATGCGGGCACAAATAGTGATATAACAAGAAATAATCTTCGCATTAGTGTACCTGAACTGAAGATGAAAATTAACCGGTATTCCTGCCGAAGCCTGGTTATCCGACTTAAACCGGGTCTACAATATAACGCTTTTAAAATTCTCTATGATGATCAAATTAAATTGGGAAACCCGGAATTTCTAATAATAGTCTGCATCGAAAGGGATTTTTTGCAGGTTTTTTCGTGATTTATAAAGTAGAAAAACGGGGATGAGAAATTTTTAGATAATTTTTTGCCGAATTCTACCACTTGCCGGTTGTTCAAGGCGTAGTGCTTCTGGTTTCTTGTTTTCTCGA
The DNA here is from genome assembly GCA_964505385.1 of uncultured Chitinophagales bacterium. Classification (GTDB taxonomy): domain Bacteria; phylum Bacteroidota; class Rhodothermia; order Balneolales; family Natronogracilivirgulaceae; genus SLJN01. The sequence continues at coordinate 37,738 of CAZDIA010000013.1, forward strand.
TATGGTATCAACAGAGAAACGCCAAACGTAAAAAAGTAAGCGTTGATACCACAAAAAAAGCTCCGGCATCACCCGTGCTATCGGATGGTACCGGAGCTTTTCCATATTCTGCTTCCGGACAATGACTTTAAATGAATGCCGGATCGCTCTAAATCAAATCACTGTTAGTCATTATCGTTGTCGTTGTCATTTTCAAGCGGCTCAAGCTCTATTGTGCCGATATCTGTAGTTTCGCGCAGTTGAACTTCTACGTCTTCAACCACACCTTCTTCATAATTTTCGGATGCAGCTTCAGCAGTTACTGTCCACATACCGTCGGGCAATCCGCGCAACAGAAATGAACCCTCATCGTCGGTATCCGTGGTTATAGTATCCTCTTCAGTGGCATCAACGGCGTAAACCAGACCGGACTCTTCCGCCGGTTCTACTTCACCTTCAATCTCGCCCGTAATTTCGGTTGGGACAGCCCGTATCACCGGCTTCAAATTGAACTCACCGGAAGCGCCTCTCGGGACAATTGACCTGTGCGCATCAAAGTCGAGTTCAAGGTCATAGGTAGATCCAGATTCTATCTCAGCATCAACATTTAATTTAATTCCGCTTTGTTGGGCGCTCGGTACAGTAAGATCATGAGTTTCACCATCAATCACCAGTTCGTTATCATCACCGAGAATCAGGCGAATCTGACGATAGGTTCCCGGCTCGAGTTCCGCATCAGCAAGCACTTCCTCATTGCCTGCAACAAGTTCAAGTAAATCTGTGCGAGTTGTATCATCACTTAATGTAATCCAGCCGGTATCCTGATCTTCTGCATCACGGTGGGCTTCAACAGATATGATCTCCACAAATACCGATTCGTATTCTGCCGGCTCATCGTACATAGTGACAATCATTCTGCCATCTTCATCATCACTAATCTGGTCATTATCACATTGAACCAGTAAGAAACCGGTTAGAATTAACATTAAAGGCAGGGGTAAATTACGCTGTAGCATACGGTTGTTTATTTATTTTAATTGCAAATTTTTGTCGAATATCGAATACACCAGTATTACACTCATTTTTCAAGTAATGACCATCGAAAATTTTGCAATATCTCAACCTTCTACATCCATGATATCCAATATCTTGCCATTGGGGAAATCTTTACTCCATACCAGATCGTGAAGTACACCCGCAACTTTTTCAGGATCACCCAACATATTTTGCTCTTTAAGTGAAATGAATTTGTCAACGTTAGCAAAATCCTCAGGGGAAGTATCACGAATTTCATCCTGCATTTGGGTATCCAATGGTCCCGGGCTAAAACTTAATGCCTCCACCGGAAACTCGGTATCTTGTTGCTCAAGTGAAATGCAACGGGTAAACATATCCAGGCCGGCTTTAGTGCTGCAATAATGACTCCATCCGTGATACGGATTGTTTGCGGCACCTGATGAGATATTGATAATTCGTTTGGTGATTTCGTAGTCTCTGAAATGTTGAATAAACTGATGCCCAACCAACAGAGCTGCGACAAAATTGAGTTCAAGGTTTTTCCGGTAATCCTGCATGTCATGCTTTCCAATGGGGCCCATAGGGTAAAGCATACCCGCGTTATTATATAATATGATCGCATCCGGATCACCTGATTGAATATTTCTGACGATTTGTGAGAACCACTTGTCGGTATCTTCGGTTTTCGTCAGATCTGCTTTGTATGTCAATACTTCCGCTCCGTTTTCTGATAGCTCAGATTTGAGGGAGTCCATATTACTGCGCGCTACCAAATGCAGCGTGGTATCATCAGCTGCTGAAATGCGAGCAATGTGCTCTCCGAATCCTCTGGATGCACCGGTAATTATTATATGTTTCATATATAAAATGATTTAATGAGTTTGTGAATGGATAAATGATTTGTCACATCAACAAATTTAATCTTCTCAATGTTATCTTTATTCATACGTATCTACAGTTGACTGAATCTGTGCATACGCATGCAAAGTGCCGGGATTTGCTAATTCATCATTGTAGTATAGACATAATGAGCTACCGCAACTCCCCAAAGCATAATTAAAATGATTACTATATACACGAACGGTATGCCGAATATCCTGATATTTTGTCCCGGCCCCTCTCTGATATAATCTCTGCGGGCTTCTTCATTTCTTCTCCTGATACCCAAAACTTCACTCATAACTCTTCTCATTTTCCTGCGAAAACTTACATAAGCCGGGGTCAGCAGCAATAATGACAATAAAAACAGAAACAGAAAGGATCGCATTGTATCTGTTGAAATTACCTGGCAAGCCGGTTATATCACGATTTGATGATCATTCAATATCAAAAGTAATACTGAACTCCGAGACTGAAATCGTAATCTAATACAAACTCACCCGATTCCGTCTCGACATCAATGACTCCATCAGTGAGCTCTTCCTGATGCGTTACGGATTCGCCCCTGAATCCGAGGAATCCGAATGAGGGTTCAATGGCAATCGATTCATTGAAATGATAAGTAAATCCAGGCCGCAACCCGGCTTCAAAAATTGTGATATCCGTATCGATACTTCCGCCTCCGGGCAAATCAGAACTTCCGTCTCCCGCACCAACAGAAACGCTAAGTTCTCCAAACCAACGCAAGTTATCGGTCAGATAATCGGTATATCTTACAAATGGCGATACGGAAAAAACCAACTGCTCGGCTTCGGTATTATCGATTTCATTTTCCAAATAGGTGTATTCCATGCCAAGTCCAACGCCGGCCACGATTACATCCGTCACATAATATCCAACTGAAGGGCTGAATAACGCACGCAATGTGCTCTGCTCTAAATCACCAAAACCTGTACCTCTGATCTCTTCAGTTTCGGAAGCGAATGATAACATGCCTCCTACATACAGAGAGCCGGAACCGGGATTGGCATGCACATTATTATTGGTATATGCAGATATAAAAATTATAAAAGACGCAATTAATGAGAATCTAAAGTAAGAAGACATAGTTAATTGGTTTAAAATGAAATATGCAGTATTAAATTCCTGAACTCTGAAACATCACCCGGGTAAAATCGGATTTTTAAACAAAAAAGGCATCTTAATTTTATCAAGATGCCTCCTGAATTTATTTAGCTGTCATTCATTATCTATCTGTTAACAAAAATCACAGCAGCATATTCATTGGGTTTTCAATCAAATTGCGCAGTGTGCTTAAAAATGCTGCCGCTTTGGCACCATCAACAATACGATGATCGCTGGAGAGCGTAACTTTCATCCGTTTGCCCGGGACCACCTCTCCGTCCTCCACTACCGGCACATCGCGGATCGCTCCGACAGCAAGGATGCATGCATTCGGCGGATTAATTATTGCAGTAAACTCTTCGATACCGAACATGCCAAGATTACTTACAGAAAAGGTACTGCCTTCCCATTCCTGGGGCTGGAGTTCCTTATTTCGCGCTTTCTCTGCAAGCTCTTTGGTTTCTGCAGATATTTGCCGCAGGCCTTTCTGGTCAGTATCACGAATAACCGGAGTCAGCAGACCTTCCTCAACAGCCACTGCAACCGCCACATGCACACTACCGTGCTTTCTGATTGTATCCTCCAACCAGGAAGCATTGATATCCGGATGCTGACGCAGCGCGGATGCACAAGCTTTAACAACTATATCGTTAAAGCTGATTTTTACATCACTGACCTCATTCAGTGAGCTTCGAAACTCAATAGCCTTTTTCATGTCAAGATCAATAGTCTCATAAAAATGAGGGCTGGTGAACTTGCTTTCAGCCAGGCGTTTGGCAATAGTTTTGCGCATCTGGCTAACTTTAACCTCTTCATCTTCGGCAAGAGCCGCAGCAGGCTGCGGCGCCTCAGCGGTTTGCGTAGTGGTAGCAGATTCCGCCGCAGGTGCTTCCGCCGGCTCGTACTCTTCAATATCGCGTTTGATGATTCGTCCGTGCGGGCCACTTCCCTTTACGTTTTTCAAATCTATACCCTGCTCACCCGCCATTTTTTTTGCGAGCGGGGAAGCTTTGATGCGATCGTCATCAGAGGGTTGAGCAGTTTTTTCTTTTTCTGCACTTATTGGCTGTCCATCATACTCCTTAGTGCTGCCATTGTCAGAATGGGATTTTTTCGAAGCGGTGGATTCCGACTTGCTCACTTCCTGATCCGCTTTTGCCTCTTGTTTGGTTTCAGCACCGTTATCATCAAGCAGATCGGAAATATCTTCTCCTTCTTCCCCGATAATGGCGATTTTACCACCAAGTGGAACAGTATCTCCTTCGTGTGCAACGATTTTAAGAATCGTACCCGGATCAAAAACCTCCACATCCATGGTGGCCTTGTCGGTTTCGACTTCGGCAATTACATCACCGGACTCTACCTTGTCTCCTTCTTTAACATTCCATTTAGCGATGACACCCTCTTCCATGGTGTCACTCAGCTTCGGCATATCAATTATTGTGGCCATAGAACTCTAATAGTGAGAATTAAAATTTATTTGCGGTAAGTAACCGTATCAACGGCATCTATAACCTGTTGAGCATCAGGAAGCCAGGCATCCAAAAGCGTTTTTGAAAATGGAGCCGGCACATCCGGGATTGTAACTCGCAGGACGGGCGCATCAAGATAATCAAAAGCATCCCGCTGCAGCTGGAATCCGACCTCGGAAGCTACCCCGCCAAACGGATGGGATTCATCCACTACAACACAACGGTTGGTTTTTTTGATGGATGTAATTACCGTTTCAATATCAAACGGACGGATTGTGCGCGGATCAATAATCTCACATTCGACTCCGTCTTTAGCCAGTTTATCAGCCGCTTGTTTGGCAACATGATACATCTTACCGGTGGCAACAACAGTGACATCAGTGCCTTCGCGCTTGACCTTCGCTTCACCGAGCGGAATGGTATATTCTTCCTCCGGAACTTCCTGCTTTAATCCATACATTTGCTCAGACTCCAGGAATATTACCGGATCGTCATCACGAATTGCAGTTTTAAGCAAACCTTTTGCATCATAAGGCTCCGAAGTGTACACTACTTTAAGCCCCGGGAAGTGACTGTACAAACTTTCGTAAGCTACATTGTGTGTAGCTCCGAGCTGTCCGGCTGATGCGTTGGGCCCACGAAATACAATAGGAATCCGGATCTGTCCGCCGCTCATATACCTGATTTTTGCGGCATTATTGATGATTTGATCCATCCCTACTACGGAAAAATTGAAGGTCATAAATTCTACGATAGGGCGAAGGCCATTCATCGCGGCACCTACTCCCAGCCCGGCGAATCCAAGCTCCGATATTGGAGTGTCGATCACCCGTTTGCCGGTGAACTCGTCCATCATGCCTTCCGTTACTTTATAAGCGCCATTGTATTCGGCGACTTCCTCCCCCATCAGGAAGATACTCTCATCCCGGCGCATTTCTTCGTTCATTGCCGCCCGGATTGCGTGACGAAATTGTGTTTCAGCCATTTAAAATAATGTTAGTAGTTAAAATCTGTCTTTTTGAAAAATCAGGTCATGAAAGGATAATCTTCCTGAGCATATACGTCATCGTACATTTCATCTGGTTCAGGGAAGTCGCTTTCATCCGCGAATTCAATTGCATCAAGTACTTCCTGATCTACCTTTTGTTGGATTTCATCAATCTTTTCCTGTTTCGCTATCTTCTTGTCCAGGATGTAGGTTTTAAGCCTCTCGATAGGGTCGGTTTCTTTAAATTCTTTTTCTTCATCCTCCGTGCGATATGATCTCGGATCACTCATAGAATGGCCGCGATAACGATAGGTTCGAATTTCAAGAAACCAGGGTTCAGAATTTTCGCGTACATCTTTCTGGACCTCCTTCATTTTTTCAATAACCGTGAGAGCATCCATACCATTGATGACATCATGCTTCATACCGTAAGGACGAGCCCGGTCAACTAACTCACCGGCACTGTGTCGTTTCACTGCAGTACCCATGGAGTAGCCGTTATTTTCTACAACATAGATAATCGGCAGTTTCCACAGAGCGGCAAGGTTAAAGCTTTCATTCAATGCACCCTGGTCAATAGCGCCATCGCCAAAAAAGCAAGCTGAAATTTTATCTTCATTTCGATACTTATTAGCGAAAGCAAGCCCGGCCCCGAGCGGAAGATGAGCGCCTACAATTCCATGGCCGCCCCAAAAGTGCTTATCCACATCAAAAAAGTGCATAGAACCGCCTTTACCTTTGCTGCAGCCGGTTCGTTTTCCGAACAATTCAGCCATTCCTTCTTTTGATGTAATTCCCCGAGCCAATCCAAGCCCATGATCACGATATGCGGTAATAATATCATCGTCATCATTTAAGGCGTAGACCGTACCGGTAGATATGGCTTCCTGACCTATATACAGGTGCAAAAAGCCCCCGAACTTACCTTTTTGATACATCTGAGCTGAGCGCTCTTCAAACCTCCGCTGCCGATACATAGATTCGTATAGCTCGAAAAGCTCATCGTCTTTAATGCCAATTGTTTTGTGAGACTTACGAGTTGGTTTAGGTAATTCGGTACTCTTGTAAAAAACGCCGGTTGGTGTAAAGCCGGCCACGTCTGCTTCTGCCATTTATAATTTCTCCAAATGGTTTTCGGTTTACAGTATAACTCAATCGTTATGCTGATTTCATACCAATAATGAACTATTGATCAAAAAAGTGTTGAATTCAGCCTTTTAAAATATTTGGCTGAGCCAACAAAGATAGGCTTTTTGGCAAACATTTTCCAGCAGCAAATATAATACCAAATGTTACTGATGCTTGGATGTTTTAAGTGAAAAAAGAATTTACAGAATTAACCTGCATTATTTACCAGGAATTAGTTGCTTATCAATTTTTGTGCAATTTCCTCTGCCGATTCAAACACCTCCGGCAATTTATCCGGCGATTTGCCTCCTGCCGTTGCAAGATTCGGTTGTCCGCCACCGCCGCCTCCGATGATTTTTGCCAGCTCGCCAACTAATGCTCCGGCCTTAACTCCACGCTTTATTACATCCTCAGATACTGCCGTCATCAGATAGCCTTTTCCGGATTCGCCCTCCCGAGAGCCGAGCACCACAATCAGGTTTTCAGATTTTCGGTTTAAGGCGTCGTAGCCAAGTTGTTTGAGCGTCGGCATATCGGCCCCCTCAACTTCGCCGCTCACAAGTGTGATACCGGTTCCGTTAATTTCCGTTCCGGATGATAGCAACTGATCCAGCTGCCCCTTTGTAGCCTGCTTTTTCAGCTCTTCCAGTTCTTTTTGGAGCCGTTTGCGTTCATCGACCAGTTTTTGAACCTCTTCGGAGAGATCATCCCCTTTTATCAGTTGCCGGATGGATTCTACATCATGTTTCTCAGATCGCAGAATCTCATCGGCGGCATGACCTGCTACCGCTTCAATTCGGCGAATACCGGCAGCGGCCGAAGTTTCATTAACAAAACGGAAGTAGCCGATTTCACCTGTAGCCTGCACATGGGTCCCGCCACACAACTCTTTTGAAAACTCAGGATCAAATGTGATCACTCTCACTTTATCCCCGTATTTTTCACCAAAAACCATCATCGCGCCTTGTTTTTTAGCCTCATCAATCGGGATTTCCCGCTGTTCCTGCCGTTCTATATTCTCCTGGATTTTTTCATTTACAACAGCCTCAATTTCATCCATGAGCTGCGGGCTAAGCGCCTCGTAATGTGAAAAGTCAAAGCGCAGGCGATCCGGAGCTACCAGCGAACCTTTTTGTTGCACATGGTCGCCGACAAGCTGCCGCATAGCAGCATGAACAATATGCGTAACAGTATGGTGCTTTTGGATTTCCCGGCGCCGTTCGGAATCTATTCGGGCATTCCACGTCCGGTCCGGATTTTTTGGCAGCTTATCAACAAAATGAACATGTTTGCCATCCATATGCCGGACGTCCAGCACTTTGATGGTTTCTTCACCGGATTCAATCACACCGGTATCGGCGATCTGTCCGCCTGCTTCGGCATAAAATGGAGTTCGATCAAGTAAAATTTTAGGCTGATTCTCATCCTCATCCCAACCAATAATTTTTGCCGGAGTTTCGTGGTGATCATACCCAACAAATTCACTCTCTTCCTTATCCGATATGATATTCCAAAGCCCTTTTGCATCATCGGCAGGCTTAAATTTACCTGCTGACCGGGCACGTTCTTTTTGCTCCTGCATGTAGGCATTAAATTCATCCACATCCACACTCATGCCGCGTTCACGCGCCATCAATTCCGTAAGGTCTATCGGGAAGCCATATGTATCATGCAATTTAAAAGCATCTTGGCCGGATATCCGATCCGTGCCTTCCGCCATCTTGTTGAACAATTCTATTCCCTGTCCAAGGGTGCGCAGGAATGATTTCTCTTCCGATAATATCACATTCCTGATGTAGGATTTCTGCTCTTCCAGCTCCCGGAACACCTCTTTCAGCTGCCATGAAAGTACATCGAGCAATTTGTTCATGAATGGCTCTTTAAGATTGAGCCGGTCCCAGCCGTAGCGAATCGCGCGGCGCAAAATCCTTCTGATAACATAGCCTCTGCCATCATTGGAAGGGGAAGCTCCGTCTGCTATGGCAAGGCTAACCGCCCGGATATGATCAGCAATCACCCGGAAGGCGATATCAATCTCTTCATCCTCACCATAAGTTTTTCCGGAAAGTTTACCGATTTCATCCAGTAGCGGAGTAAACACATCCGTATCATAATTGGATCTTTTTCCCTGCAACACAGCTACCATTCGCTCAAAACCCATACCGGTATCTACATGCTTGGCTGGCAACGGTTTCAAGCGTCCGTCAGCCTGTCGATTGAACTGGATAAAAACGAGGTTCCATATTTCCATCACTCTCGGATCATCCATATTGACCAGCTCGGAGCCCGGTTGTTTTTTCCGTTCTTTATCCGGGCGCAGATCTATATGAACTTCCGAACACGGGCCGCACGGACCGGTCTCACCCATCTCCCAGAAATTATCCTCTTTCCCGAACCGCAGAATATTCTCTTTTTTGATCGGAGTCTCCGAAGCCCAAAGTTGTTCAGCCTCTTCATCCGGCGGAAGTCCGTCTTCATCATCGCCACCGAAAACCGTTGCGTAAAGTCTGTCCGGCTCAAGCCCCCACTCATCTACCAGCAGCTCCCAGGCCCAGGCAACCGCCTCTTTTTTAAAATAATCACCAAATGACCAGTTGCCGAGCATCTCAAAGAGAGTATGATGATAGGTGTCGTGTCCCACCTCATCCAAGTCATTGTGTTTACCACTTACACGAATACACCTCTGAGTGTTCGCCACTCTCTTATAAAGTCGATTATCTTTTACATACCCTTTTTTCTCACCCAAAAAAATGGGCTTGAATGGATTCATCCCCGCGTTGATAAAAAGTAATGTCGGATCATCCTCCGGTACAACCGGAGCACTTTCAACTATTAAATGTTCTTTTTTTCGGAAGAATTCAAAAAACTCTTCCCGTATCTGTGCCGATGTTTTCGGTTTCATTTATTTGATTTTGGTTTCAACATCAATAGCAGTCGGATTGTGAAAATATTAAAAAATCACCTTAACTCACGATCAAAATGTGGCATCGGTAATTTTAGCAAAACACATATAGTTTTTTGTATATTAGATAACCACGTCGAGTTATTTCCTGATATTATTGACAACCGTAAATATAAATTATTATGTCATCATTAAACGACGGACTTTCACGAAAAGAATTTTCTAATTCTGATGATCTCATTTATTTGAATCATTGTGCAATTGGTCCGATTCCCAGGCGAAGTGTGGAAGCGGCCCGGTCTCACCTGCAAAAGCGGAGCTCCGGTAGTGTGGATTCCTTCGAATTCGACGAGCAGGTGATCACCTCCACCCGGATGAATGCTGCCAAAATGATCAATAGCGAATCGGATGACTTAATCGCTTTGATCCCGAACACTTCTCACGGACTCAACCTTATCGCCTCGGAATTTCCCTGGCAGGATGGTGATGAGATCTTAATGAGCGATATTGAATTCCCCGCAAATATCTACCCTTATCTATGGGTGACTGGTGCTGATACCCATGTGAAAAAGATCAACAGCCAAGACGGTAAAATACCGGTTGACCGTATAGAAGATGCTATCACGCCGAAAACCAAAATGATCGCCATCAGTGCCGTTCAGTTTCTCTCAGGTTATCGGGCTGATCTGGAAACCATTGGCGAGTTGTGCAAAAAACATGGCATTTATTTGGTAGTGGATGCCATCCAGGCAGCCGGATGTTGTCCGGTTGATGTTCAAAAAATGCAAATTGATGCTCTTGTTACCGGCGGTCATAAATGGTTACTGGGGGCGCAGGGTTTGGGTTTTATGTATGTTTCCGAAAAGCTTCAGGAGCAGCTTATTCCCCGCTACGCAGGATGGCTCTCAGTTGATGACCCCTGGGATCTGCTCAATACTGATCAAAACTTACTGCAAAATGCCCGGCGTTACGAAGGCGGAATGTATAATGGGCCCGGTGTGCACATTTTGAATGAATCACTTGAGCTATTGCTTGAGACCGGAATAGACAGGACTTATCAACATATTCAGCAGCTACAGGATCATTTGTTGTCTAAATTGCAAAACGCTCCACTGCAACCTTATGGCTCCGGAGAGGCACTTAACCGTAGCGGGATACTTGCATTCCAACTATCAGATACTATCGACAGTAAAGCTATATTACAAACCTTTTCCGATGCCGGAATTTCGGTATCAGTGCGATCCAATATTTTGAGAATTGCGCCCCATCTCTACAATACATCTGATGAAATTGAAAAAGCGGCAAACGTACTTGAGGAGTTTGCGGCGTTGGCTTAATGTCTGTTAGGCCACTAAAAGTGTAACAATCCGGAGATAATGAAGAGGTCAAGAGGTCAAGATATTAAGAAAGGATTTACAGAGAGGCCTGCCAACGGGGTCTGGCCTATTGTTACCAAATGCCGGTAGTTGCGTAAATATCTTACAATCTTGACTTCTTGACTTCCTTAAATTCTTTTTTTCAGAATACCGTTTAGTAGCAAAATTTTCTGTCAAAAAATGGCGGATATCAAATTTTGGGACCTGAGAAATATATCAGCCCCGAGTGCAGTATCCGAAAAAGATTGTTTAAATTTCCCGCTTTGTGCACCTAAGTTTGTGTTCTACCGTTTAAAGGATTGATCATAAACAAGTTTGTAAACTTTTAAAACCCATTAAGTTTGGGTATCATTAACACATTTATCAACTGCTTCTCTCATATCTTTTAAATGAAAATCTTTCTGAATTTTTTAAAGGAGGTTGGAACTGTAATTGGCCAGACGCTGAGCAACTGGCTTAGTGACCGTGTACCGCTTCATGCTGCAGCGCTGGCATTTTATACGATATTTTCGCTTGCCCCCTTTTTGCTTATTATTATAGCCCTGACCGGCTTCTTTTTTGGAGAACAAGCTGCAGAAGGGCAACTGGCTGAATACATGGAGCAGATGATGGGAGAAGAGCTTTCAAAAGAGATTGAAGCTTTTGTTGCAAGCGCATATCGGCCCGGCTCCGGAATTATCGCTTCAGCTATTGCAGTCGGAGTAATCCTGTTTGCTTCCACTACTGTTATTACTCAGATGAAAGACTCATTAAATCAAATATGGAATGTGGAGACTAAGAGCGGCCAGGGAATTAAGCGTTTTTTAATCGACCGAACCCTCGCTTTGGCATTAATCTTGATATTTACGGCATTCATGATCGCAAGTATAATCCTTGAGGGTGTGCTTGGATTTCTTGAGCCGGTATTAGACCCTGTTATTCCTTATGGGGTTCAATTCTGGTCACTTATCAATGATATCATCATGGTAATTGTAACCACCTCACTTTTTGCTATCATTTTTAAGATGCTGCCCGACATAAAAATCAGGTGGACCGATGTATGGGTGGGCGCAATCGCTACAACATTGATGTTCCTGTTCGGTCGCTATATGATCACGCTCTATATAACTGGCGGTATGATGGCTACAACCTATGGCGCCGCCGGTACTTTTGTAATTTTCCTCATTTGGGTTTATTACAATGCCATGGTGGTATTTCTTGGCGCAGAGTTTACTAAAATTTATACCAATCGATACGGCTCAAAAATAAAGCCGGCTGAACATGCGGTTTTTGTTCCTGCATACCTTGAGCATGACGCAGCAGAAGACGATCAACCATATATTCAAAATCAAGGGGGATAAAGCACCTGTTTTAGAATATTCAGGATTTTATTTTAAGGGTATTAAACGATCCGTCAGGTTTACCAGTAACGCCAATGCCAGAAAAGGAAGTCCGGTACTGATATCAGCATTGACAAGGGCATATACCATTCCCGCAAGACTAAGAACCGACAGCACCATAATCAGACGTTGTCTGGCACCAACCATTTTAAAATTGCGAAAAATGTGGTCTGATATACTCAAAACGCCTAAGATAATAAACAAACCATACTTGGTAGTGGAAAAATGATCCCGGGTTTCCATCAGATAAAGTGCAAAAAGGGCAAGCAACCCCGCAATTATTTGTGGTAAATAATGTCTGAAAACAGGAAATCTTCTTGTGTCGATTGCTGCTTCTTGTCTTGTCATACTTAATTTTATTTAGCCGGAACTATTTCAGTAAATATGCGATTCTAAACCTCACTTAACACGAATATTACGAAAGGTGTTCAAAAGATTCAGAGCAAATTGATTCCGGATATTTCTATAAAAAGACCGTATTTTTTTGCGCAAGCTTCTTTACACACGCATCTTTTTTTCACTATATTATTTTTATTGTCTTTACTGATTAACTATAATTTTCGGATACAGGTACTATCATGAAATCAAGATATTTATGGGGTTATGTAGCAACTTGCACGATTCTGCTTGCGCTTATTCTCATCAGTAATTCATCATTCGCACAACCCTCTACTTCCCAACTTGCCGACCGGCTCGGCCAAATACACCAGGAGCGCATTGAGCAAATCAACCAAATAGAAATAACAAGCCGTTTTACGGCAGGCATGCTTGAAGGAGAAGAATCTACAACGGTCTATGAAAAAGTTGATAAGAATGGAAAATACGTCCTTGAGCCGGTAGAAAGCGATGACCTCTATGAGGCCGGGGAAATGACCGGGCTTTTTGAAGATATTCTGGCAGAAATGGTGCTCAATTCAAGTGCTATCGAAAATGATACTTATAATGGTTACTCTGCATATAAAATCCTGGTAGATGACCCTGATTTTCTGAATGAGCTTAGCACCTCTGACGCTTTAGCTGATGACGAGTTTGACGATTTAGAGGAGGAGTTGATAACCGAGTCATTTACATTCTGGCTGGACAATGACAATCTTGTAATGTATCACGGTTCATTAGCTAATCAAGGGCCAGACGGACAGAAAATTACCGTCAATTTCAGTTTTTCCGATTATGAAACTCACTCAGGATTACCGGTTCCCATGGTAACGGAAGTTGAAATTGATGGCATGGAACAGCTCTTTTCTGATGAGGAAATCGCCGAAGCCCGCAATGCTATGCGTGAGATGGAAGAACAGCTTGAAGGTATGCCTGAGGAACAACGCGAAATGATTGAGCAGCAGATTAAACCCCAAATGGAGCGATTTGAGCAGATGATTGAAAGCGGCGAAATGGGAAACTCCCGCCTTGAGGTAATAAACGTTGTCGTAAACTGATTCAACTTTGGGTTTTCTTACAGACACTAATCAATTGAATAGCTTCTCAAAAGTGCGGCACACGTGTTCCAGGTCATCATCATCCACCTGCAAGTGAAATGTAGCGCGAATGGTATTCGGACCGAAAGGCACCATGCGAACGCCTTCATTCTGCAATTCTCCGAGCGCCTGTTCAGCTGAGCGATCTGTCACATCGAAAATTACAATATTGGATTGCACACGACCGGAATCAATTTTAAGTGATGAGCAGGATTGTATTACCTCACTAAGTTTTTTCGCGCGCTTGTGATCATCCTCCATCAACTTCCAGTGATGATCAACGGAATATTCGGCAGCGGCAGCTAAAATCCCGGCCTGACGCATGCCTCCCCCAAGAACTTTTCTGAATTTTCTCGCTTTTTTTATATGCTCTTCACTACCAAGGATCATAGAGCCGACCGGCGCGCCAAGCCCTTTGGAAAAGCAAACGGACAAGGTATCAGCCAATTCACCAAATATCTCCGGCTTTTGGCCGGTGGCAACAACGGCATTCCAGATCCTTGCTCCATCAATATGAAAATACAAACCCTGCTCATCGGCAATCGCACTGATTTCGCTAAGGGCCTCCAGAGTATAACATGTTCCCCCACCTTTGTTAGCTGTGTGTTCTACAGCAATTACTCTGCTGGTCGGCTCCCAATCCCTGGCATTTCGGATTGCGGGTTTAATCTGATCCGGTGACAGCAAACCATTCCTTCCAGGTAATGTTCTGAGCTGCACAGAGGACAACACAGAAGCAGCGGAGGATTCATAGTTAAAAATATGAGCTTGCTCATCAAGTATGACTTCATCGCATGGCTGGGTTAAGATCATCAGCCCGAGTTGATTGCCCATGGTACCACTTGGCACAAACAATCCCGACTGAAAGCCAAACATATCAGCCATCCGCTTTTGAAAATTATTAAGTGACGGGTCTTCCTCAAATACGTCATCTCCTACTTCGGCTTCGAGCATATATGCTTTCATTTCAGGAGTAGGCCTGGTAACAGTGTCGCTGCGTAGATCAATCATAAAGAATTTTTGCGGATTAAGGTATTTTTCTGGTTATTGAAAGAAGCATTAACCTACCTGAAAAAATGCCGATATCAAGGTATGCCGAGCCCCGAATGCAACTGGGAACGGGCAAAACAAAGATATTGACATTCACCCTTGAGCCTGACTATGAAGAGGAGGAAGTCGTTTTTTCCTGTTCATAGCGCTCGTAGGATTCCTCAATAGTTTTTACAGCTTCTTCCACACCGCCCCAGCCGTGAATGCCTACCTTTTTCTTCTCAAGATCTTTGTAAACCTGAAAAAAATGTTCAATCTCTTTTAAGGTGTGGGGCGGCACTTGCGATAAGTCCTCAATATGATTCCAAAGAGGATCATTCAGGGGCACTGAGAGAATTTTTTCATCCGGTCCTTTTTCATCCCACATTTTAAACAGACCTATTGGTTTTGATTCGATCATACATCCCGGAAAAGTTGCCTCTGTAACCAGTACTAATACATCAAGCGGATCTCCGTCAAGTGCGAGGGTATCGGGTATATACCCATAGTCGCTGGGATAATGAACCGCTGAAAACAACATTCGATCAAACCTGATCACCTTTTTCTCTTTATCGTATTCATATTTATTTCGACTTCCTTTCGGTATTTCAACAAATACGTTGATGGTCGGACGTTCTGGACTCATATATTTACTATTTAATGAATTGTATTTTTCTTACAGCTGATTGTGTTAATATTGTGTTCGACTGAACGAAAATCAGTTATTCAAAAGCTTTTTAAGGTACAATACATTCAGGGTTTTTGCCTGGCAGTTATTAACGGATTCACCTTGAATTACCCGAATTACGGAAAGCTGAGCAGTTCCATTAAGCAACTACAATAATTGCTGCTATGCTTCAGCATACATAGATTCAATTTTATTTTTGTACCTTTGTTCGATCACCTTTCTCTTCACTTTTAATGTAGGAGTCAGTTCTCCGGATTCGATGGAAAACGGCTCACCAAGCAACTTAAAATGCCGGACTTTCTCATGTGATGGTAGACGATCAGAAACCTCTTTAATTTCGTTACCGATTATCTTTTTAACTTCTTCGTGCTCAACCAATTCACTCTCATTGGTGTACGAAACATTATTTTTTGATGCCCATGATTTAAGCATTTCGAGATCCGGTACGACCAATGCTGCCAAATAATTCCGCTGTTCTCCGAGAATAATTACCTGGTCAATCCACAGGCTGGTTTTAAGCATATCTTCTATCGGTCCCGGATATATATTCTTTCCGCCGGCATTTACTATCATGTGTTTCAGACGGTCTGTGATCTGAAGATAACCATCCACAAATCGACCGATGTCACCCGTATGCAACCAGCCTTCTTCATCTATTATCTTTCGGGTTTCCTCTTCATTATTCCAGTACCCTTTCATTAAATTAGGGCCTTTGCAAATTATTTCTCCCGCACCTGAATTCAGCTCACTCGGGTAATCATCACCTGATAACTCCGCAATTATATTGTTTGTTTCCAAATCTTGAATGCCCACTGTTACTCCGGGAATAATATGGCCGACAGTGCCAAAACGCTCTTTTTTAAAAGGGTTAACAGAAATCACCGGTGAAGTTTCAGTCAGCCCGTAGCCCTCGGTGATTGACATGCCGGCAGCTTGAAAAAATTCCCCAATTTCTCGTTGCAGTGCCGCGCCACCTGAAACAAAAAGCCTTACTTTTCCCCCGGTCTTTTCCTTCAGTTTATCAAAAACAAGCTTGTCGGCAATGATTTTTCCCAGGCTGATAAAACCGCGTTTACCTCTGGCATATTTCCGACCAGTCCGCACAGCCCAGTAAAACAGCGATTGTTTAATCGAACTGCCATCCTTTACATTTTTATGAATAAGATTGTAGATCTTTTCAAACAATCTTGGCACGCTAATCACAATACTTGGTTGTACTTCCAGCATATTTCGGGAAACCGAATCAACACTTTCAGCATAGTATATCTCAGCGCCGCCTGATAAAATCGCATAATATCCGGCCATACGTTCGAATGCATGACACAACGGCAAAAAAGACAATGCACGATCAAATTCATTAATAGTAATGACTTGATGTGCTGATTTTATATTACTCACCAAATTCTGATGTGTTAGCATCACTCCCTTAGGTAAACCGGTAGTACCTGAAGTGTAAATCAGCGTAGATAAATCTTTTGGTATGATGGATGCCCGGCGTTCTTCAAAAAGCTCATAATTATTTTTTAGCTCATCCTCTCCTCGCTTGAGTACTTCATCAAACATCTCCACATTTTCGTGGTCAAGCAGTTCAGGTTGCCTGGGCTTATCGATAGCAACAATTTGCCCCAATTCCGGGCAATTATCATAGACAGCGAGGGCTTTTTTCAACTGCAAACCGGTGGATACAAAAAACAGCTGAGCACCGGAATCATTGATTATATATTCACACTGGCTTTCCGGCAAACTTGTATACAATGCGACGTTCACCCCTCCAAGCTGCTGAATCGCCATATCAATAACAGCCCACTCATAACGATTTTCACTTAAGATTCCAACGCGATCACCTTTCCGGAATCCGATACTGATCAGATAAGAAGTTAGAGCATTTACGTTTTTGGTAAATTCATCCCATGTAACTTCCCGGTAGTGCGAATCTCCCTTCGGTTTATGAGCGACAGCAGTTTTGTTTTTCCCTTCATATTTTGAGGATAAATTATAAAACAGAGCCGGTATAGTTTCAAAGTCAACTACGGTAGGCATAATTATATGATTGATCAGCGTTAGAACGTTTTAGCAAATATGGAAGTTACGATCAATAGTACTTAAAGCGCAAATTATATAGCGCACCACCCTTTTTAAAAACAGGATTAAATTCTACAAATATGGCTTCACCCGTCAATGAAGATATTATTCATGAAGTAAAAGAAATTTTCAAGAATTACCTGAAATCCAACAACCACCGCCAGACTCCTGAACGTTTTTCAGTGCTTGAAGAAATATACCGGGCGGACGGCCATTTCGATGCCGATGACATGTATTTCACAATGAAAAACCGTGGTTTCAGTGTATCAAGAGCAACGGTTTATAACACATTGGATCTGCTCGTGGAATGCGGACTTGTTCAGCGTCATCAGTTTGGCAGAAACCAGTCATATTATGAGCGGGCTTATGGATTTCGGCAGCATGATCATATCATCTGTGAAAACTGTGGGGTTGTAAGAGAGTTTTGTGATCCCAGATTACAGGAAGTCAAGGATATGATCGAAAGAGTGTATAACTTTAAAGTCAGTTCCCACTCACTTCATTTCTACGGCACCTGTGTAGATTCAAATACCTGCCTCAGAGACAGTAATTCGGAAGAGGCTGACACTGAAGCTGAAAATGCTTCAAAAGCCCGGTAACTATTAAACCGGCGCTACCGTGTGCTCTCTTATAAACTTCCTTGCAGCCCACCTGCTTCCGAACAGGCCCAGGATCAGGGTAAACAATATTATACCACCCATCGTATAATACCATTCATCAAACGGCCACGATAGGATACCGATCTCCGGCAAATAGTGCGGCACTAAAAGATGGAATAGTACCCAGTGAAGCCCTGCGGCTAACAAACCTGCCAGCAGTCCCTGTACGCCTCCCTCAACTATAAAGGGGCGCCTGATAAAACCATTGGTTGCACCTACCAGTTTCATGGCTTTTATCAAATCCCGTTTGGCATAGATGGTCAACCGGATAGTATTAAAAACCAAAATGACGGCCGTCAGGATAATCAGCAGACCTACAGCTGAACCAGCATACATCATCGTTTCGGTACGTTCTTCGAGCAATTCCAGTAATTGCTGGTTATAATCAACTTCATCCACCCCGTGATATCCTTCAATGTGGGAAACAAGTTCCGCTACTTCTTCACTACCGGTTTCTTCTTCGAGCTGGAGTCTGAAGGATGCCGGCAAGAATCGCAGATCCGCAAGACTTTCCCCTTCAGCGCCAAATTCTTCCCTGAATATTTCAGCCGCCTCATCCTTGCTTATGAATCTGATTTCATGAACCCCTGATAATTGCGCAAACTCTTCCTCCAGCTGATTGGCCCGATCATCACTTATATCAGTTAAAAAAACCTCAATTTCAACCTGCCTTTTCATCTCCTGCGCTACCTCATAGCCATTCCAGGCCAGCCGGAACATCACACTAATCAGCAAAACCGAGATCACCAGCGCAGTGATGCTCGTGAGGGAAGCCAGGCGTGTCCGCTTTAGTCCGGCAACACCTTCTTTTATAACATAGCTTAAACTCATATTCAGTAAAACAGGTTAATTTCTGAGAATCCATTGTAGCCCAAGCCGGAACCGCCGTCCCATCATGGGATGATGAGCTTTTTCAAAATAACCCGGCTGAATGACTTCATCCAATACATTCTCATAGCGTAAACGAACAATCACGTTGCGAACACGTGCAGAAATTTCCACATCAAGCCGGGCGAATTCGGGAATCTCCTGCTGAAAGGAGTTGGGATCCCAGTAATCCATGCTCTCCCTGTAGGTTCCGGTTCGATAAGCCATCGGGGAAAACCATCCGATGAACCCTCCTTTTACGTAAGCCGCCCGATCAAAAACATAGTTCTCGTAATAAGATGAAAACTGTGTCCATGCTCTCAGCCCGGATTCACTTAATTGCTGAATAACCGGATCGGGGGCATCACTGTTATAAAACTGAGTAGTTAATGCCAGCTCCGAATTAAATCGATCTCCATAATAACCCATCTTCCCATATCCCGACCAACTTTCGTAGTCACCGGTTTGCTGGAATTCATTTTCCGGATCAATCAATATAGGGTTGGAAATCTCCTTAAACTGCCCTCCAACATCAATCTGAAACCGGAACTTCGGAAACAAGGTAGCGCCAAGCTCCGCACGCCGAATCTGCTCGTTTTCAAGTTCAGGATTACCATCTGCACCATCTGCGGTCTGGCTGATCCAGTATAGTTGTTGAGGGGACGGCATCATCTCGCCGGCGCTGAATGCCGCCTGAATACCAAACCATCGGGATAAAGACAAATCAGCCCCCACCCCGTACTGACCGTCAAGAAAATCATCGGTTCGATAGCGTATTTCACTCCAGCCATCAAGCTTAATTGCGGATGATAGTGGCAGTGATGCTCTTTGGGAAATTTCATGACGAGTCCAACTCTCTTTATCCATCGACCGGTTGGTTTCGGATATCACACTGCTGTACTCAGAATACGCTTCCAGATCCAGCTCAAGCTCATCAAAAAGATCAGTATTGTATCTACCCGAGATACCCGTAGTATTTACGCGGTAAAACGTGCTGTCTTCACCGGTATAAAAAAAACGCCGGTTTCTGTCGTAATAGGCTGTTACCTGCGCATGCGCTTCTTCATACTTATTTTCCCGGTGATACAAGGTTCCTTTCATCACCGTATTTCGGACTGAAGATCGGGCGTTCAATAAATTGGCTGATGTATTCAGAGGTTCAAACGGAAACAGATTCATATCATCAATTACAAATCCGCCCGGTTCATCCATTTGCAATCCGGTGTACAGCATTGATCCGCGCAAAATGTAGCGGTCATTAAGATGATAATACGCTCCGGCGGACACTTTTCGCCCGCTGAGAAGATTAGACGGATATCCGGGCTCTTCATGCTTTCCCCAGTAGCCGGCTTCGAGATTGAGACGCTGAGTGATGTTTTGCGTGATAAATCCTTCAATATTACGGTATTCATCACCGGCTTGCTCCAGTGTAACCTGAGTTAATGGGCGGTTCACATAAAACCTGCGCATCTTATACCGGTTGCGGTATTGGATACCTCGGCTGTCCTCTTTATACGTTGCAAACCGATAATGAGGGAGCCGGTTGGGATTAGTCATGCCCGTTACCCGGTCTTCTACGGGTACTGTTTCCCAGAATGAGCGTTGATGCCGCGGGTCATGACCATTAATCAAAGCTGCATCATGCCGGCCAAGCATTCCAAGGCGGTAGGTAATTCTTCCCGGCTCCCGAAAATGCCATTCACTCATGCTTTGCAGCATCTCCCAGCGCAACAGGCTATCATTGAGCGTCTCATTAAAACCGGTTTTCGGCGAAATCGACAACCGCTCAATTTCTTCAAAATCCTCATCTTCCTCTTCCTCTTCAACCGCTTCTTCGGGAGTATCTTGCGGAATATCATTGGTATCCGGGAGGGAAATCCGAAAGGGAGCTGAAATCAATGCTATGAAAACAAAAAGGATAGTCACCAGAGCTCTGCATTTTCCGGCTGGATTCCATAGGGCATCATGTCCGATCCGATTTGCACTCTTCGAACAACATCCAAAGCGATTACAGAACCCTGCTTTTTATTGGCGTTCCTGTTTTTATACAAAATATATTTAATGGCAAAATGGCGGTTTTTGTCATAATAGCCAATCCAGACTGTGCCAACCGGCTTATCTTCCGTTCCACCGGATGGCCCGGCAACTCCGGTTGTTGATACACCTGCATCTGCACCCGTTTTTTCAGCTACTCCCCTGGCAAGCTCAACTGCCACTTCCTTACTCACAGCGCCATGTTTTTCGATGGTGGCCGGTGATACGCCAAGCAGACCGGTTTTAAGAAAATTATCATAGCAATTTATTCCGCCTAAATACCAGGCACTGCAGCCGGGAACTTCGGTGATCATATCACACAACCTCCCGCCGGTACAGCTTTCAGCTACGGCCAGCGACTTACCGTTTTGTTCTAACAATTTCCCAACCGCTGATGCCAGCGTATCCTCTGAATCTTCTGCGAAAATATAGTCCCGGGCATTCTGCTCTATGTAATTTAATGCCGGTGAAAGCTCTTCTTCCGCATCAGTTTCATCCCGGGCATAGGTGGATATCCGCAGTGTGATCACACCGTCCCCCGGCAAAGATGCGACATTTAAATCTGTGCCATTAACATATTGATCAATGTGTGGCAGCACTTCATCACTCAATGTACTTTCCCCAATCCCTGCAATCTTATAGTAACGGCTGTAATACCGTGGATGATCCGGCAATAGCCGCTCCAAGCGAGGGAGTACCTCATGTTCCATCAAATGTCTCATCTCGGAAGGTACGCCCGGCAGCACCGCCAGATAATTTCCATTACGCCCGAACCACATCCCAGGAGCAGTGCCCTTTTTGTTAAAAAGCACTTCACAACTTTCCGGCACGCGAGCCTGCTCAATATTAGAATCAGTAACAGGAATATTGCGTCGTCTAAGTACTGTTTTTACATGGTTCAGGGTTGGCTCATGTATTACTTTTTCTCCCGGAAACAGATCGTACAATACCTTTTTTGTGATGTCATCTTTTGTAGGCCCGAGCCCGCCGGTAACTACTGTCACTGAAGCTTTGTTCAAACCTTCATCAATAGCATGCCGGATGTCGTCATGTACATCATTTATAGTGATAATTTTATCACATCGGAAACCCCGGGTGGTCAGCTCCCTTCCCATCCAGGTTGCATTGGTGTTCTGGATGTCTCCTATAAGTAATTCAGAGCCAATAGTTATGATATACGCATTCATTAACTTAAATCCCGGTGTACGATTCTCAATTTCAGGAACAGCAGTTAATATACGAATTCAAGGGGACAGCACATTTTTTAAGTTTATAAAAGTTCGGGATTGGCTTACCGAATTTCATTTGTATCTTTGTAGCGTGCAACGAATTCCCAACATATTAAGTGTTTCCCGTATCGTCCTTGCTCCACTTTTTGTGGTCATGTATATCCAGGATGCCCTGCTGTGGTCGTCGCTGAGCATTGCTGTATTTGCCATAGCGGCTGTTACCGATTATTTCGATGGATACATTGCCCGCAATTATGCGGCCGGATCAAAGACCGGTGTGTTTTTGGATCCCCTCGCCGATAAGTTCCTTACATTTGCCGGCTTTATATGTTTGCCTTTCATATCCTCTGAACAGTTCCCTTGGTGGGCTATCATCCTGATTGTTCTGCGCGATATTTTTGTTACACTGCTACGGTTATGGGCCGACCGCCAGGGTATGGAAATGCGAACCAGTGTTTCAGCGAAAGCGAAAACTTTTTCCCAGATGCTCTTTCTATATATCGTGCTTCTGATTGGTGTTTTTGTACAAGCCGAGGTAACTATCGGTGAATACAGCCGCCAATTGCTGAACACCGGGATACTGGAATGGGTGTTTTATCTGGTCACCTTTATCACAGTTTATACCGGTGTGGAATACGCCTGGGTGAACAGAAACTTATTCACTAAACAAAAATGACGTTTGCATCACGGATAGCAATTTGGGCCGGAAGTGGATTTGGGATCGGATTTCTGCCTTTTGCGCCGGGCACCTGGGGCAGCCTTCTTGCCCTTCCGCTGGTTTGGATATGCTACACATGGGGGGGATTATTAACTCTTGCATTTTTTACTATAGCAACATGTTTGATTTCCTGGTGGACAACGGCCCCTTTTGAAAAAGTTTACGGTGAGGATCCCGGCCCTTTGGTAATGGATGAAATCGCCGGCCAGAGCTTTTGTTTGCTGCTTCTCTTTGCTTTTTGGAACACGGAACAAGCAATATTTACTTATACCGCCGGCTTCCTTTTTTTCCGGTTGTTTGATATCACCAAAATACTCGGATCAGAGAGTCTTCAGCGCATTGGAGGAGGTGCCGGAGTGCTTCTGGATGATCTGCTGGCGGGATTTTATGCGCATTTGGCGACCGGAATTGTTATCTTGATATTTATATAAAGCAAAATTTAATTGATATAACCACATTTCGGATGATGGGCTAAGTGGCAAAAACAACTTGCCTGGCCACCATTGGCATATCAACCAAAATCCAATTACCAATTATTATCTGTAAAAAAACACAAAGTGCCCTAAGAAAACGCCAAGATAAGGCGTGTGAAGTCCCAAAAAGCGCAGTTTACACAACGTACACGAGCATTTTTGGGGCAAGCGGAACGAAGATATTGGCGTTTTCTTAGAGGCACTAATTATTTTCAGATTATCCGGGCGGCGATATGAGAGTACTCAAAGTTTGAAGTACAATTTATATAAATAAGAGATATTAAAATGCCGGATTTAGCAAATTTCATAAATTTATGACACAAACGCAGTCAACATCTTATTCACTGATTGACAAGGACTTCGCAGAAGAGCTTGCACTATCATTATTGGAAATACGGGCAGTGGTTCTTGAACCCAATACTCCTTTTACCTGGACAAGCGGGTGGCGATCTCCCATATACTGTGACAACCGCCTCACCATGCTCTACCCTGATCTGCGCAGCCGGATGGCAAATACTTTTGCCGGTTTTATTCGTGAAAACCACCCGGATATCACGGTTATCACTGGAACATCGACAGCCGGTATTCCCCATACTGCATGGATTGCAGAGCGGTTGAACATGCCGATGTCATATGTAAGAGCAAAAGCCAAAGGCCACGGCATGGGCAATCAGATAGAAGGACGGGTTAAAAAGGGGGAGCACACCGTAGTTGTTGAAGACCTGATATCCACGGGTGGTTCCGCCCTTTCCGTTATTGAAGCCCTGGAATTTATCGGAGCCAGAGTGGAAGGTTTGTTAACTATTTTCACCTACGGTTTTGATGTCGCTCACAATGCATTGGAAGAGGCAGAGGTGAAAGTTAATTGTCTTACCGACTATTCTACTTTGATTTCCGTTGCATCAGAACACGGTTATGTAAATAGTTCGGACATTGAACTTTTAAACCGTTGGCGAAAGAATCCCGATACCTGGCCCAAATCTTGAATAAGAAAAACAGTTTACAAAACCATAACGAGTTACAGCAATTTTGGGGGTTATCCCGTTTGCTGATGATGGGGATGGTGCAGCGATTTAATCACAATGTCAGAAGATATAGTTCTTCAAATAACGCACCTGAAGAAAACCCCGCGAAGCTGTTAAGTGACATACTCTACCAGACTTACGTGTTTCGAAATAGTCTGGCAACCATCGAGCAGCAATCTCAGAGTGGTGGCGCTTTATTAGTAATCGGACAAAAAATTCATCATCTGCTGTATCGTTTACATCACCGGCTGCTTGATTTCGATGCTGATGAAATTGCCGCCCTCATACCGGAAATTGACGAACAACTCAGTTTCTGGAATCCTGAACTGGATTCACCTGAGTTTTTGGAGGCGGATCAAAACACGATTGAACAGAGCATCAACAAACTGCAGGAACTTCGTGTTCAGTTGAATAACCAGCTGAATTGATTGGCTGAACTTTGTATAATTTGTCACTATTTTTATTAGTTGTGTCGTTTTCTACATAATTCCCAAAACCAAAAAACTTTAGATCGACGTGAGTTCACGCAAATTTTTTATTGAAACATACGGCTGTCAGATGAATTTCGCAGATTCCGAAATCGTCAACTCGATCCTTATGGATCAGGGGATGGAACCTGTGAATCAGCCTGAAGATGCCAGCCTGATCTTCATCAACACATGCTCCATTCGCGATAACGCTGAACGTAAAATATGGGACCGCCTTAAGTATTTCAGATCTGTGAAACGAAAACGTGACGGTGACCTGACGGTAGGCGTTCTCGGATGCATGGCTGAGCGTGTCCGCGAAAAGTTTCTGGAAAAAGAAAAACTCGTCGATCTGGTTGTTGGACCCGATGCCTATCGTGAGCTGCCCAAACTGCTGGAAGAAGTTGAAGGAGGACAAAAAGCGGTAAATGTAATCCTTTCCCAGGAAGAAACTTACGCTGATATTGCTCCGGTACGAACAACCGGGAATGGCGTTAGCGCTTTTGTTTCAATTATGCGCGGGTGCGACAATATGTGCGCGTTCTGCGTGGTTCCATTTACGCGCGGACGAGAGCGTAGCCGACCGATTTCCAGCATCCTGGAAGAAGTGCAGGCGTTAAGCGAACAGGGCTATAAAGAAGTAACATTGCTCGGGCAGAATGTGAACTCATACAATGATAACGGGCATTCGTTTGCAGAGTTGATTGATCGTGCTGCACAAATTGATCCCGAAATCCGGTTTCGGTTTTCCTCTCCGCATCCCAAAGATTTTCCGGAAGAACTTCTGGAAGTGATCCGTGATCGCCATAATGTTTGCAACTACATTCATATTCCGGCGCAATCCGGCAATGATGAAGTGCTAAGGCGAATGAATCGCCCGTACACTCGAGAAGAGTATCTGAATTTAGTAGACAAAATGCGGGAAATGATTCCCGGAGTTAGTTTATCAACAGATATAATCGCGGGCTTTTGCGGCGAAACGGAAGAACAGCATCAGGATACAGTAAACCTGATGAAGGAGGTCAAATATTCCCTTGCCTACATGTTCGCATATTCCGAACGTGAGCGTACCTACGCATCCCGTAAGTTTGAAGATGATGTTCCGGAAGAGGTAAAAAAACGCCGGCTTTCTGAGATCATCAACGCTCAGATGGAAACGGCAAAAGAATTGAATCAAACTGAACATGGAAAGCGGCATATTGTTCTTGTGGAAGGTCCCAGCAAAAAGGATAAAACCCAACTTTGCGGAAGAACGGATACCAATAAAATGACTATCCTTGATGATAAAGGATATGAAAAAGGCGATTATGTAGAAGTTGAAATCACCGGTTCGACTTCCGCAACACTTTTGGGTGAAGCCAGGCGCAAGGTTACTCTATCAGAAATGAATTCCGAACCGGTAATTGCTTAACAGCGCAATCTAACTGAATTGAAATACTTGTGGATACGAAACAGATTCAAGAGCGATTTGGAATTATCGGAGAGTCTCCGGTAATAAAGCAGGTTATTGATAAAATTAAACAGGTCGCTCCTACCGAGATTTCAGTTTTACTGCAGGGTGAAAGCGGAGTGGGAAAAGACCTTGTGGCCCGCGCTATTCACGGACTCAGCCACCGCCACAAAGAAAATCTGATGATTGTCAATTGCGGCGCCATCCCGGAAGGCATCATTGAAAGTGAACTGTTTGGCCATGAAAAAGGATCGTTTACCGGAGCCCATGAAGGCCGTATGGGATATTTTGAGAAAGCCCATAACGGAACCATTTTTCTTGATGAAATTGCTGAAACCCCCAAAAATCTTCAGGTTAAGCTATTAAGAGTACTTGAAAACGGAGAGTATTACCGTGTAGGCTCAAGTAAGGTTCGCAAAGTTAATGTGCGGGTAATTGCGGCTACGAATAAGGATTTGTATACCTATGTAGAAGAGGGTAAGTTCCGGGAAGATCTGTACTATCGCCTGGATACGGTCAATATCCGGGTTCCGCCACTTCGGGAACGCACAGAAGACATCATTCTCATTTTCAGAAAGTTTGTTTCTGAGTTTGCCGCACGCTACGATTCAGTATTCCGGGGATTTTCAGATGAAGCACGTGAGCTGCTGACATCATACCGGTGGCCGGGAAATATACGGGAGTTGCGTAATGTGGCCGAACAGCTGGCGGTTCTGGAAAAGTCTCAGTTTGTCACCAAAGAGACTCTACAAAAATATCTTAAAGGAAGGCAACAACAGGGTTCTACAGATCATCTTCCGATGATTTACGATGCCGAAGATGCAAAAGAAAACAGCCGCCACGGCAGGTCTTCATATGAGGACTTTCAATTTGTTTACCGTGCATTGCTGGATATGCGGGGTGAAATTGGAGAGCTAAAACGAATGCTTGGCCAATTTCTCTATAGCAATATTCAACGTGCAGATTCAGGTAGTGTCAGAAAAGAACCATATTTGCTAAATCCGCCGGCATCTCCAGGTATCGATGATACAGACTCCTCTGATGTGCTTGATGAAAATCTGGAAGTTCCGCTTGAAAAAACGGCTTCAAGAGAATCTTCCGGACGCAGTCATCCTCATCAGGATCTTGTCGATTTTTTTAATCAGGAAGAATTGCCTTCTATTGAAGAAACGGAAAAGCTTTTAATCAAAAAAGCGTTAAATAAATATGAGGGCAACAGGCGTAAAGCCTCCAAAGCTCTCGGGATGAGTGAACGAACCCTATACAGAAAAATTGACCACTATGGTTTGGTATAAGTCAACTATTGTGGCATTATTGATATGCCTGGTGACTTTGCCCGGATGTTTGAGGTATGGATTTACCGGAATCAATATACCGTCAGAAATCCGAACTGTATATATTCCGTTTTTTCCGGATCAATCCGGCAGTGGTCTTGGTGATCTGAGTGATAACCTGAATCAGGCACTTGTTAATCGGTTTGTGAATCAAAGCCGGCTGAATTTAACCAGTAATTCAGCTAATGCTGATATGTTACTGGAAGGGGAAATCCGCGATTACAGCAATGAACCGTTCAGTGTAGCAGATGATCGTCGTGCGGAATTAAATCGAGTTACCATAAGAGTGCGCGCAGAAGCACGATTTGCCGACAATGACTCCCCGGAATGGGATAAGACCTTTACAGGCACTTTTGAATATGACCCCACCGAAGCTGGCGCAGATGGTGAGATAGACGCAGCATTCCAGGCCATGGAGGATCTCGCGGATGATATGTTTAATGACGCTCTTGGTGACTGGTAAGCAAGTTATCTGAAGAGCTTCAGGTTAGCTTTCCTCTCGGTTACTGAGCATTCTTTTTTTCTTGTTGAAGAATGGGTTGTAGCTGTGGTATATTGGATCACCATAAACCACAATTATCATGGCATGACAGATCATCTACCATTTCCAATACCTGAATCACTGAGAAGCTATGCAGAACAGTTTTCCAACCAGCCGGAGCGATCAATAGATCGATTGCGCTCTTTTTTAAAAAAACGGGGTCAGGATGCCGTAGGTCATATGTTACTCGCTTGGATGTACCTCCAAAACGGTCAGCAGGAAAACGCTATATCGGCAGCTATGAAAGCAAAGCGCTATGCTCCCGGAAGCCCCTTTCTGGAGCACTATATTTTTTTCCTGCTTCATCCTGATCAGTTTGAAGCAACCTTGCCGGATATTTTAGAAGCTCAGAAGGAGAGCAAAAAATCAAACGCGCAAATTTCTGCCGATCTCGAAAAAATAATACATAAATTATCGGAAAAGCGCGGTACAGTAGTTAACAATCCAGACGAATCGCCAATGAGTGAGGAGGAGGATCTCAGTAAACGGACTTCTTATATTCAGGATCTGGCTACTGAAACTCTTGCCAATATTTATCAAAAGCACGGCAAGTTCCAAGAGGCCATACGGGTATATGGAATGCTGAAACAGACCATTCCCGAACGAGCTGATGAGTTTGAGACAAAGATAAGTGAGCTGCGCCGGCAGATGGAAAATGAATAGTAGGGTTCGGGAATATTTAATTAATTTATAATTAAATAGTTGCCCATTGTCAAAAGCCCTCGGCATAATAGCATTCATTATCGGTAACTTGTGCAAAAACCTACTGCATCGGCATTACAAGTTTTTGACAGAGGGCGAAGCCCTCTTCTCACCTCTCACCATAACCTGTCATTCTGAATGCAGCAAAGCGGAATGACGAATCTCCTTGCATAGGGCTGCTCATTTGCCATCAATTGTTTGTGGCTAATTAGTTGTACTTCTTCAGATATCAAAATAAAAAAGCCTGATAATATTGAACATTTTCAATATCACCAGGCCTCAGCGGAGAGGGAGGGATTCGAACCCTCGAGGGAGCTATCAACCCCCTACTCCCTTAGCAGGGGAGCGCTTTCGACCGCTCAGCCACCTCTCCGGTCGATAGATTAGTAAAGATACGAACAGCGTGCAGGTAAGTCAATATCAACGAAAAGATTACTGCTTATCATTTAAGGCGTATATCTGTGCCAGGTTTCTACCTTCCTGGGCATAATCCATTCCATAACCCAGTACAAACCGGTTTGGAATCTCGAACCCCACGTAATCAATATTAACATCATACTTTGTTGCCACTTGTTTATGCAACAATGTAATTACCGATACTGATGCGGGATTATGCTGCTTCATCTTGTTAATCATATAACTCATAGAAAGACCGGTATCGATGATGTCTTCAACAAGGATAATGTGCCGGTCGGTTACATCGGCATCAAGTTCTTTACGCTCGGTTACTTTTCCGGATGATACCTTCTCATCGCCATAACTGCTCAGTTTGATAAAATCCACTTCGCAAGGTATCGTTAAGTGCCGCATCAAATCCGCCAGAAAAATGTAGGCTCCGTTAAGTATGCCTATCAAAATCGGACGCTTTTGTTTAAAGTCTGAGTCAAGCAATTTGCCTAACTCTGAAATTCTGCTGTCAATTTCTTCTTTGGAGATGTACAGCTCAAATTTTTCATCATTACAAATAACGTGTTCCGGTATGTACACGACTAATCGGTTTTTGTTATCAATAAAACATTTTGAGTTCGGGGCTCACACCGCACAGACTCCGCGATCACACCGGCCTGCTGATGTGAAGGTGGAAATATAACGGCACACAAGGTACGATCAAATGCCTGTATTACCAATGCCTCATTTTTTTCATAAGCTGATACTTTTGAATCAGTTAGCAGATCTGATACTTTTTTATGCCCTCGCATTCCAAGTGGTTGGATCCGGTCTCCGGGATTCCATGTTCGAAGTGTTAAGGGAAATTGAAGCCGTTGCCAGTTAAGCTGAAGATAATCTTCACCAAATTCGAGTTTTTCCGACTTTTTGAAATACCATCCTTCCAAAGTCCAACCCTTGGTAAGACGATCTTCCGCAAGTATTTCACTCCAGTAAGCACACTTTGCCGGGTTTGACTTTAAAACAAGATCATTCCGGTCAGTTTCGACAATCAAATTGCCGGTGATTTGCAGATGTTTGCCGGTCTGCAGGTTTACAAGCTCTTCAAGCCGATGATACTGTGAACGTGCTACATCTTCATGGACATCATTCCTGCGTAACCACGCCGCAAAAACAGGTCTCCTCACAGCATCAGGTAGGTTCAGAAATTTATCGCGATCCAGAATATTGCGTTTTTTGAGAACCTGGTTGAGCAAGTAGCCGGACATCTGTTCGTATTCATCCGAATATTCTTCCAGTCGCAAAATATTCTCCTTCCAACCCGGTGTTAAGTGATCCAGCTTCCCGGCAAGCTCATTTCGAATCAGGTTCCGGGCAAAACCACTTGTGAGATTGGAGCTATCCAGCGAGTGAGGAATGTCGTGTTTTTCAATCCAGGCCTGAATCTCATCCTTGCTGACACTTAAAAGCGGTCTGCCGATATTTTGCCATCGCTCAGAAATACCCGTCCAGGAAGAAGGATGACCGCCACGAAGAATTTTGAGCAATATGGTTTCAAGCTGATCCTCCCGGTGATGTGCTACCGCTATTAATTCCGCATCGTATTTCTGAAATAATTCCTCAAAAAAACGGTACCGTACTTCCCTTGCCCAATTCTGAAAGTTTCCGGCAGCATCTTCCGGTTTTACCTTTTTCGCTTCGAATTGAAGTTTTTGGCTACGGCAGTAATCTTCTACAATCTTTTGATCCCGCTCTGACTCCTCACCTCTCTTCTGATAGTTCACATGCGCTGCCACCGGCTTGCATCCTGCATTATACATCAGGTGCAGCAGAGCCATAGAATCGGGTCCACCGCTGCAACCTACAATTACACGGGCACCGTGCGAAATATCATTTTCTATCAGCCAGTCATTAATTTGTTTCTGCAAATCCATGCACGCGCACCTGTTCGTGCGTAAAGACTTCTACATCCAGATCTTTGTTTAACACACAGAGACCACCTTCGTTATTAACACCGAGGAGTTTGTAAGGCAATTCCAGCACCTCATCTTCCTTGCGCAGATAGACCCATTTGCCGTATCCGTAAAGTGTCCGGTTGATTTGTCTCAAAAACTCATCCTGCCGTGCTTCCCACATATGGTAGTTGGTTTCAATCCGATTAAGCAAACCCGCAAGCAACTCTTCTCTTGTAGGGATTGGCGTACCGTTTGCAACACCGCCTATAGAAGAAGCCTCATCAGAAATATCTTCAGGCAAAGCTTGCTTGTGGACATTCAATCCGATACCGGCTATTATGCGCTCAGGCTTATTGCCATTGAAGGTAGCTTCGGTCAAAATACCGCCTATTTTGTGGGATCCTGCATAGATATCATTGGGATATTTCAAAAAAACCTTTGAAGAGACACATCCCGAAACCAGATCGGCAGCAGAATAAGCACATGCCAGCCCAAGTGTACGTAAACACTGATTTCCTGACGGGCGAAACACGACACTGAATGTAAGGTTTGCTCCTGCCGTGCTGTACCATTCTTTTCCATACTGCCCTTTTCCGCCAGTTTGTGAATCACACAAACAGACTAATCCATGAGGAGTAAACCGCACTTTTTTGGTCGAAAGATAGCTGTTAGTGGATTCTAAACTCTCGAAATACCAAAAATGTCGACCGACCCAGCCGGTTTTTAAACGCTTTAGAAAAGAGTTTGTATCAAATTGATGTAACATACTTAAAGTTACAAAAAAAAGGCCTCATTTGTGAGGCCAATTTTCCTTTCGAAGTATTACGGTTGTCTTAAGTGAAGATTACTCTTCAACTCGTAATACCGAATCTTCGGTACCAAATTCATTGGGAACAAAATCATCAGCGTGATCATCATTTTCCCATCTCTCATTATCAATGAAGTAACGAAAGCGAACTTCCGATTTTGGTTTCAGGCGCAATGTTGTCTGCCAACCATCTTCTTTTTTTTCCAGCTTATCGGCGTTTTTATTCCAGCCGTTAAAATCACCTACAAGAGCTACATCCTTCTGTGCCTTTTCTTCAGGAACCTTGAATGTCACCTTGCATACTGTACGTTTGGGGGTGAATTTTTTCTCTATCATTTTATAATTTTTTTAAAGTAAATTTACTCATGGAATTCTAAATATACGACTTAATTTATTAAATGCATATACCCCATATACAATAAATATTTTATACTCACAGAGCAATAATCTTTTACAATTAGCATTTTTATTCTATTTATCTTATTAATTAATAAACAAAATCGCTTTCAGACTTTACTTTTTATGATTCCAGTGCTTATCTCATAATTTGATTAAGAGTTCATATTTATAAAAAAGTTGCAAATTTAATTGTCTTACCTTTCATTTATGCATCCTTACAAACAAGCTACCCCAGGCAATATCCTAAAAACTAATTAATTTTTTCGGGTGAATGCTTATGTTAGAGATGAACCCAAAATTCCATTGAAAAATCTTATGCAAGTTTATCAAAAAACAATAACACTATCACCCCGACCCAGAGGATACCATCTTGTTACTGATGAAATTACCAAGCAACTTGAGGATCTTCCCAAAATTAATGCAGGGCTGGCACATATTCATATTAAACATACTTCAGCAGGGCTGACACTTAATGAAAATGCCGATCCGGATGTCCGATATGATTTCGGTACTTTTTTCGACCGCCTGGTTCCTGAAGATACCAGTTTATATCGTCACACTCTCGAAGGCACTGATGATATGACTTCCCACATAAAGAGTTCGATTCTGGGGACCTCCGTAACTCTGCCTGTCAGCAACGGCCGTTTTAATGTAGGCACCTGGCAGGGTTTGTATCTGTGCGAACACCGAAACAACGGGGGCAGCCGTAAACTTGTAGTTACTTTGATGGGATCAGTCGACTAAAATTCTGGCAGGTAATCACAATTATGCATCATGATTACCTGTCAGGATCGCTTTTTGATTGTGGCAAGAAGCTTTTAAGGAGCGACTCTTTCTTTTCGGCCTTCAATTCGTTTGGTTGTATTACCGTTCGGTCCCTCGACTTCAATGGTGATGAATACCGGCCGGTCAAGCGGCTCCTCATTGGTACCGGCAACATTGAAGCTAAAATCCGTTAGTCCCTGCCGGCTTTCAACATCCTCCGAATCAATGGTTACATCAACATCCCCGATCACCTCAATATCCTCAGCTTCTACTTCAACACTGATCTGAGTGCCGTTTACCATCGGGTGACCGTTTTCATCAGTTACAGAATATTCGAAAGTTTGATCACTCATATTTTCAATAAAGAAACTTTCCGGAGACACTTCAATCTGCGGCGGACCGGAGAATATCACATCAATTTCTTTTTCAAGATTTTCGTTGTTGTGTGTAGCTGTTTGAGCAGTCACGGTTGCGATACCATCACTTGGTACCGGGCTGCTCGGTGTTAATTGCACACCCGCTCTTCCCTGATCATCGGTTTGCGCAGAGCCATCAATCACCCCACCTGTTGATGAAAAATACACGCTGGTTCCCGGCTGCACCGGATTGCTGTATTGATCACCCAAAATAACAGATATGTCGGAAGGGTTCTGATCCGGTTTCACATACGTAACATTATACGGTTCTCTCTGAAGGGTGAAATGATCTTCATTCGGCAAACCACCGTGGATCGCAATCCTGATCGGCTCCGACCGTACAGTCCCTTCATCGTGTTGTACTTCGGCAACAATCTGAACATTCCCGGATACCGTTCCACTAGTTAATACAGCGGTAGCTTCGCCCTGATCATCAAGCAGAGTAGATTCTGGAGAGATATTCTCACCTCCACCCGGAGCTGAACCCAGTGAGAAGTTTATTTCTGCCTCATGATCGGGGGTAACTCTTCGGCCTTCTGAATCGGTGACAGCAAAATCAAAATGAGCTTGCTCGGTATTGCCACTTCCCTGAACTACTATGGATTCATGTGAAGCATTCATCAACTCGATGCTGGCAGGGGGGCCGGAGGGCTCTACATCCGGATCAATTTCTACATCTTCTTCGAATTCTTCCTCGGTTAGAAGTTTGGTATCCGGGAAATCAATATCCCGTTCCGGGATAGCATGTGAGGTTAACGTATCGGCAACAAACCCTTCTTTACTCACAATCACACGCACATCGAGTGTAGTATCCAATTCCAGCTCAAATTCATACATGCCATCCGCATCTGTAACTGTATTCATCTCAGGAGGAGGCTCTATAAGGCGCACAACCGCATCCTCAACCGGTTGATCGGAGCTGTCCATAACCAACCCGGTGATATTTACAGGTTCATAATCGTCATTGTTGTCAACAAGACCACAACCATTTGCCAATAATGCTACCAGTATGGCTATTAAAAACACATAATGAAATTTCATATTAAAAGGAGTTGTATTTCGAATCTTCATGTGAATATAGTTTTAAAGGATATCCGTGAATTTTTGCTTTTTTTCTGTTTACTCCGAATCCGGGAATCACATTTGAGAATAATGGTTGATAAAAAAGAATTGAGTTAACATCTCTCTAGTTGTCTTCATGTTAAAATTTAAACTATAAATGTATCTATTTATCTTTTTATTGATATTAACATTTCAAAATAAATTTTAGATAGCTCATTTCCAAGAATCAACTGTAA
Source organism: uncultured Chitinophagales bacterium (assembly GCA_964505385.1). Lineage (GTDB taxonomy): Bacteria > Bacteroidota > Rhodothermia > Balneolales > Natronogracilivirgulaceae > SLJN01. Next base: position 72,781 of record CAZDIA010000013.1, read on the forward strand.
GATTCGCTTAAGATACTGCTTTTAAATTATTTGAAATCTGACTATCAGCTTTTGTCTTTCATCCTGAAGTATCACATCAATATCTCCCCTGTTATAATTCAGGGTCAGTTATTGGTTGCAAGTTAAAAAAGGATGAAATGATTACATTTAATCACTCCATCCTTTTTCTTTAATTCCAAACTTATTTATTCCGGCAGATCAGTAATCTTCAATATCCTCTGTTTCATTTCCTTCTGTATCCGTCACGATTATGCGGACTTGATCAGCATCGTCACGGGTTCTGAGCTCGTGTTCTCCTGAGGCACCAAATCCGCTAATGCTTGTTGTTTCACTATCGAGTACTGTTCCGCCATCGAGTAGTTCAGTCGTAATTTCTTCCAGTGCACCATCTTCATGGGAAACCTCCCAAGTTACTTCGGCGCGATTCCACGGTCCACTGCTTCTTGCGGTCACTTCAAACTCATCGATTTCCGGATCGGATTCAACATCTCCGTTATCATCTTCAGCATCAGTAGTGAAAGTTAGCGTATTTCCTTCATCAGACTCACCCTCAGCTTCAGCAACTGCTCGGAATTCGTAATCCGTATCAGAAGACAAACCGCTCAGTGTTTCATCAAAACCGCCGGCAGAAGATAAACTTTGATCAGATGTGGTATTGGATAAATCACCACTTTCACCCCACTCGAAGTAAACCGTTGCTTCTTCCGCATTTTCAAGCTGTGTCAATTCACCGTTGAGGGTTGCAGCAGTTTCGCCAATATTTTCGGCCTCATTTGTTTCCACAGTTACTTCAACATCTTCGGGGTCATCGGGGTCATCAGGATCATCATCTTCTTCGTCTACATCCAGAGCCGCAGCCACATCAACAAGTCCGGCACCTTGTTCATTATCATTAAGCCCGATATCCTCAGCTGTTTCTTTTAAGTGACCACGAGCATCATCATGACTCATACCGTCTGCCATCAGGTACGCAGCGGTGCCGGCAACATGCGGAGCTGACATAGAAGTTCCGTTAAATGAGTCATAATTGTCACGCGGAACTGAAGAAAGTACACTTACTCCCGGGGCTGTAAGTTCTACTTCCGGCCCGTTTGAGGAAAAGCCGGCCAGGTTGTCATCATTATCCGTAGCACTAACGGCAACTACTTCCTCATAAGCTGCCGGATAATTAACTGAACCACCATCATTGCCTGCAGATGCGATGAGTAGTACCCCCTCATCATTTGCATACTCAACGGCATCTTCAACGGCACTGGATGCCCCGCCTCCGAGACTTAAATTAGCTACATCATGCCCTTCATCAGCAGACCATATAATGGCATCGGCAACATCAGAAAAACTTCCGCTTCCTCGTCTATCGAGCACTTTTGCTGCATATAGTTCAGCCTCAGTAGCAACTCCAACAACGCCGATATCATTATTTACAGCACCGGCTGTTCCGGCTACATGGGTCCCGTGGTCATTGTCATCATCCCAACTTTCAGAGCATTGACCGCCTCTGCAATTAGTCCATGCACGCCCCCCGGCCACATTATCCGCCAGAGTTTCATGATCCGGGTCAATACCGCTGTCTATAATAGTGATCTTTGCTCCCTCAGCTGTTTCTCCGGCATGATGTGCCATTTCGGCATCTACCCGGTCAATCCCCCAAGGCAATACCTGCTCATCACTCGGATCACCGTCCCCTTCATCCACGGTGTGGCCATGAGCCTGCATAATGCCTTCCTTTTCGATATACCTCACATTGGGGTTATTTTCAAGTCCTTGCAATGCCTGCTCAGGAAATTTACCTGAAACAGCCACTCCTATATCACCAAAATCAAGTTCGAGGTAAACATCATCTGCCTTTCCACGAGCCACATCCGCTTTTCCGGGTTTTAATCCGACAATATACCTGTCCGGAGCTTCCTGTTGTTCAGTTACTCCGAAATCTGGTTCAGTTACATCTTGTGCAGGATCAACATCCGGATCTGTTGGTGAATCACATGAGGTCAAAGTGACAGAAAAAACCACTATCCCCACGCACAAAAGTTTCAACTTCCCAATTGTATAAGTGTTAGCCTGGCTATTCATATATAAGCACATTTTATTTGATTTAATGGTTAACAAGAATTACCTCAGTAACTCTTTTGGAATCAATAAGAAATCAAGTTGCACACTGCAGGGGTTCTGACTTTTAGATTTCTTTAACTCGGGATTCCATTTTTGAACTTAGCCTTATCTGACCTAATCATTCTAATTATTTATACAAAGAATCCCAAAAAAACTTTTTCTTGACATATCATCCATTCTTTTAATTTTTTCTCTTTTATACTATTAGTAGCGTATTAAAAAGAAAAACTGAATCAACCAATTTTTAAAGCTTGAATTCTCAAATTACTCTTTGTCACCCCAGCGGCATCGGCGCTTCCATTGCCTCGGAAATTGCGCGGAGCATTTCGCGCTCCTCGAGAGAGAATTTTCCGTCGGAAGTCAGACAATGCACAGCCGCAGTAAGCACATATTTTCTTACCGTATTGGACGACAGCGCAAATTCATCAAGTGCTTTATCCAGCTTTTCTATAGTGCACTGATCCTCCGGTAATAGTTGTAAACCCGATGGAATTGCTTTTTGTATCGGCTTGATCCCGGCTTCCCACGCTTCTTCGGGATCTTTCGTTGCGGCATGTGATAGTGAAGAAAGTACAACGGTGAGCTCTTCACCAAGGCGATTTAGGTTGTGATGTTTTACTTTGGGTGATTTCTTCTCCGTAAACTCTTTATCAAGCTGGCGCACAATCATTTTCTCCAGCGCAAGCTCAAAGAGGCTTACCTTCTCATCTTCTTTAACCAGGCGCTCCACGGTTTGCCGGAATTTGCCGTATTGCTTATCACTCATCAACCGCAAAGCCGGCATTGACAGCTCAGCCAGTGGGAGATACCATTCACGCCGGCCACGTTCAAGTTGCCGCACCAAGTGATCTACCCTTTCAGCTAATTCTGCACCATTTAACTCAGTGACCCAGTCCGGAATCTCCTTTGTTTTTTTCTGTGATGATATAAGCAGAGCATAGATCAGTGCTTCGGCATCACCGGGTTCATGCGCAGCCTGACGCAACAGAGGCGGGATTTTACTTAAAAGCTGACCGGCACGGTCAATCTGCTCTCGCTCCATTGTGCCGATAGCTGCGAGGATCAGCTCAGGACGCAGCGCTTCATGTGGGGTTTTACCTCCGGACGCACTTTCTTCTTTTGCTTTTGCTGCCGCGACGTGGTCTTTTTCAATTTTCCTACGGATGCGCTCTTTTTTCTTTTCGTCCTGTGCATCATGGGACGGATGAATCGCTTTGATCCGGTCTTCAACCGGTGGATGAGTGGCGAATAACTTGCCGAAGCTGCTGGCAAAAAACAAATGGCTCATCTCCATAGCATGGCCGTCGTTGATTTTTCCGCCGTTCTGAGCTTTGCGAATTTTATCAAGTGCCGAAGCAAGTCCTTCCGGATTGCGGGTATACTGCACGGCCGCGGCATCTGCGAGATATTCTCTCTGCCTGGAAATAGCCGCCTGGATCATCCTGCCGAAAATCATGCCAATATAACCTATGATCAGCAAAGCAATACCAATCACAAGGATTGCAATGATGGCGCCTCCGCCGCCACCGCGTCCCTGGCCGCCGCCACCGCCTCTCATGCCCGAAAAGAACGTACTGCGCATCAGGATCATCCCCATTACGTGCAACAACAAAATACCGTTCAGAATACCGATTAAACGGATGTTCAATCGCATATCCCCATTGAAAATATGGCTGTACTCGTGAGCAATCACACCTTGCAGCTCATCACGATTCAATTTATCAAGTGTACCTTTTGTTACTCCGATTGCAGCATCATCGGTTCCGAACCCGGCAGCAAATGCATTGATATTTTCCTCCCGGTCCAGCACATAAACATCCGGCACCGGAACCCCGGAAGCTATCGACATCTCCTCAACGACATTTATCAGGCGCTGTTCATTGCGGTCACGGGTGGATGGCTCCACTTTGCGGCCGCCCAGCATCTCAGCTACCGATGAACCGCCTTTCTTTAGCTGCGACATCCGAAACAACGTGCCAATCATGATAACCGCCAGGATTACCCCGGACACAATTAAAAACAGGTCGGGATGCCATATCTGATGCCACCAGCCGAGGTGGGCAGGCGCTTCGACCGGTGGCCCGAAAACAAACAATACCACCAAGTATACCGTAACTATGATAGCAATAACCGCTAACAGATAGAGAATCACCAGCTTTACGGTATTACGTCGTGCCCGGTCCTGTGCTTCAAAAAAATCCATGTATTACTTAACAAATGTTTATGATATCCGACACATCAACATTACCCGATTGAACCACTTTGTTTGAACCTCAAACATCAAACCTCAAACAAACCAAACAAGCGAAAGAAAAGCTAAAACGATACCGAGGGCGCCTCCCGCTCTTTTTCAACTTCAACTTCGAAAAGTTGAGCTTCCTGAAACCCGAACATATTAGCAAATATGATATTCGGGAATTTTTCACGTGCCGTATTATAGTTCATCACCGCATCATTATAGGATTGACGGGCGAAGGCGATTTTATTTTCGGTTGATGAAAGCTCCTCTGTTAACTGCATCATATTCTGATTTGCCTTCAGATCAGGATAACTTTCCGACAGGGCAAACAGCTTGCCAAGTGAACCGGTGAGTGTTTGCTCGGCACTCATCAGCTTTTTCATCGACTCGGGATCATCGGGTTGCTGGGCAGCTTTTTGCTCCACCTGCTGCGCCTGATTTCGCGCCTGAATTACATTTTCCAGTGTTTCCCGCTCATGTTTCATATACCCTTTTGCGGTCTCAACCAGATTCGGGATAAGATCATAACGTCGTTTAAGCTGCACATCAATTTGTGCAAATGCGTTTTTAAACCGGTTTCGCAGTTTGACCATCCGGTTGTAAATGGTCACCGAATAGATGACCATAATCAAAATCACACCAAGTAAAATTAAAATGGGTATCGTCATAATGGTACCGGTTTGAAATTAACTGTGATTTTATAATTACGAAGTGAAAAAATTACCGCCCTCATATTCTAATCCTTCGAAGTTAAAACGAATTACATCATAAAACAGTTGAGTTTTGGTGATGAAAATATTTTCATTATCTGCTAATAAAAGATCCTTGTCTGACTTTGATTTATCAATCTCAACCAAACCGAAATAATTAAGAATTCGAAACATAAAAGTTTCGAGGAACATCCCTCTGTACCTTAAACGGTTAGATTCAGCTTGCTCACTATCAAAAAAAGACCATTCAGGTGTTGGAAACACGATATCTTTGGCTATTTGCTCAAGGGATTGACGATCCGGCATTTTACTGAATTTGTATAAATAATATGGGATTTGCTGTTGAAAATCTCGTAGAACCTCTTCGTAGCCCATTCTGTAGGCAAAATTAAACTCCCTGAACCAGGTTGTTAGCAAGCGGGCATATAACTCGGATACCTTATCCTGCTTGAGTAAATTTTGATTTTTTTTCACCGTAATCAGTCTTCCCTTGTACTTCCGGAAAATTTTCGCAAGCTCACAAACCAAGCGCAACTCATGTAATTCAAATGCATCCTCCTCATTGATAGTTTTATTGAATTTTTTAACATCCTGAACGTAACCCTGCGGCCATACACCATTATCAAGCAAAGTCATAACATCTTTTTGC
>CAZDIA010000014.1:0-76399 GCA_964505385.1 uncultured Chitinophagales bacterium
AATACGCATTATCGTGGATTATTCACCCGGGTTTTGGTAATAATCAAAGGTGTTTCACATTAGCGAAAGTAACATCAAAGTTAAAGTGTATGGTTTAATCCTGGAGTTTTAATAAAGCTAAACCTTCACATAACTTTTTTAACGCATCAACTTTTATTATCGGATTCGAATAATAAAATGGTAGTCTTTCCAAGGTTCCGGAAGCTCTTCCGCTGCCTCCACTGCCTCATCAACATTTGCAAACTGGCCTATACCTACCCTCCATCTTTCTTCCTGATCTTCCGGAGTGTAGGAATTTAATGTAGCCCGAAATTCCTGATCCGCGATTTTTTCATATTCTGCCTCAGCACTGCTGCGGCTTCTGATAGAATGTACTACAATGGTATAATAATCATCTATTTCCACATAGTCACCACGATATCCCCATTCATCAGTTTCAGGTTGTTCCGGCTCTTCTTCTGTTTCCTCCGGCTCGGTTTCATCTTCATCTTCCTCATCAGCTACAACCGGCGCACCCTCCTGCACTTCTTCACCAAGGGGCGGTTCGGTGTCATTGGTATCATACAAGAAAACAAACAGAAACCCTGCTACTAATGCAATAACTAATACTACTCCTGCAAATATTTTGCCTTTATTGCTGTTTGTTTTAGATTTGTCATTATCTCTTGTTTTATCCTGGGATTCAGCCGCGAATTTTTCTTGCTCGTCTTTTTTACTGTCGGATGGATCTTCCTGCCCTGTTACCGTTACTTCATTAACTGATTCATCTTCCTCAGGATCGGAGTCTACGGTTTCAGATGAATAAATAGGATCAGCTTCTTGCGGCTCAGATTTATCATCCTCTTTTTCCTCAACTGACTCTGATTCCAGATCATCCCAATGTGTTTTATCTTCTTCAGGAGAGATCAGCGAATCATCTTCATCATCCGGATCAAGTGGTGCCGTATCCTCGGATTGATTAACCTCAAATGGATCAGCATCCTCAATCTCTGATTCGGATTCCTTCTTATTTTCAGAATCACCATCTTCATTCTGGCCGCCAGGGGGGATATAGTCTTCTTGAGTTTCCAGGAAATAGTCTTGTTCTGTCTCTTTTTCCACATCAGCGGAATCTTCTAACCCTTCAGTCGCTCTTTCTTTATAATTGTCTGAATCTATATCTGCATCTTTTTCCAAAGGTTCGTCATCTTCATCTGCTTCAGGAGGTAGAAATTCCTCATCGTATGGTGATAATAAATCATCATCTTCATCTTCCTGGGCACCCTCTCCTTCAGTATCAAGCTTATCATCAAATTCAGAAAACGGGTCATCCGACTCATCTGATTCTTCAGAGACTTCGTCATCGGCTGTTTCCTCTTCATCTTTTAAGGCAGCTTGATCATCTACTTCTGCTTGATCCTGAGTTGTTTCTCTTGAAGTACTTAGTTCATCAGGGGTATCAGAATCTTCATCTTCTTTGCCTCCCGGAGCAATGAGGTTTTCTTCTTTCTGTTCCGACTCTTCTTGCTGATCTTGTTCATCAGCTTTTCGGCTCTCCCCAGCCGCTCCTTTGCGGTATGCCGGTAAAATTTCGATCGGCTCCATACCCGCATATTTATGATTTACCTCAAGCGCAAGCTCTTCAGACGGTTCAAATGTTACTCTACTTTCATCTTTTAGAAAGGTGCCAAACTTCTCAATTTTTACAGAACCATCTCTGTCAAGATTATCTTTTAAACCGGCCACCCATTCAGACAGAAGTTTATGAGCCTCTTCCGGATTAATATTGAAGCGTTCAGCAATCTTTGTTATCAAAATTTTTTGTTCACCCATCTTCAAAGATGATTCTCAGTCGGGTTTAAAATAAACTTTATCCATAGGTGGATTTAATACCACCTGGCCGTTGGCTCGCTGATGCTGTTTTTGTTTTTGGTGGTGTACCTGTAACTCTCCAAAATCAGGCAGCTCAACCTTTTTCTCTTTGATAAGAATCTCTTTTATAACTTTTACCAGCTCTTTTTCTTTACCGGCATCCATCAAAACCTCACTGTTATTCCACCAAGTATTTGAAAGGGTCGTTCCTCATATCCCTCCCAAAGTTCATATTCCTGACCAAACATATTTATCGCCCGGGTATATACTCCGAAACCACTGGTAAATTTGTATTCAGCCTGCAAATTTCCAAGCACAAACCCCGAAAGGTTATTTTCAGGATCGGCAGTCGGCCTGTCTGCCCTGAAATCTATACTTCCCTGCAAGTAGAAATTATTGAATGGCTGGCTGTAAACCTCAGTACGAACCGCAAGTGGTTCGTAATAGGGGATATCGTCCAGCTCATCCGCCGAAGCAGAACGTGCCGTCACTTCAGCCCGCAAGGAAAGTATTCTGGGTGATACATCTGTTGCATAGCCAATAGTGCCTTCAAATATATTTGCAGAATTTGCAAAATCAAGTTCATGACCACTTCTTACAGAATTGTATCTGAAAAACGGATAGTTATCATATGAACTGAACGATACATTGGAATAAATTTTGTTTGTGCCATCCCAGGAGTAGGCGCTATTTACTCCAATATCCCACCCTCTTTGATTTCCGAGCCATGGAACATTCACTACCATTCTGTTGGTTTCGGGTATCATCGTAAGACCCTGGTTTTTTACATGTCCAAGACCATATACTTTTAAGTTAAAACCGGAGCCGGGGTTGTAGGTATAGGTTATATCCGGATAAAACCTGAAGTTCAGATCATCTTCCGGATCATACAATTGATAGGTATTTAATCCGGCTTTCAGGCGGTGAACCTGCGCAAATCTCCGGATATAGCTAAAACCAAGTCTGCCATAATTCCAGTTTTGATCTTCCATGCCGTTATTGAAAAACCCAATTCTGGACTTTCCCTCAATCAAAAACTGTTCATCAACACTCTGGCCTTCAAAAAACCTTTGCACTTCAATCGCGACAAGTTGCTCATCCAGGGAATTAAGCTCTTTGGATAGCTCCGTAAGCCCCTCTGAGACCACGAAGTTATCAACATCAATATGAGTACTGCCGAAATTCCCTTTGATGTTCCACCCGTTATATGGGTTATAAAGTCGCTGCCAGTCCGCTTTGGCGTTTATATTTGTAGCTTCACTGCGCGGGGGAGTATCCGAAGGGAAATCCTGATTTGATGCATCCCCGGTATAATTAAAATGGGAATAACCTGAAACGCCACCAATAAACCGGTCGCTCCCGCTTCGGTAAGTTAAGTCGGTATCCACATCAAAAGAGCGAAACCCGGTCGGATGATCCAAATCATGCCCAGCTGAAGAAGAAAACCGGCTGTCGGCTCTTAACTTAGTATCGGATGCGATATCCTGCTCAACAAATAATCTGCCAAAGGGAGAGTCAAAACGGCCATAACCAGCTCTTAAAAACGCAGTACCTTTATCAGGAAATGCAATAGTTTGCGACTCCGGTAAAAGAGGTTCTTCAAGGTCGCTTACAGAAATTGTAGCAACAATATCTTCTTCATCCTGAATAAATGGCATACGCTCAGGATCAATTTGAAAAACCCTTGGCTCCGGTGCAAAGCCAAGAATGGGCTGGCGTGTTAACCCCTGAAACTCAGCAGTATAATCCCCCCTGATTTCAATATCCTGAGGATCAATTTCCGGTAACAAATCCTCATCTTCAGCACTCTGTGCAGAAACCGTGGAGTTTGGCACAGCGAACAGGCTTATTACCGTAAACAAGCATATGACGCAGTATGCTATAGCTCGTCTGTAAGTTAGCAAATCAGGGGTTTTTTCTGTAGATGTATAATATTCAAGATACATAGGAAAAAAGAATGAGAAAACCTATTTCAAAAACAAAATATGGAATTGGAAATTGAATAGCAGAAAAATCAACAACCGAACTATCAGAAAGCAAAGATTATTTGCAGTTAACAAGAGCCTCAGAGAGTTTTCTTACAAACATTAACTAACAGTTAATGAACCAATTGTCCGTCTTTAAGCTGTTTTTTTGAAAATATCAAAACTAAATTTTCCACCGGTATTAAAAAATATAATAACCGGGGTAATGATTAAAACGATAATCATCATCACCGCATGAGTTACAAAGGCATAAGCCAAAGCAACCGTTGCGGGCACACTATAAAGTACCACAAGTGTCTGCATTACAAACCAATGATAGGTTCCGATACCACCCGGTGATGGCAGGGAAATACCGATCGCCGCTATAACCATGACCACCCAGGCGTGATAAAAACCCAGACCATATTCGGTAGTCATGTCAAAAGCTATAAACGGGATATATGACATTGCAGCATAGCAGACCCAAATCAAAACTGTAGATAATAAAAAAAGTGGCCAGTTTTTCAGGCGTAATATCGATGTTAGACCGTAGATGAACTGACGGATTGCATTTTCAATACGCAAAGCGATTTTCTTTCCAAGCTCGCTTTGCTTGCGCCATTTATTAATAATCAAGTAGAGGGCATAAACCAATACCGCGCCGGCAATAAGAATTAAGGCAAATGTTACAATCTGCTGCATCTCGCCGATCCATGCTAAAAATTCGACAGCTTGCTGTCCGAACACACGCTGAATCGTCTCAAGATCTGTAATTATGAAGAAGACTATAATAACGGTCATCAATAGCATGCAGGCAAAGTCGATGATTCGCTCTAAAACTACCGTCCCGATAACATCACTGGTGCTCATATCAGATTTTTTTGCCACATATACCGATCTGGAAATTTCTCCTAACCGGGGGACCGCATAATTAACCAGGTAACCAAGCATCACGCCGGCAAACAAAGTATCCCTGTGTTGGACGTTATGTTCCCGTTGAACTAACATCCTCCACCGCTCACTACGCAGGAAATGACTTAACAGAGATACAAAAAAGTACGGGATCAACCACCAATAGGTGATGCCCTGCATATAATAGAGAACCTCACTGAATTCGATATTCCTGAGAACCAACCAGAGAAAAAAAACAGAGATGAATATGCCGGCAATTACTTTTGCTGATTTGCGCATATGCCGGTTTTGTTAATCTCTTAAATCTACTACTTCCGCGTCATCGGGGTAATCAAGAGTAAACACATCATCATCCCACTCTTCAAACCGTGCCTCTTTGAAAGTTGTGGTGTATTTATTATCGGTTTGATCCACTGCTCTGATCGATTGCGGAATCAAATCTTCATTCAGTTCGATATCAACTGTGCGAAGCAATTCAAACGGGTCTTCGGTTGCCAAATGGATTTTAATTTTTTCGCCATCCCTTTCCTGATTTATCGAAAATACGTCTTCAGAGAGATTAAGCAACCGGGATGGTGCAAAATCATCTTCTTCCGGCTCGTAGGTACTTACAATCAACCGGTTATCGGTTTCATTGTATACTCTTGATACATCATCAATTACAAGAACCTGCTGAGTACCAACATCGATTTTGTATCGGTCTTTGCCAATCCAAATCTGCCCGGAATGCTCCTCGACAGTCCCCGTATGCCGGTCTTCATACAAATGCTCCATCTCACCATGCAGAATCACTCCGGATTCAAGCTTATCCCTTAATTGTTCCAAAGCCCGGTCCGCTGTAACTTCGTCACCCGCAGTGAATCCGAATATTAAAAGCGCCGGTATTAAGATCAGTTTATTCATCAAGTTCCTGTAACTTTTGTTTTAACTCTACTTCATCGGCTACCAGCACTTCCCTTGCAGAGCTTCCTTTGCTTGGCCCTACGATACCAGCAGCATACAATTGGTCAACGATTCTTCCGGCGCGGTTGTATCCAAGCCTGAGTCTTCTTTGAACGAGTGATACTGATCCTTTCTGATGATCCACTACAAGTTTGGCAGCTTCTTCGAAATATTCATCACGATCATCCAGATCTCCTGCTTCACCTGATTCCGAATCCTCGGGAACCGGCAACAGATATGGCTGATCATATCCCTCCTGTTTACTGATATAATTGGTTATCCGCTCTACTTCCTCAGGTGAAACAAAAGCATTCTGGATTCTTACCGTACCTGTAGCACCTGAGAACAGCATATCCCCTTTGCCAATCAACTGATCAGCTCCCATTGAATCAAGTATGGTTCTTGAATCTACTTTTGTTGCAACGCGGTAAGCTATGCGCGACGGGAAGTTAGCTTTGATCGTACCAGTTATAACATTGACTGACGGGCGCTGTGTTGCCAGAACTAAGTGAATGCCAACCGCCCTGGCAAGCTGGGCAATTCTGGCAATCGGTTCTTCAATAGATTTTCCTGCTGTCACCATCAAATCAGCAAGCTCATCAATGATCACAACCATATACGGCAGATGTCGATGCCCCTGATCATCGTCTAATTTGCCGTCTTTAATTTTTTTGTTATAAGATTTTATATCCCGCACCATAGCCAGCTTGAGCAGCTCATAGCGATCATCCATTTCCTGGCATACGCTATTGAGTACATCAAGAACTTTTTGCGTGTCCGTGATGATGGGTTCTTCATCACCGGGTAGCTTTGCCAGGTAATGCCGCTCCATTTCCCGGAACAAACTGAGCTCAATTTTCTTCGGATCAATCAAAACAAATTTTAAATCCGCCGGATGGCACTTGTATAACAAGCTCGTAATAATGGTATTAATCCCGACTGATTTACCGGAACCGGTAGCACCGGCAATGAGCAAGTGTGGAAGGGAAGTTAAATCCAGCAGGAATACTTCGTTTTCGATAGTTCGGCCGAAAGCCACCGGCAGATCATATTTGGTTTCCACAAATCGCCTGGTTCTGAGTAGCGATTTAATATGTACTGTTTTCCTCTTGCGGTTGGGTACTTCAATCCCAACTTTGGATTTTCCCGGAATAGGAGCAATGATCCGCAGACCCCGTGTAGCCATAGCCATTTTAAGGTCATTTGCATAACTCTCAATCTTGCTGATTTTCACATTAGGGGCGGGCTGAAGTTCATAAAGAGTTACCGTAGGACCCACGACAGCTTCAATACCGGTTATTTCGATTCCGTGACGCTTAAGCTTATCGAGGATTATCGCCTTGTTATCATTAATCTCTTCAAAATCTATACTGTCATCCTCATCGGTCGGGGCATCCAGCAGATCAAGACCAGGAAACTTGTATTTGATTACCGGTTTGGCTTTTTCCCGGCTTTTATTCTCTTTTTGTATAGCTTTTTCGTTTACCTCTTCCTCTCCTTTACCTATATAGACCGATATTTCAAGATCATCATCTTCTCCGGCATTCGACTTTTGGGTTGATGAGTCCTCTTCACCGGATTTATCCAACACAGCCCGAGGCGGCCGGGTTTCGATATCATCTTCCTCTTGCTTTTGCTTGCGGATGCGTTTCTCTTCATCCTGCTGGGATCTTGCGATGATGTCATCAATTGTTTCTTTTTCTTGATCCGTCTGATCGAGATCCGAAGGTGAGTCCTCATTTCCGGCAAGTTCAGATGTTACGGATGGTTTGGGAGCCGGAGCCGATTTTCCTTCAACTCTTTCGTCCGCTGATGGCTGCACCGGATGTGCTTTCTTGCTTTCTTTTCTTTCTCTTCTTTGAGCTCTCCATTCTTTCACCCGGTCAATTGTTGTTTGTATATCGCGGTCGATAAGGAACAGCAGGGCAATCAAGATAAGGCTGCCCAGGATTATGATCGGGCCAAACCGCCCGGTAAAGGAAAGCAGAAACTGAGCAGTTGCAATACCCACCGAACCACTCCATGATGATGATAACATATCCTGCTCTAATTGAAACCAACCAAATATTGAGGCCGCAAGGATCATCAAAAATAAATAATAAAATGCCCAGGGGATAAGAACCCTAAGCGAATGATGCCTGAAAATTTTCCATCCAAAAGCCACTCCGAAGCCGGCAATTATTATGCTGGGGTAACCAAAAAGTAAGTCCACGTAAATATATGCCAGGTAAGCACCAAGCGGACCGAGACCGTTTTGAATGCGCAGCGCGGGATCGGAGTCGAACTGAAGCAAATCGGAAAAGGCTACGCTTGTAATTATGGCATAATCACCGCTCCTGTGGGTAAGAATACTCAAAGCAAGCAGTAAAGAAAGCGCTATTATAATTACACCGAGAATCTCGAGCTTTCTGGAAGGAGACAAAATTCCGGCGCTTTTAGCCGGATTTTTGCTGTTCGCCTTAACGTTTTTTTTCGCCTTTTTTTTACCTGACATGATCTAAAGTGATAATTCTTTCCTTCCACACCGGAAGCGTGGAAATACTATCAATCTGGCAACAATAAGCTACTTCTTCTTCACCGAACGCTTTGGCAAGCCATTCACCATTATTTGACTTACGAACAACATCTTCAATATTATTACCAAATTTTTCAAACAAAATAAAAGCCAATTTGGCTCCATCCGTTGCATCTTCCGACAAGTTCCCATCAGTGAGCCCATGCACTATCGCACCTGCACACAGCAAGTCCTCAATGGAAATTCGATTGTTTGTTCCGGCACAGAGAAGCAGCACCTCATGCTCGCTTTCATTCAACTCATCTATGACCCGCTGCAGGTTCAGAAACGTGCCAATAATCACCTTATGAGCAAGATAGCTACGTGCAATTGTTCTTGTGCCATTAGTTGTATTTAAAATAACGGTTTTGTCGCTTACCTTTTCAGGTGTGTATTCTAACGGAGAGTTGCCAAGTTGAAAATCTTCAATTTTGTAGCCGTTTTTTTCTCCGCATAATAAATATTTGACCGGATCAAGATTTTGGGCATAGTTGGTGGCTTCAGCCATATTCGCCACCGGTATAACACCACGTGCTCCGTTATGAAGAGCTGTAAGTATGGTAGTTCCTGCTCTTAAAACATCTATGACTACAACAAATTTGCCTTTTAAGTCTTGCTCCTTAAAAGCAATTGCTGTTGAATAAACATCAATATTGGGGCTCATTTAAAATATTTAATCAGAGGGTTATTTTTTAATAAATGGAGGTTTCTTCAAAACAGCGGGCACTTCTTTATTCCTGATTGAAATCGAAACCGAAGTATCGGGCTCCGCATATTCCGTTTTTACGTAGGCCATTCCAATTCCGCTATCGAGTACAATTGACAAGCCTCCACTGGTAACTTCTCCGATGTTCTCACCATCTTCGTTTAACAGCGGATAACCTTTCCTTGGGATTTTTTTGGGTTCCTGCATTTCAAAACCGATCAGTTTGCGCTTCGGTCCGCTGCGCTTGACTTCAAGCAGAGATTCCTTTCCTATGAAATCACCTTTTTCAGTTTTTGTAATCCAGCCAAGCCCTGCTTCGATAGGGTTCGTCTCGTCAGTCAAATCATTTCCGTATAGATGTAATCCAAACTCCAGCCTCAACGTGTCCCTCGCTCCAAGTCCGGCAGGTTCCAATCCCCGGCTTTCCCCGGCTTTCATCAACTTATTCCAAACCTGTTGCGGGGTATTTTGGTTTTTGTCAAAATAGAGTTCAAACCCTTTTTCGCCGGTGTATCCGGTAGCAGATATAATCACATCCTCCGCTCCGGCCACATTTCCGTATTTTGAGTGATAAAATTTGATTTCGTCGGTATTGATAGATGCAAGTTCATTCACTATTTCGGGAGCATTCGGTCCCTGGACGGCAAGAAGGCAAATATCATCGGATCGGTCATCTACCTTAGCATCAAAGGTATTGTTGGAATTAACCCAGTTAAGATCCTTATCCTTATTTACCGCATTCACTACCATCATATACAGGTTGTCATCCAGCATATACACGAGCAGATCATCCACGATTCCGCCATTTTCGTAGCACATAGCAGTATACTGCGCCTTTCCCGGATACAGTTTTGCCACATCATTTACGGTTACATATTGAATAAGATCAAATGCCTGCGGGCCGCTGATGAAGAATTCACCCATATGAGATACATCAAACAACCCAGCTTTTTGCCGAACGGCCATATGTTCTTTACGTATTCCGCTGTACTGAACAGGCATATCATACCCGCCAAAATCAATAATTTTTGCTCCGAGCTGTTGATGAGTTTCGTAGAATGGAGTTTTCTTAGCCATAAAAAATATTCCGCTTATGGGTGATTAATTAATGATCAAAAATTAACAAACTATATTACATGAAAATACTAAACCTCGCTTTCATCAGCTAACTATAATCTATTACCATCCCGCCGAGTTTGTTCTTAAACCAATACCGCGTAATACTGTATCCCCTTTGCTAAAAGAATGCAAAACTGCACTTCATGATCTGTCGCTAAACAAGAAAAGCCCCAACCGGCAAAACCAGCGGGGCTTTTCAATTTTTGTAAAATGCGCAGAGCTGATTTATTTCTTTTCCGGTATTCGGGCAGCTTTTCCGGTGAGGTTGCGCAAGTAAAAGATTTTTGCTCTTCTTACCTTTCCACGCTTTTTCACTTCTATTTTTGAAATGTAAGGAGAGTGCATCGGAAAAATCCGCTCTACCCCGACATTACCGGACATTTTACGAACAGTAAAGGTTTTGCTTGCACCACTACCTCTTTTTTGAAGCACTGTGCCCTGATACTGCTGGATACGCTCTTTTTCACCTTCCCGAACGCGATAGTGCACATTAACTGTATCTCCCGCATTGAACTCCGGTAAATCATCACGAATCTGGGTTTCTTCAACCAATTTTAACTTTTCCATAACGCTTATCGCTGCCATTCTTCGTTTTGTTGTTCTTTTAAAAATTTCTCGTATATATCAGGCCGAAGCTTTTTTGTTTTTTCGACAGCCTGTTCATGTTTCCATTGTTCGATTCTTTTATGATCACCTGTTTGCAGGATTTCAGGAATTTTATGCCCTCTGAAATCAGCAGGTCTGGTATAAACCGGATTTCCAAGTAGTCCATCCTGGAAAGAATCCGTAAGAGCGCTTTGGGCATCACCCAGGGCGCCGGGTATCAATCGAACTATGGAGTCTATCATAACCAGTGCCGGAAGTTCACCTCCCGACAATACATAATCTCCAATACTCAATTCTTTCGTAACCAGTTGATCACGCACTCGTTGATCAACACCTTTATAATGACCGCATAATATAATAATGTCTTTCTTCAGCGAAAGATTAACGGCATCCTGTTGAGTAAATATCGGTGCATCCGGAGTTGGGAACAGCACCTCTTCATTTGACTGCTTACCCTGAAGCGACTCGATGCAGTCAAATATTGGCTGAGGTGTAAGTACCATTCCTCCGCCGCCACCATATGGATAATCATCAACTTTATGGTGCTTATCGCTGGAATACTCTCGCAAATCATGGATGCGAATGTTCACCAGACCAGCCTCACGGGCTCGTCCGATGATGCTATTCTCCAGCGGGCTCTTGAGCAATTCCGGTGCGGCTGAGATTATATCAATTTGCATGGTTTATTCCTCCGGATCTAATTGATCCAGATTTTTTACCGAAATTCTTCGGCTATCTTCATCAATTGCTGTGATATATTCATCTACAAAAGGTACCAAATACATTTCGGATGTATTCAGCTTTATGGTTATTACCGGATGTGCCGGCATATCCATAAACTCTTCAACTTGCCCGATGATATTGTCCTGCTTATCTAAAACATCCCAGCCGGATAAGTCATCAGGTAACTCTTGCTCAATTTCAGCCTGCCCGGCAGCCTCTCCGAAAACCGAAGCCCCGGTCAATCGCTCCGCTGAAGTGCGGTCATTTATAAACGCCAGTTTCACAAAGAACAAATCTTCACCGCCTTGTTTTTCTTTGATATCCTCAATCTGATAAGGAGTCAAATCTCCGCGGCGGTCACGGATAAAAATATGTGTTTTGCTTTCTAAAGCCTCGCGGTTATGCTGAATTTCTGCAATCACTTCGCCATTCAAACCGTGGGCTTTAACGATGGTAGCCAGCTTAATCAATCCGTGATCTTCATGGGCTGCCATCACATAAGCTCTTTAGATTACTTTTCTTTCTTATCAGTTTCTTGAGAAGAAGAATCCGCTTCCGATTCGTCTGAGTCCGCTTTTGCTTCGGTTTTATCTTCAGACTTCTCAGTCTTTTCCTCAGCTTCTTCTTTTGAAGCCTCTTTGGATTCAGCTTCAGCTTGCTTGTCGGCTTTTTCTTCTTCAGCCGGCTGCTCCTTAGCCTCTTCTTTCGCGGCTTCAGGTTCTTCTTCTTTTGCCTCAGCAGTTTCAGAAGTTTCTTCTTTCTCAGCTTCAGCCTGGTCCGCAGCAGCTTCTTCGGATGCTTCCGCTTCAGCCGCGGCAGCTTTTTCTTCTTTGGCCTCAGCCTGATCAGAAGCAGTTTCTTCGGCAGCTTCCGCGGGAGCCTCGGTTTGATCAGCTGATTCAGCGGTTTCGGCATCGGATGCCTGCTCGGCCTTTTCGGCAGCTTCCTGCTCTTCAGCTTTCTTAGCAGCTGCCTCTTCGGCTTTCTTAGCTTCTTCAGCTTTGCGCTTTTCTTCCGCTTTCTTGAATTCCTCTTCTTCAGCCTTTAAACGAGCCGCTTTCCGGGCCGCAGGAGTTTTCTTTTCCTCGGCTTTGCTCTTTTTCTCTTCTTTCCACTGAGAGATGGTTTCTTCTATTTTTTCTTCATCCCATCCCCAGCGTTCGAGATGCAACCGGTAAAATACACCTTCGTTTTTGAGGATGCTCCGGGCTGTATCTGTGGGTTGCGCACCTTTTCTGATCCAATCAGTAGCACGCTCCACGTTCAATTTTACTCGATCCGGGCCGTAGCTAAATGGATTATAACGGCCGAGATCTTCCACAATGCGACCATCGCGTTTGCTGCGCTGGTCTGCCGCTACGATATGGTAGTAAGCTCTGCGCTTACGCCCGTGTCGTTGTAGTCGAATTCTTACCAAGGTTTTTTCTCCTCTATTTCTTGCTTCAGGGTTCTGTAAGTTCTGTTAACGGCGCCCGGCTATCGGCAGGTTTTTCAGTCCTTCCATGGCACGACCAGATTTATTCATCTTGGTCATTGTCTTCATCATTTTCTTCATCTGGGAGAACTGTTTAATTAAATCATTCACATCACGCACCGATGTGCCGGAACCTTTAGCTATACGCTTACGCCGGCTTCCGTTTAATATTTTAGGATTTCTTCGTTCCTCGGGAGTCATCGAGTTAATGATTGCCTCAATGGGTTTGAGGGTATCATCATCGACCTCCACATCTTCAAGTTGTTTGTTCATGCCGGGAATCATCCCGACGAGATCCTTCATGGATCCCATTTTCTTAATCTGTTGAAGCTGCTGATAAAAATCTTCGAGATCAAACTCCTCGGATTTTATTTTGGATTGCAGCTTCTTGGCCTGCTCCTCATCGTACTGTTCCTGGGCTTTTTCCACCAGGCTCACCACATCACCCATACCAAGGATACGCTGTGCCATCCGGTCCGGATAAAACGGACTGACTGTGTCCAGCTTCTCTCCGGTGCTAATAAACTTGATCGGCTTATCCACTACTTTCCGAATGGACAGTGCCGCTCCACCTCGGGTATCACCATCAAGCTTGGTGAGCACAACTCCGTGATAATCGATCTGCTTGTTGAATTCAAGCGCTGTATTGACGGCATCCTGGCCTGTCATCGCATCAACAACAAACAGCACCTCGTTGGGGTTAACTGCCTTTTTAATTCCGGCGACCTCTTCCATCATGGTTTCATCCACATGGAGGCGGCCGGCTGTATCGATGATCACGACATCCCGGGCATTTGCCTTTGCTTCCTTCACCGATTCTTTGGCAACCCTGAGGGCGTCTTTTTCTTCGATGGAGTAAACCGGAACGTCGATCTGCTCACCCAGGGTTTTAAGCTGATCAATGGCGGCAGGCCGGTAAACATCGGCTGCTGCCAGAAGCGGAGTTTTGCCCTGCTCTTTAAGCAATCGGGCTAATTTGCCACTGAACGTGGTTTTTCCCGATCCCTGGAGCCCTGCAATTAAAATTACGGTTGGTGGTTTTTCGCTGTAAGTAATATCCTCACGCTCTTCACCAAGAATCTCTACAAGATTGTCGTAGACAATTTTGGTGAACTGCTGTCCCGGTGATACACTCTGCAACACACCGGTCCCAAGAGCCTGATCCTTGACCTTTCGGGTCAACTCACGTGCCACCTCGTAATTCACGTCGGCGTCAAGCAATGCGCGGCGAATCTCGCGAACCGTTTCCGCGATATTCACTTCCGCAATCTTTGATTGCCCGCTCACCGACTTAAAAGCCGCTTCCAGTTTACTTGATAAATCCTCAAACATGGGTCAAATTGTCGTTTTTAGCAGAGTCTCAAAAAATAGGCACTCTAATTGCAATTATCAACAACTTTATCCACATTTTGCAACACTACCTTTCCCATTTAGTTTTGCTCAGAAACTGATTACTTTTTCGGTGATTCCTGCATTAGCAATAATCGTGCAGGTTGTTTATTCTTCAATCATACATGGAATCATCTTTCAACATTAAAAATTTATTATGAGTGCACAAAAAGGACATAACTTATTAGAAGGAAAAAAGGGATTGATTTTCGGAGCGCTTGATGACAGAAGCCTTGCCTGGCGAGTTGCACTTGCCTGCCACCGTGAAGGCGCTCAGTTCGCTTTAAGCAATGCTCCGATGGCATTGCGTCTTGGGGCACTTGATGAACTTTCCGAACAAACCGGAGCGCCCGTTCTGCCCTGCGATGTCTCAAAAGAAGATGAAGTTGATCAGTTATTGAAAGATGTGAAAGAAAAAGTCGGGAAGCTTGATTTTATACTTCATGCCATCGGAATGTCTCCCAACATCCGGAAAAACAAGCCTTATGATGATCTTAATTACAAGTTTTATCAGCAAACGCTTGATATCTCGGCATTATCCTTACACAAAATTTTGCATTCTGCAACAGTCTCTCACGATGTCCTGAACAACAATGCAAGTGTAGTAGCCCTTACTTACATAGGTGCGCAACGCATCTTCTCCAAATATTCGGATATGAACGATGCCAAGGCGCTGCTTGAAAGTATCGCCCGTAATTTTGGCAGCCGGCTCGGAGACCGCGGAATTCGGGTTAATACCGTTTCACAGGGGCCTACAAAAACCTCGGCGGGATCCGGAATTAAAGGATTCGACGGGTTGTATGAATTTGCAGATAAAATTGCTCCGCTTGGAAACCCTTCAGCAGATGAATGCGCCGATTACTGCGTTACATTGTTCTCCGACCTGACAAGAATGGTAACCATGCAAAATCTATTTCACGACGGCGGATTTTCCACAAACGGAATCAGTGAAAAGATCATTCAAGACCTTTTCAGTGCGCACGATCAACAATCTTCTGAGTAATTTTTTATTTTTTAATTTCTATGGACACTCCAAAAGTACCCGTAAACAGAGAAGAACAAACCTCTATCTCAGATCATGCCATGAACTCCCCTACCAGGGGACGTACAGCACTGGCCATCGGACATATAGAGCTGTCTCCCAAAGCTTATCAAATGATTAAAGATCATGATATAAAAAAGGGTGATGTTCTTACTGTGGCTGAAGTAACCGGTATTTTCGGCGCCAAGCAAACCTCTTCGCTTTTCGCCCACTGCAATCCTAATACACTATCAGATATCAACATAGAATTTAATCTTGTTGATCAGAAGAATTCCGTATCGGTGCAATCATTTATTAAAACCCCCGGAAGGGTGGGAGTGGAAATGGAGGCCTTGACTGCCGTTTCCGTCGCTTGTCTGGCAATTTATGATATGTGCAAATCGGTAGATCACCATATCCGCATTTATGATGTTCAGCTTTTATCTAAAACCGGCGGGCAGACCGGCAGCTACCGTTCAAACTAAGTAACTTTATGAAGAAAACGGTGATCATGGGTATAGATCCCGGTTCCCGTGTTACCGGAATCGCAATACTTCAAAAGGAAGATGCATCAAAAATTGATGTGTTAGCTTATGACGCAATCCGTCTTGATAGCGTTGAAGAGCAGATTCCCCGCCTGAAGTATCTTTATGAAAAGATTACTGAGTATCTGCTTAGTTTTAAACCTGATGGTTGTGCCGTCGAAACTCCTGTTTACGGAAAAGACCCTCAAGCTATGCTGAAGCTCGGGCGGGCACAGGCGGCTGCCATTCTCGCAGTATCCAATCAAGGTATTCCTATTAGCGAGTATTTTCCTAAAGCGGTGAAAAAATCGATTACCGGAAACGGAAATGCAGCTAAATCCCAGGTAGCCTATATGCTTGACTCTTTTTTTACTATGCCCGATGAAAAACTCTCCGAAGATATAACCGATGCTATTGCCGTAGCCTGGTGTCATTTTATGAAAGGTGATACCTCGCATGATCAGATGCACAAGACCTCCGGTGGCGTCTCGGTTAGCTCCTGGAGTGACTTTGCTAAAAACAACCCGGACCGTATCAAATGAATAGTATCTTATGGTGATAGCCCGCCTTTCCGGCAATGTGATCGAAAAAACGCCAACCTCCGTTATTGTTGATGTAAACGGTGTCGGATATCTGGTTGGAGTGTCTGCATACACATCGGGTAAACTTCCCCAGGCTGGAAAACAAGTGGAACTTTTTATCCACCATCATATTACTGAAGCTACACAACAGCTCTACGGTTTTGCCGCCAAAGATGAGCAACACATGTTCGAGAATCTGATTACCGTAAAAGGAGTAGGACCAAAGGTTGCTCTCGGAATACTTTCAGGAATGGAACCGGGTGAACTGCGGAACACCGTTGCTTCGGGTCAGCACAGTATACTTGCGACCGTACCCGGAATTGGCAAAAAAACTGCCGAACGCATCATCGTTGAACTTCAGGACAAGCTGGGTACGGAAATTGAAACTTCTGTACTAACCGGCGCTGATGAATTACAAAACGAAGCCGTTGATGCGCTTGTAGCTCTTGGTTATCCTTCCAACAAAGCACAGAAAGCTGTTCGATCGGTGATAAAAAATAATTCTGCAGACACAAATTCCTCTGAAGTGGTTAAATCCGCCCTGAAAATTCTCTGAATGATTTAAATTTTGTAACCCGATTACTGCTCAATATTTCCCCGATATTTTAAATTTGCTTTATGTTGAGTTTGTGAATGGGATGATTTAATGATCTGAATTAAAATATAATTATTGATCTCATGACATATGCATTAATCATGGCCGGTGGAATAGGCTCACGGTTCTGGCCTACAAGCCGGAAACATAAGCCCAAGCAATTTTTAAACCTTATAGGTAAAAACACTTTAATCCAACAAACGGTCGATAGAATTTCTCCGGTCATTCCGCTCGAACGGATTTTTGTTAGTACCAACGCAGACTATACCGATTTGGTCAGAGAACAGCTTCCTGATATACCGGAAAATAACATCATTGGTGAACCCATCGGTCGAAATACCGCACCTTGCATCGCTTTTATCTCACGACTGATTTATCAAAAGGAACCGGACGCAACTTTGGTCGTGTTGCCGGCTGACCATTACATCAATGATGTTGACCACTATCGTGAAATCATAAATGCCGGAATTGAAAAAGCTTCCGGAGGAAACAATCTGCTCACAATCGGGATAAAGCCAAGCCGCCCTGAAACCGGGTATGGTTATATCCAATATACCTCTAATGGTGATGAACAAGTTGATGATATCACCATCCACCCGGTTAAAACTTTTGCTGAAAAACCCGACCTGCAAACAGCCACCTGGTTTCTGGAATCCGGTGATTTTTTATGGAACAGCGGCATGTTTATCTGGCGGGTTGATACGATCCTTACTGAGTTTGAAAAACACCTGCCGGAAATTTTCAGAGAAAGCCAAAATATCAATAAGGGAAGCAAATCCGAGATTGATACTTTTTACCGTAATACGGTTTCCATATCTATAGATTACGGTATCATGGAAAAATCAACGTCTGTGTACGTGATACCGGCTGATTTCGGTTGGAGCGATGTAGGCAGCTGGCTCTCAGTCTATGAGCTCCGGGACAAAGATGAGGACGGAAATGTCATAGATGCCGAGCAAGTCACTCTTCATGATTCCCAGAACTGCTATGTTCAGGTCGATGATGGGCGTATGGTAAGCCTGGTCGGGCTTCAAGGAATTGGCGTAATTGATACGAAAGATGCCCTTCTTGTTTGCCGGCTGGATGCATCCCAGGATGTGAAACAAATATACGATTCACTCAAGAACGGTAATAAAAAGTACCTATAGACTTAGAAACGTACTCTGTTACAGCGTAATCTGTAATTGATCATAAGCCAACTGCACATGTGATGGCAACGCTTTATTAGAGGATTCGTGGTTTACATAGGGCGACATATGTACCAGCCAGGTTTGTTCAACGCCGAGCTCATCAGCAACCTCTACTGCTTCGGGGATAATAAAATGTGTTGGATGCTTGGGTTTCCAGCGCAATCCGCTCAAAACCAGTACCCTGCTTCCTTTTA
Organism: uncultured Chitinophagales bacterium; assembly: GCA_964505385.1. Classification (GTDB taxonomy): domain Bacteria; phylum Bacteroidota; class Rhodothermia; order Balneolales; family Natronogracilivirgulaceae; genus SLJN01. Next base: position 18,346 of record CAZDIA010000014.1, read on the forward strand.
TTTTTTCCCTGGTTTCGGGAGGAATATAATTAACATCTGTTACATAGCTGAAATCATTAATCCTGAAGCCGTAAACGGGCATTTCGCCATGAAAAACCGGCAATGGCTGAATTTTCACCTCTCCTGATTCATAAAATTCCTGTTCTCGCTGAAATTCAATATCTACAGAGCCGGGAGTTTTATCAGGTTCAAACATGTAGTTGAACCGGTTTTTTATAGCATCTTTTGCCTGCGGGGTGGTAATAACCGGTATCGGTGCCTTTTGTTTATAGTTAAACGGGCGCAGATCATCAAGTCCGCCAATATGATCGGTATGTTCATGAGTGATCAAAAGGGTGTCAATTCTGTTTAAACCGGAACGTATTGACTGCAAGCGAAACTCCGGCCCGGTGTCTATCAGAATAGATTTATTATTCTCTTTGATCCATACCGAACAGCGATACCTGAAGTTGCGGGGGTCTCCGCTTATCTTTTCCATTCCAAACCCTCCTGCCACCGGTACGCCCATTGAAGTCCCGGTTCCTAAAAAAGTTACCTGCATTGGTTCTATTCCATTAATGTATTGTTGGTCTTAAGCCCTCTTTTCTTCCACATTTTTTCTATTTCCTTACGCACAGCAGGTTTTATATAAATATCGCTGATATCTTTTTCCGCCAAAAGTTTAACCAAAACTCCAATATTAAATTCTACAGGATGATTTTTATTCAACATTACGATTTTATCGCCTTCCAGTACGCAGGAGCTGCCCATAAAACTTCCTTTTTCCCTTCTGACCTGATACCCGAGTTGTTCAGTCAGTTCAACAAGCTCTTCAAATAACTGTCCGGTTTTCATCAGAATGTGACTCCAAGCATTAGTGAATACGAGTTTGAATCATAGCGAAATTGCTGTTCATCAGAATTCAAAGTTGTGAGCTTAATGTCAACTCCCATCATAAGCCCCACTCTTCCGAAAACATGATCCAGATTTATGCGGTTTCTGTTTTCAAACTGATACTTCACGCCTCCTTCACCGCTATGTGAGGATACCGAAAACCCTACCGAAGGTATGCCCCTTGTACTCAGTCGAACGCGGGTGGTAGGTCTCCATTCCAACGCCCCGCCGAGACCTATCATAATGGCTGATTGCCTGAACTCCCGATCCCGGTCAACCTGTTCATCCGAAACAACCTGGGTATAATCCGCATTGATTTCCATGGGCAGTGAAATACTAAACGTCTGTCTTGTAAAGATATTCATGCCCCCCATTAACTGTAAGCCTGCATTCAGATAGTTTAAATTAACCTCATCCTCTGATATTATATCCCTGCCTAAACCACCATAAAAATGAAATCCGGGAATTTCGAACCTTAACGTATAAACCGGTTCACTGAATGAATAATTAATCGCATCCCCATTAAATATGTCTTCATCACCCTGGAAGGTGAAATCAAAAGGCTCAACACCTATCATCAAAGCAGAAGTTGATGGAGAATATGTTGTTTCATCTTCATTACCTACGGAAAACATTTGGGCTTCGGCGGGAGTTGCTAATAGCGTTATAAAAAAAGGAAATAGCAGCAGGGAAATTCGCTTACAGTATATCATACTTTTCTGGAACTTTTTGGGGATTTCGGACATTTAGTATGCTACTTGAAATCAACTAAAGCAGCTATGAAATCATTCAGTTTAACCATCTTAACATTACTTCTTGCAAGCTTTATGACAGATAATAACGTTAATATTTATGATTTTGAAGTTACTGATATCTCAGGGTCTGAAAAAATTGAACTGTCTGATTATCGCGGGAAGGTGATTCTTGCTGTTAACACAGCTTCTAAATGTGGATACACACCACAATATAAGGAGCTACAGAAGTTGCATGAAAAATATAAAGACAAAGGTTTAGTAGTTATCGGCTTTCCAAGTGCTGATTTTGGTGGTCAGGAATATGAAACGAATGAGGAAATTGAAGAGTTTTGTGAGATTAACTTCGGTGTTGAATTTCCTCTTTCTACTCGTTTGAGCGTAAAAGGGGAAAACCAGCATGAGTTATTTGCGTACCTTACTAATACAGAAAACCCGGATTTTACCGGTGATATCAGCTGGAATTTCGAAAAGTTCTTGCTCAATTCAGATGGTAAGTTGGTCCGTCGGTTTGACACCAGGACTGCACCCGATGATGACGAAGTTATACAGGAAATTGAATCGCTATTACCAAATTGATCTTTCTATCCCATCACCATCCACCACAAAGGACCATAACTGACCCTTATGGTCCTTTCTTTTTTTATATTCGTTGGTAAAATAACGTGTATTATTTGTCGTATTGGTATTGACACCGGCATAAATGGTGTTTATCTTTGGATTCTTCAAACGGTCCGGTAGTTCAGTTGGTTAGAACGCCTGCCTGTCACGCAGGAGGTCGTGGGTTCGAGTCCCATCCGGATCGCAGAAATATAAAGCCTTGTATCACTTTTAGATATAGTGATGTAGGGCTTTTTTTGTTTCATATGTCAACTCCTTATCAGATATTCGCCTCTAAATTCATAAAAAATTCAGATTTTGTATTTATATACTATTCACAAACTAAATAAAAAAATAAATTGACAGGTGTATTATGTTTTATTTGTTGAGCTTAATATCCGGTTTAGTTCCTACTCTGTTTCTTCACCATGGGCACGGAACGAATCACTTCTTAGAGCATCTTGCCATTTACATCCCTGTTATTCTTGTTTTAATTGCAGTTGCGATATGGTGGGCTCGTAAAAAGTATCTGCAGCGCGCTCAAAATGAATATAAAACTTAGAATACGCCGTAAACCCTATTCATCATATACTTCTCCTGCTGAAGCATAATACGGTTACCCCTTTTTATTACCCTTAGCTTTAGTCTTTTTCTAAGGGTGCTTCTTCAATGGGTTCTATAATTTCTTTTTTGACATAACATTATATTGATGTTTGGCTTTCTATGTATACTCTTCTCTTTAATAAATAAAGATTTAAAGAAGTCTATGTAACTAGAATTTAATACAACAAGAGTAGTTTTGTGTAACGCCTTTTGTTGTCGGGCACTGTGTTCTTGACGCTATTACCCAAAGCCAAAAGCCCTACACCCGGAGCCGATAGCGTTCTTAGAATCTCAATTTATTTTTACCCTCATTTTATTCGCACTGGGAGCCTCTCTCTATAATTAACTATCTTTACAGGCCGTTACGAACTGTAATCTGATCCGGATATAATTATCTGTCAAATCTATACGTATTAATCATCCGCTATGAGTACTCTTTATCCATCATATGATACCATTGTTGTGGGGGCAGGACATGCCGGCAGTGAAGCGGCCGCTTCTGCTGCTCGCATGGGGAATAAAACCTTGTTGATCACCATGAATCTTGGTGCCATAGCTCAAATGTCCTGTAACCCGGCGATGGGGGGCGTGGCAAAAGGTCAACTTGTTCGGGAAATCGATGCTTTGGGTGGACTTTCAGGTATCGTTTCTGATAAATCCGGAGTCCAATTCCGTATGTTGAATCTGAGTAAAGGTCCGGCTATGTGGAGTCCGCGTAGTCAAAATGACCGGGTGCTTTATGCTCAATATATGCGTGAAGAACTGGAGAAAGTTGATAATTTATATTTCCGCCAGGATAGCGTAACTGATGTCCTGGTCAATGATCAAAATGAAGTTTACGGCGTTGTAACCCAAACGGGACAAAATTTTGAATCAAAAACGGTTGTCCTTACCAACGGTACTTTTCTCAATGGTGTAATTCATATCGGTGAAAAGCAGTTTGGCGGTGGTCGATCAGGTGAACGAGCTTCGACCGGTATTACGGCTTCACTTGAGAATCTTGGTTTTAAAAGCGGTCGCCTCAAAACCGGTACGCCACCTCGTCTTGACGGACGTAATATTAATTATGAAGCCCTGGAAGTTCAATATGGAGATGAGGACCCGCCGGCTTTTTCTTTTTTGACTGATTCTCTCCCATCGTTGGATGAACAGCTAACTTGCTGGATCGGTTATACCAACCAAACTGTGCATGATGAACTCCGCACCGGATTTGAGAGAAGCCCTATGTTTGCCGGGCGTATTCAGTCCACTGGCCCGCGCTATTGCCCTTCCATTGAAGACAAAATTGACCGTTTTGCTGATAAACCCCAGCACCAGCTATTTCTGGAACCTGAAGGGTGGAACACGTATGAGATGTATTTAAACGGATTTTCCACTTCTTTGCCGGAGGATGTTCAGTACCGATCGCTTCTGAAAATTCCGGGATTTGAGGAAGCTGTTATCCTGAGGCCTGGCTATGCTATTGAATATGACTTCTTCCCTCCTCATCAGATTTACAGAAGCATGATGACTAAACTGGTCTCCGGCCTTTTTTTTGCAGGTCAGATCAATGGAACTACAGGTTATGAAGAAGCAGCATCCCAGGGGCTTATCGCCGGCATAAATTCAGCGAGATATGTTCAGAGTAAGAAACCGATAGTATTAACTCGATCAGAGGGCTATATTGGCGTACTGATTGATGATCTTGTTGGCAAAGGCACTGATGAGCCATACCGCATGTTCACTTCCCGTGCGGAACACCGAATTTTACTTCGGCAAGATAACGCCGATTTACGTCTGACCGAACTTGGACATAATATTGGTCTTGTGGATGAACATCGTTACAGTCTGCTTTCCGCTAAAAAGCACAAAATTGATCAATTAAAAGAACTCACTGAAAATTACAGCGTAAGACCGGAGACTTATAATGATTATCTGAAGTCCATCAACACTTCTCCTATGAAACAGGCTATAAAATTGCCTAAACTTCTTACGCGACCTGAAATCCACCTTAAGCCACTTCTTGAAGTTGATCCGGGTCTAAAAGAAAAGGTATATTCTATTACTGAAGACCCCGATCTCATTCAGCAGGTCGAGATACAAACCAAATATGCCGGTTATATCCAAAAAGAGTTTGAGATGGTTGAGGAGTTAAATAAACAGGAAAAAATGACGATTCCTGAAAACATGTCTTACGACAACATTGAAAGCCTATCTACTGAAGGCCGGCAAAAACTCGACAAAGTTCAGCCTGAGACTATCGGCCAGGCGAGTCGGATCAGCGGAGTTTCCGCTTCTGATATTGCCGTGCTTATGGTCTACCTAAAAAACTAAAACTGATGAGTCCATTCTTGACGGCTGTGGATGTTTCACGTGAAACATTTAACGAGCTTAACACACTCCGGGATAAATACCAGGAGCAGCTGAATAACTATCTTGATGCTCTAATAGATTGTAATCAACGAATAAATCTCATCAGCCGAAAACTTAGCCGGGATGATATTATAAATCATATAAGCCACTCACTTCTTCCTTCAGTTCTAATCAACTTTGAAAATGACAGGATTTGGGATTCCGGAACCGGCGGAGGATTACCCGGAATTCCCCTTGCTATCACTCTTCCGGATTATAACTTTATCCTTCATGATAAAAGCACTAAGAAACTAAATACTTTAGACCAAATTATCCGTCAGCTTGATTTGACCAACTGCACAACCAGAGGGGATGATTTAAATAATATTCGTGAAAGCAACCGGGTGTCCTTGATAAGCAAGCATACGTATAAGGTTAATGACATTATTGTCAGATCTAAAAAGATAAATTGGTCTGACTGTTATCTTTTAAAAGGTGCTGATTATCAGGATGAAATTAGCAAATATAATCTGCATAATTTCACTTTCAGAGAGTACCGGCTGGATAATGGTGGTGAATTTTTTGCCGGTAAAGTTATATTGGAGATAAGAAAAAAGTCTTCATAATATATTACATCGGATGAAAAGTACCGAACGATTACAACATCTTATTTATCTGTTACAATCCGGAAAGAAATTGCGTGTCTCTGATCTTGCGGATCAGTTCAATGTTACGAAAAGAACCATTTACAGAGACCTTAATCGTCTTTCTGAATTAAATATTCCTGTAACTCATGATAGTGAAAAAGGTTATGGGATCATGAGTACTTCAGAAATCAGCCCCATTATGTTTACTGAAAAAGAGTTGGCTACAATTATTATGGGGCTCGCTTTTGTGCGTTCTCAGATTAATACTCAGTTAAGAGAGGATGCTGAAAAGGTAAGCAGAAAAATCAATGCGTCTCTGCCCCAAGAACTCCGCCGGATTATGGTAGCTCTTGAAGGAAAAACGATTGTAGATCCGTTTCTAAGAAAAAAGGGAGTGGAAACATCCGGCGGTAACTGGTTTGTGATAAGCCGGGGTTTGACTTTAAACCGTCCGATTGAGTTTACCTACCGTGCAAAAAAAGGTGATTATCAACACCGCACTGCTGATCCCTTGTTATTGGTATATTATTATGATCACTGGAATATGGTGGGTTATTGTCATGATCGTGATGACCTTCGGAATTTTATTCTTGAGCGAATGAGTAGTGTTGTTAATTCAAGCAAAGCCCCAAAAGGAAATATTACAGATGACCGTGAACCGGAAAACTTACTTTTCCGGCTTGATGATCCTTTCTACGTGACAGTAAAAGTGTATGATGATATATACAATGAGTTTATCAAACACCTTCCGTCTAAAATTGAAAAAGAAGAAAAGTCAGAGAAAAAAAGCCGGAAAATAAATTTTCAGTTTGATAACTATGAGTTTATTAATCGATGGTTACTACAGTTTGCCGACTCGCTTGAAGTAATCTCCCCGAAAGAACTTGTTGATTTGAGAAATAAAACATTACGTAAAATGCTCAATGTTTCACGTGAAACATAAAAAAGGGGCTTGGCTTTTTATTATAACCAAACCCCTTTAATTCAATAATTCATTAATTTAGGATTTACTCTTCATCGTGAGACTCACCTTCAGAATTGCCATCATCCTCAGGAGGATTTATCTTCGATTCATCAGTTGATTCATTCTCATCATCTACAGACAGGTTCGGTGCTTTCTCAGTGTCTTCTGCTACTCGAGTTACAGCTGCTATAGAATCACTTCCACTCAGGCGCATCATTCGAACACCCTGAGTATTTCTACCCATAGACCTTATATCACGGCAATGCATCCTGATGATTTTCCCCTTTTGCGTAATAATCATCAAATCATCATTGTCCCCGACTTCTTTCAATGTGATAAGTTCACCGGTCTTTTCCGTGATTTTCATGGTGATTACACCCTTGCCGCCTCTGGATTGTTCTCGGTAGTCTTCTACAAAACTACGCTTGCCATATCCATTCTCTGACATTGCAAGTACAGTAGCATCATTAGTTTGTTTTACCACCACCATGTCAATTACTTCATCATTTTTTCCGGCAAGTGTTATACCGCGAACACCACGGGTATTTCTGCCCATTACCCGTACCTGGCTTTCCTTAAATCGAATAGCCCTGCCATTTTTTGCCCCAAGAAGTATAGTACTATCTCCATCGGTTATGTCCGCACTTAGCAGCATATCATCTTCATCAATCTTGATCGCAATAATTCCATCTTTTCGCGGGCGGCTATAAGATTCAAGCGATGTCTTTTTAATGATACCTTTTTTCGTGCACATTACAATAGAATGCTTCTTGAGATAATCTTTATCATCAAGAGTTTTAATAGGTACGAAGCCTTTTATGCTGTCATCCTTATCTATTTGAATGAGGTTAACTATTGCCCTGCCGCGACCGGTTCTTCCGCTTTCCGGAATTTCGTAGACACGCAGCCAGAAGCATCGGCCTTTTTCCGTAAAAAACAGAATATAATTATGGTTGGTAGCGACAAAAAGATACTCGATATACTCATCATCTTTTGTCATCGCACCCCGCATACCGGTTCCGCCACGTCTCTGCCTTCTATAACCGCTGACAGGTGTTCTTTTGATGAAGCCTTTATTTGAGATGGTAACAACCACATCCTCATCAGCAATCATATCTTCGATACTGAACTCTTCGGCAGAGTGTACAATTTGAGTACGTCGTTCATCACCGTATCTGTCTTTTATCTCATTCAGTTCGGTTTTGATAAGTTCATTCTGTTCATCACGGCTTGATAAAATCTTACGATACTCTTCAATTTGTTCGAGAATATCTTTGTATTCCAGATCAATTTTGTCGCGTTCAAGAGCTGTAAGTTTTTGCAGACGCATATCAAGAATCGCTTTGGCCTGCAAATCAGTAAGTCCGTATTCCCTGCGTAGCCTGATGTTCGCTTCCGGTACATTTTTGGATGATCGAATCGTCTCAATAATATCATCAAGATTATCAACTCCTATCTTGAGACCTTCGAGAATATGCGCGCGAGCTTCTGCCTGTTCCAAATCATAGAGTGTACGGCGAATTATGACTTCAATCCTATGATCTACAAAATGGCGTATAACATCTTTAAGAGTAAGTACTCTTGGCCGTCCCTTTACCAGTGCCAAATTGTTTACCCCGAATGTATTCTGCATTTGGGTATACTTATACAGCTGATTTAATACCACACTGGCATTAGCACCCCGTTTTAGCATGATTACAATTCTCATGCCTTCACGGTCGGACTCATCCCTTACATCAGAAATATCCGTAATTTTTTCATTCTGAACGAGTAGTGCAATTTTTTGTATTAAAGCGGCTTTATTTACCTGGTAAGGAATTTCAGTTACAACTATCTGTTCCCGGTTTCCTCTCATTTCTTCAACAGAAGCACGCGCACGAATAGTTACCTTACCTTTGCCGGTAGTATAAGCATCTTTAACTCCCTCATAACCATAGATAATACCACCGGTTGGAAAGTCTGGAGCTGTGATATGCTTCATTAACTCCTCAACCGTAATCTCCGGATTATCAATATAAGCTTTTGTGCCATTGACTACTTCCGTAAGATTATGCGGAGGTATATTGGTAGCCATGCCCACAGCAATACCGGAAGCTCCATTGATGAGAAGGTTCGGAATCTGAGCCGGTAAAACACTCGGTTCATAAAGGGTATCATCAAAGTTAGGCTGATAATCAACCGTATTTTTATTGATATCTGCCATCAACTCTTCGGCGATCCGCTTCATACGAACCTCGGTATATCGCATGGCCGCAGCCGAATCACCATCTACTGAACCGAAATTGCCCTGACCGTCAACAAGTGGATATCGCATGGAAAAATCCTGCGCCATGCGGACAATAGTATCATATACAGCGGAGTCACCATGCGGGTGATATTTACCAAGAACCTCCCCGACTATACGGGCGCTCTTTTTGTAAGCGCGATTATGGAGCATCCCAAGTTCGCTCATTCCGTAAAGCGCCCGTCTGTGAACAGGTTTCAAACCATCTCTAACATCCGGTAGAGCACGAGCAACAATCACCGACATCGAATAGTCGATGTAAGATGATTGCATTTCATCTTCAATATTGATTTTTATTATCTTATCTGAAGCCATTTATCTAAATTTTTAAAAGTGTCCGATACGATTTGATGCTATATGTCGAGGTTGGCGTATTTGGAGTTACGTTCGATGAAATCACGCCGGGGTTCAACCGTATCCCCCATTAAAACAGTGAAGAGCTTATCAGCAGCTGCAGCGCTGTCAATAGAAACCTGTTGTAAAGTACGGGTTTCCGGATCCATAGTAGTTTCCCAAAGCTGTTCCGGATTCATCTCTCCAAGGCCTTTGTACCTGCTGACATCCACTTTCTTCGTACTTTGCTTCTTCATCTTCATAAGTATTTCATCCCGGCTGTCATCATCCCAGGCGTATTCAACTTTTTTGCCCTGAGTTAGTTTGTACAATGGCGGTGTGGCTATATATACATGTCCACCTGCAATCAGGGGCAGCATTTTTCGATAAAACAGCGTCAGCAACAGCGTTCGGATGTGTGATCCATCCACGTCCGCATCTGTCATGATGATAATTTTATTATATCTAAGATTACTGAGATCGGAATCTTCATCGAGATCAACGCCCAGCCCGAGCGCAGTTAGGATCGCTTTGATCTCGTTGTTTTCCAATATTTTATTGTTATGAGATTTCTCCACATTTAAAATTTTACCCCGAAGCGGGAGTATGGCCTGAAAGCTTCGGTTTCTTCCGGATTTTGCTGAACCTCCGGCAGAATCCCCCTCAACTAAATAAATTTCTGTATGCTCCGGGTCATTGATTGAGCAGTCAGCAAGTTTACCCGGAAGTCCGGCGCCGGCCATAGCGCTTTTGCGTTGAACCAGCTGACGCGCTTTTCGCGCGGCTTCACGTGCTTCGGCTGCCCGCATTACTTTATCCAGAACCGCTTTACCTACCTTTGGGTTCTGTTCAAGATATTCACTGAGTTTGTCGTATACGACACTTTCCACCGCACTTTGGACTTCAGAGTTGCCAAGTTTAGTTTTAGTTTGTCCTTCAAATTGCGGTTCAGCAACTTTAATGCTGATCACTGCAGTAAGACCTTCGCGGAAATCTTCACCGGATATCTGAATCTTTCCCTTAATGAGTTTATTCTTATCAGCAAAGCTACGTAATGCCCGAGTCAGGGCTCGGCGAAATCCGGAAATGTGAGTTCCGCCTTCGTGGGTATTAATGTTATTTACAAAAGAATGTACATTTTCATTGTATGCCTGATTATACTGCATGGCCACTTCAACAGGTACTCCTTCTACATCGCCTTCCACATAAATTGGCTCAGGCATAATTGATTCCCGGTTCTCATCCAAAAACCGAACAAAGTCTTTTACGCCGCCTTCATAATGAAAGTCAACTCTGAGGTTTTCTCCCTCATCGTCAATTTCTCTTTCATCAGTAATGGTAATAGATATTTGCGGATTTAAAAATGCGAGTTCCCGCATTCGTTCAGAAATTATTTCAAACTTGAACTCAGTAGTTTGAGTAAAGATTTCAGGATCAGGCTTAAAAGTGATTTTTGTACCTTGTAAATCAGTTTTTCCAACCTCTTTCAGAGGTTGCGTGGTTACGCCTCTTTCAAACCCCATTATATAGACTTTACCATCCCGGTGAACCTCAACATCAAAATTTGAGGCGAGGGCATTCACACAACTAACACCAACTCCGTGCAAACCACCCGATACTTTGTAGGAATCTTTGTCAAATTTTCCTCCGGCGTGGAGTTTAGTAAGCACCAATTCTACAGCAGGAATACCTTCTTTAGGATGGATGTCGACAGGAATTCCTCGTCCATTATCAACTATGGAAATGGTGCCGTCTTCATGAATAGTCATATCAATATGGTCGCAATAACCAGCCAGGGCCTCATCGATGGAATTGTCAACTACTTCATTGATCAAGTGGTGCAGCCCGCGAGTGCTGGTATCCCCAATATACATGGAAGGTCTTTTGCGGACGGCCTCCAGCCCTTCAAGTACCTGAATATTAGAGGCCATATATTCAGGCTTCTTTTTATTTTTTGACATAGATTCAGAAGTGAATGTGAATTGATTTGTTACTATTTATATCTTGCACAATATTAACGAATGCCGCCTGAAAATAGCTCATAATTCACCGAAATCAAAATAGCCTTATTCAATTATGGATTATTGTGCGATCGAAGCCCTGAGCGCTTCTCAAGCGCATATATTTTCATGATTTTCCGGGTTATCGCCACCGCTATTTTGAATGGTCCATGTATAATTGAATATTTATTCTTTCAATTTATCATTTGCATTATTATATTTGAAAGTCTATAGAAGAAACAATAATCAACTTAAACACTGTAATTCGTCGGTATTATGGCACGCCGTGATGATATAACAGGCAGAAAAGCACTTAACGGATACCGGTCATCCAAGGCCAACAATAAAACCAAACATCGCTTTCAACTCAACAACCAAAAGCGACGGTTTTACGTGCCTGAAATAGACCGGTGGGTTAAATTGAAAGTATCCAATAAAACCCTTCGTACTATTAATAAGAAGGGCATTTATGCCACCTTAAAAGATACCGAGTACGGAAGAAATATTCTGAAGGAGGCAACGAATGGCTAAAGCAAAAGGAATTCGGGTACAAGCGATTCTTGAATGTACTGAAGCTCCGGGCACTTCCCGGTACGCAACTACCAAAAACAGGCGTAACACAACCCAACGCCTTGAGTTAAAAAAATATAATCCGGTTCTCCGCAAGCATACTGTACACAAAGAAATTAAGTAACCATGGCTAAGCAATCAAAAATGGGGCAGAAAGTGGCCAGATCTGATCGTAAGATGGCCAAGGTTATTCTGTCCGTAAAAAACAACAAGGGCAGCTACTCTTTTCGTGAGTCAATCATGGAACAGGGTGAAGCCAAGGACTTTATCCAGAAGAATAAATCCTGATACATTTCAGGACTTATTTTATTAACCGTTTTTTTTTGAAAGGTTGCATAACAATGTTGTGCAACCTTTTTTTATATTATACCAGTTGTTAAGGATACTTATTTTTGTCTCAACCGGTCATAAATCCAAAATCTTAACTGACATGTCACTCTATCAAACTATTCTTGATGATCTTAAATCTGCAATGAAGAATAAAGATAAGGAGCGGCTCGATGTGCTTCGATCTCTTAAATCTGCTATATTTGAAAAAGAGGTGAGCAAGCGTAAGGATGGCAAAGCGACAATTTCAGAAGAGGAAGTCATCGAAGTTCTGATGAAATCCGCCAAACAGCGTAAAGAGTCAGCAGAGCAGTACGAAAATGCCGGAAGAAATGATCTTGCTGAGCAGGAGAAAGCAGAGCTGGAAATCATTGAATCCTATTTACCCCAAATGTTGGAGGAGGAGGAAATTGAACAGCTTGTAAAAGAAACAATTGATGAAACCGGCGCCGGCGGTATGCAGGATATGGGTGCCGTAATGGGTAAAATTATGCCTAAAGTAAAGGGCAAAGCGGATGGCTCTGTAGTAAATCGCATTGTTAAAGAACAACTTTCAAAAAAATGAATACAATTGATGGCATTCTGCTTCTTGTAATGCTGTATTATGCATACAGGGGTTTCAAAAACGGTTTTGTATGGGAGACTTTCAGCATTGTAGGGATTATTGTAGCTATCTTTTTTTCTTTTCTGCTGATGAACCCGGTGGCCGACATGATGCGCTTTCGCTTTGGCTTTACTTTTGAGTTACTTCCTGTAGCAGTATTTGCCATAATTTTTGTTTTTTTAATTATTGTCTCCTTTATCGTAATTCATTTTACCAATGAGTTGCTGCAGGCTTCTTTTTTATCCGTGGTTAACCGCGTCACAGGCCTGGCAGTGGCAATTTTCAAAGGCGCATTAATCATAAGTATAACCTTAATTTTTCTCTCCGCTTTTGACATCCCGGATGCTCAAACCCGTGAAGATTCGTTAACTTACTCCTATTTTGACGGTGTAGCGCCTGCCGCATATGATCTGGTTGCTTCCATCCATCCAAATGCTGAATCTTATGCGGAGTCTATCCGCGATTCTTTTGAAAAACACAATCCTATTTCCGATAACTAACATTTATTTATGCCTTTTCCATCTGTTGAAGAACAATTAAAAGTAATCCTGCGCGGTGCTGAGGAAATTATTCCTGAAGACGAGTTAAAATCCCGACTCGAAATCTCATACAAATCGGAAAAACCCCTTAAGGTTAAGTTAGGCTGTGACCCAACCCGTCCCGATTTACACTTCGGCCATGCCGTTATTCTTCGCAAACTCCGCCAGTTTCAGGATCTCGGTCATGATGTCGTGCTCATTATTGGTGATTTTACCGGTACAATCGGCGACCCAAGCGGTCAAAACAAAACCCGGCCTGCAATGACTCTTGAAGAAGCCCGTGAAAACGGCCGCTCTTATTTTGAGCAGGCATCACTGATCCTGGATGAAGAAAAAACAGAAATTGTCCATAACTCAGACTGGCTCAGTAAACTGACCTTTGCTGATGTGATAAAGCTGGCCGGTAAAGTCACCGTTGCGCGAATGCTTGAGCGGGATGATTTTTCCAAAAGGTATAAAAACGAAGAAGCCATCTCTCTGCACGAGTTTCTCTATCCACTTGCTCAAGGCCAGGATTCCGTTCACCTGAAATCCGATATAGAGCTCGGCGGTACTGATCAAAAATTCAATCTGCTGGTCGGGCGCCACCTTCAACGTGAAAACGGCCAGCAACAGCAAATCTGCATCACGCTTCCGCTTCTGGAAGGTACCGATGGAGTGAAAAAAATGTCAAAATCCTACGACAATTATATCTCCATTGATGAACCGCCACAGGAAATGTACGGCAAAGTGCTTTCCATACCGGATGATCTCATTTATACTTACTACAAACTTTTGACTGATGTAGAAACCGATGATCTGCCTGAACTCAGGAAACGAGCCGAAGATGACCCCCGAAACAGCAAACACGAACTGGCGCAAACCTTAGTACGCCAGTTTCACGGAGATGCTCAAGCGAAAGAAGCGAGGGAATATTTTAAAAAGACGGTAATCAACAAGGAAATACCCGACGACCTGCCGGAGTTTGAGTTTGCTCCCGGCTCCCATAAAATTATAGATATAATCAAAGATATCGGTTTTGTCCCCAGCAAAGGGGAAGGTAAACGGTTGATCAACCAGGGTGGAGTAACCGTAGACGGCAACAAGGTTGATGATTTCAACCAGGAGTTTAGTTTTGATAACGGTCAGTCTTATACCGTCAAAGTCGGGAAACGTAAATTCGGTAAAGTGAAATCAAAGAAATAGTTCCGGCCTTTTTTGAATATTCTCGTTCTGTTTGTCTTACGTGGAAACAGAACGAGATATCAAACTTAGTATCTTATAATTTCACTTCTGCCATTTTTGGGCAGGAAAATTTTGTTTTCCATGTTTATCCTGTCTTAAAAAAAGAATTAAAGATTTTTAAGAAGTCAAGATGACAAGAACTTAAGAAGACGAGAATTCAAGAAAATGTAAGAGGTTTGGAAGTTAAAGAGAGGCCTGGGTTATTATCTTACTATCTTTACTTCTTCATATCTTTATCTCTTTTCATCTTCCCCGCCTTAACTCTTTATAAAAGATTTTGGTTCTGGCTTGTCCGGGTTAGGTCTTCCTACTTCCTTCCGTAAGCCTCGTAAATCGTCATTGGCGGGATGTTGCGTATCTCGGTTTCAAGATTAACCTCCCGAAAAGTCTCTTCCAAAAATGGTTTAAGATGTTTCGACGTCTGATAGGCCAGAAATTTTCCTTCTTCTCCAAGCAGCTCCACGGTTTTGGTAAGCAGTTCCTTGCGAACTTCCGGTTCCAGAAAGGAAAACGGTATTCCTGAGATTACATAATCGACTGATTCAGCCTGTTGTTCCCGGGCAATCTCATCCACTTTTTCAGCCGTATCCTGATAAACCTGTAATCTGGAATCACCTATTTGATTCAATTGATCTACAAAATCCTCATTCGTTTCGATGACAATTACGCGGCTGTCTTTGTGAATACGATCTAATAGTGGCTTGGTGATTACCCCGTCCCCCGGCCCGTATTCAATTATCGATACCGGCCGGTCCGCATCCACTTTTTGAATTACCTGTTTTACCGTAAACCGGGATGAAGGTGTAACGGAAGCTACATTTTTATCCCGGAAAAAGTTTTTTACATAATTTATCGTGGCAAATTTACTCATCAATCTGTATTTCGTTCGAGTTCTTCAATTTGGTCCCGTATCCGGGCTGCTTCTTCAAATTCGAGATTTTTAGCTGCGGTATGCATTGATTCGCGAAGATGCTCCAGAAGCTCTTTTTTATCTTTAAATACCACCTCTTTCATTGCCGGAGCAGGCTTGTAGTGAATCCCGTCATCCGCCACTTTGATCATCTCGAGCGTTTCTTCCGTATCCGTTTCACTATCCACATCAAAACTCTGGGTGGATATCAGAGTCGGATCAACCAGCGGTTTGAGGTCTTTTTTAATTGTTGATGGGGTAATTCCGTGTTTCTCATTGTATTCCTGTTGAATGCGACGACGACGCTCGGTTTCGTCAATCAGCTTTTTCATACTTTTGGTAATCGTATCAGAATACAAAATCACCTTTCCCTCAACATTACGCGCAGCTCGGCCGGCAATCTGAAACAGCGACGTTTCAGATCTCAAAAAGCCCTCTTTATCCGCATCCAGGATGGCCACAAGGCCCAATTCCGGAATATCAATACCTTCGCGCAACAAATTGATTCCCACCAGGACATCATAATCACCTCTGCGAAATTTGAATAATACCTCAACCCTTTCCAAAGCATCCAGTTCGCTGTGCATATACGCAGCTTTGATTCCAAGATCTTTCAAATATTGCGATAGCTCTTCTGACATCCTCTTTGTCAGGGTAAGGCAAAGCACTCGTTGTTTTTCCTCCACACGTACTCGTACCTGTTCAACGAGATCATCAATCTGCTCTTTGGATGGACGAACTTCAATTTCCGGTTCCATCAATCCGGTAGGCCGCACTATCTGCTCCACAAATACGCCATCGGATTTTTTCAACTCATAATCACTCGGCGTTGCACTCACAAATATGCACTGATGCAGCATCGACTCCCATTCCTGAAATGTTAGCGGACGGTTGTCCAGTGCTGATGGCAGGCGAAAACCGTGTTCCACAAGAGCCAGTTTCCGTGACCGATCCCCACCGTACATCGCTTCTATTTGCGGCACGGTTTGATGGGACTCATCTACAACCATCATAAAATCATCCGGGAAATAGTCAATCAAACAGTAAGGGCGCTCACCCGGCTTGCGGTTGGCCAGATAACGGGAATAATTTTCAATTCCGGCGCAATAGCCGATTTCCTGCATCATTTCAATGTCGAACAGAGTTCGCTGTTCGAGACGCTGCGCTTCCACGAATTTTTCTTCCTCCCGCAGCACTTCAAGGCGCCAGTCGAGCTCTTCCCGAATCTGATCAATCGCCGTTTTGAGGGTATCCTTGGTCGTTACATAATGTGATGCCGGATAGATTGTAAACTCATCAAGCTCTTCCATGATTTCACCGGTGGCCGGATCAAAAAGCTGGAGCGCCTCGATTTCATCATCCCAGAAAGTGATGCGCAGGGCGTGTTCAGAATAAGCAGGAATCAAATCCACAACATCTCCCCTGACGCGGAATGTTGCACGCGAAAAGTCGGCATCGTTACGGGTGTAGTGTAAATCTACCAAATCATAAAGCAGCCGGTTTCGGTTTACTTCTTCACCCACTTTCAATCGCTTTACCAGTTTTTGGTACTCACTTGGCGAGCCAATACCATAAATGCAACTCACGGATGATACAATGATCACATCTTTTCGGCCGGATAAAAGTGAGCTTGTAGCCCGCAATCTGAGCCGCTGAATTTCTTCATTGATCGACAGGTCTTTCTCAATGTATTTGTCCTGCGCGGCAATGTACGCCTCGGGCTGATAGTAATCGTAGTAAGAGATGAAAAACTCAACACAGTTATTTGGGAAGTAATCACTTAACTCCCTGTATAGCTGCGCGGCGAGCGTTTTGTTATGGCTCATTACCAGAGCAGGCCGGCCGTGTTTTTCAATTACTGAAGCGATCGTCCGCGTCTTGCCGGAACCGGTTATCCCCAGCAGTGTCTGGTACTTCTCATTCTGATTGAGCCCGGTAAGCAACTCCTCTATCGCTTTAGGTTGATCACCGGTTGGAGAATAAGGGGATTCCAGTTGAAACTCGGACATTTTAAAATTATTTATGCGATTCCAGGCTAACCTTGATTAATACTCACTAACCTTAAAATTGGAGATTTTATTTTTCTGTATTGAATTTCATGGTGGGAGCTGTCAAAAAAGAATTATTAATCTAAAACCAGATTACGCAATTTAAAGGTCAGCAGGCAAGACAGAAACTGATCGCTTTCTCTCAGTCATCCTGAGTTTGCTCACAAATTCTAACTATACATAACAGTACGGATTTACGCCACATCACAGGACTGTTAGCCAGTCATCTTGTAACATCTCAAACAAGCATTACTCCGTTTTAATTTGCTCCAGCAATGATGAAAAGCCTCCTAATTCTTTTATCTCAAGAACAAGCAGTATACCGTTTGCAGGATTATCAAGGTCCGCATCGGAAATAATCTGTTTCATTACGCTTTTGGTTTTATTCAGAGGCACCAAAATCATAATGATCTCTTTGGGCGGCTCTACTTCAACAGAAAGCATTTTAAAACTTTTCTTTCCTACTGTACCCTGTACATTGAAGGCGGTATAGATATGAGCATCTGATTTTTCGCACGATTCAATAATGACATCATGTTGATCGGTGTCTATTATTGCCATTATGAGATCATATTTTTCCATATCATCATATTATCAGTTTATCTTAAGATTACAATCTCCCGGAGCTTCTGAGTCACATTAAAACATCAATTAACTTTGGCTCCTTTTTTAAAAAGTTCTGAGATTTTTTTAAAATCCTCCTCATCAGTTAAAATAAGCAATTTATCGTTTTCTTTTAATTCGCATGATCCATAGGGGATAATAAACTTTCCGCCCCTGTTTATAAGCGTGATCAATACGTTATCCGGCAAATTAAGCTCAATAATTTTTTTGCCAACAGCAAACTCGCCCCTCTCTAATTCTATTTCTTTCAATGCCTTTTTCGTTTCGACAGAAGTTTCGATTTCTATCGGATAGCGGACTTCATCTTTCACAGGTGCATCCACGCCCAGCCATTTACTGACAACCGGCAAAGTAGTACCCTGAATGATAACTGATGTAACAACGATAAAGAAAACGATACTAAAACAGAACTCAGCAAACTCAAGTCCTGCTACAAGTGGAAACGTAGCCAGAATGATGGGAACAGCGCCACGAAGACCCACCCACGACACCATCAGTTTAGACCGAATATTATACCGGGAGAACATTAACGTCAAAAATACGGCAACCGGTCTTCCGAGCAGGATCAAAACCAGAGCTACGAGCAGTCCCTGACCAGCAACCTCGATGATTTCGGATGGAAAAACCAGTAACCCCAGAACCAGGAACATACAAATCTGCATCAGCCACCCTACACCATCAAAGAAGTTCATCAAACTTTTTTGGTGGACAAAAACGGAATTTCCCATTACAAGACCAGCCAGATAAACAGCTAAAAAACCGTTACCACCAATTAAGTCCGTAACTGAATAGATAAGAGGGACGAATGAAAGAGCCAACACCGGGTAAAGTCCATCATAACCGAGATTGGCATTGTTGATAATCCACGTGATCAATTTACCCAGCAGGTAGCCTGCAAGTAGCCCAATGGACATTTGCTGGAGGAACAGAATAATAAAAGAATACCATGCCATATCCGGCGATAAGATATACTGAATCAATCCGATAGTTAAAATGATCGCCATCGGATCATTGGTGCCGGATTCAAATTCAATCAGCTGACCGAGCCGGTGTTTAAAACTGATTGCCTTATAGCGTAATATTGAAAAAACTGCCGCTGCGTCTGTAGATGAAATAATGGCACCCAGAAGAATACTTTCAGCAATTGAGAGATCAAGTATCAGATAGGTAATACCACCCACTACAACAGCGCTGATCAATACTCCCAAAGTTGACAGCAACACTCCGGGAACGGCAACAGGCTTGACTTGACTCCAATCGGTATCAAGGCCGCCTGAAAACAGGATATACATCAAGGCAATGATTCCCAGGGTCTGGGCAAGCTCATAATCTTCAAAGTGAATAATCTGCAGGCCATCTGAACCGACGAGCATTCCAATCCCAAGAAAAATCAGCAGAGCAGGTATGCCGTATTTAATGGACAGCTTACTCGAAAATATGCTCAGTAATAAAAGTATTGCTCCGACCAGTAAAGGTACAGTTGCATCCAAAATATCTACTGATAGTTAATTTTAGTGATTATTACTAAATAAGAATAAAGTTCACGAATATTCAAAAACCCGATCTTTCTAATATTATAAGGGCATCGAAGCCCGATATCGTTTACTTAACTGATAATTATCCTTTTTATCATTTTAATGAGCACATTACCCGGATATTTCAATATTCATCCCATAATCTTCAGAGCAAATACTTTTGCAAAACTATCTTTAATCCAACTTGACCAAAATGGTGCTTTAAATATTTTTTATTTTCCGCATTTAATCGTTCACAAACATTCGACATGGCAAAATCCCAGCATAGTTTACAGGATCATCGCAAACGAATTGATGAAATTGATCAGCAATTACTTAAGCTGCTTAAGGAGCGTAATGAAATCTCCTCAAAAGTAAGTAAAACGAAAATTGAAAACCGCCTGCCTATCTATGTAGCCGACCGTGAAGATGAGAAAGTCAACCGGTTTCGCGAGCAAGCCGAAGAGCACGGGCTTGATCCGGAATGGGCGGAAGATTTTCTGCGGATGATCATGAGTTCCTCGCGGGCAAGTCAGTCGATGGCTAAGTTTCCATCCGCTACGACCGAACCCCAGAAAGTGGTTCTGGTCGGTGGAGCCGGAGGGATGGGACAACTTTACGGAAACGTATTTGAAGCCAGCGGACATACCATCCGGTCGCTTGATCAGGAAGATTGGGATAAGGCTGAATCCATACTTTCCGATGCGGATGTTGTCATCATCACTGTGCCGATCAAAGTTACCCTCGAGGTGATTGACCAGGTTGCTGCATACCTGAATCCTGAAACTGTGCTGGCAGATTTTACAAGTAACAAATCCTATGTGATCGACCGGATGAAATCCGCCCATCCCGGCCCGGTTGTGGGTCTGCACCCGATGCACGGACCTGACGCGGCCAATCTTTCCAAACAGCTGATGATGGTTTGTCCGGTACGAGGAGAGCAAAAATGGCGCTGGCTGATCGATCAGTTTAAATTGTGGGGGATGCGGGTAAAAGAAGTGGAACCGGAAAAACACGACGAGGCAATGAATCTGATTCAGGGACTTCGTCACTTCGTTGCCCTCTTGCACGGTTCATTTATGAAGGAGTTCGATCTCGATCCCTCCGAAATCACCGATTTTTCAAGTCCGGTATACCGCGCCGAGCTGATGATGACCGGTCGTATCTTCGCCCAGGATGCCGAACTTTACGCCGATATCGTCTTTGCTAACTTCGAACGCCGCACCTTGCTCGTCGAATTTTTCGAACACCACTCCAAACTTGTCGATCTGGTAAAGCAAGGCGACCGGGAGGGATTCATCAACGAATTCAAGAACATTGCTGAATACTTTGGTGAATTTGCTCCGCAGGCACTTAAAGAGAGTTCGTATCTGATTAACCGGCTGGCGGATCGGTTTTCGGTGTGAAAGTGGGGAGAGTTATAAAGAAATTCCCGCGATACACTCGTTTGCGACATACCAAAGCCTTCCGGTAGCTGGCTGGCCACTTGGCCGTAATCGCCTTGCGAAAACCCGTGAATAATAAACAGAACTGAGGGTTGCTCAAGCAACCAGTTCAGTTTTTGTCTGCTGATTATTGGCGGTTTAACAGACATGTGAGAGGTTCCTTTCGGGTTAAGTTTTCTTCGATTAACTCACCGATCGGAACCTCTTTTACATTTAATCATTCTTCAGCTAAAAATGAATATAACCCCTTTATAATTTGCCTTAACTAAAAAGGTATAAATTTTTGTTGCTTACAAAAAAAGGAGGCCGGACATGGCGGAAGACTCTCAATTTATCATGCAGTCATCATCACCATTTGATGTAAAAGTATTTTCATCGCAGGCATCTTCATTTACGTCGCTGTCACTGTGAACCCACAGACCGTAGCTATTACTGTCACGTATAGTACTGTTAGTTATATCAATGGATGATGGGTCGCGAATATCACGGCCGACTACGATATTCCCAGAACCACTTCTACGGTATTCTTCGCCTCCTCCATATTCTATCGTAACCCAGTTTAGCTCATTTGATGGGTTGCTTGACTCTTCAATATAGATACCGTCCCATGAACCCGGCTGTTCAGTTATCCCGGTAATGAGAATTTGTTCATCCTGTGTACCATCGGCCGCAAACCCTCCATCGCTATTCAATTCAATCCTGCCACCTGACTCAATCATAAGTGTAACACCGGGTGTTATTGTCAGTGTTGCATTATCGGTAATTTGCAGAGTATTTGAGCCCATACGATAGTCCACGTCCAGCGTCTCCCATGTTACATTATCGCTTTCTATTTCATAATCGCTGCGAATATAAACGTATGATTCTTCATTACCCGAGTAAGTAGAATTTACATCAAGTAGATGAGCATTGTTTGATGCAATATTAACCGGTGCATCATTATTATCGGTAATCATGTTGTCTGAAAACTCTGATAGATCAGCTTCCGTGTGTACCCATAGGCCGTAGCTACCACTGAATTGCAGTGTTGAGTTTGTAATATCTATCGCTGATTCATCACGAATGTCACGCCCGACAATGACGTTACCCGAACCGCTCCGGCGGAATTCTTCGCCACCACCGTACTCAACTGTAACCCAGTTAAGCCGGTTATTGCTATTGCTTGACTCATCGATATAAATTCCATTCCACCAACCCGGTTGTTCGTTTGTACCTGTAAAAAGTATCGGTTCATCCTCGGTACCGTCAGCATTGATTCCACCTTCAGTCTGTAACTCAAGGCCACCTCCGTTCTCAAACTCAAGTGTCGTGCCCGGGTTGATCGTCAGAGTAGCTCCATTCTCGATTTGAACCTCACTTGAACTTAATCGGTAATCAGCATCCAGATTATCCCAGGTCACATTCTCACCATCGATTTCATATCCACCGCGAACAGCGATATAATCTTCATCATTACCAGAGAATGAGGAAGTGGAATTGAGCTGGGCAGTGTTGTTTGAGGGAATACTGACTGGTGCATCATTATTTTCAGTGAGTAAATTATTTTCAAATTCCGGCATATCTGAATCGCTGTGCAGCCATAACCCATAACTACCGCTGTGCTGTAAGGTAGAGTTCGTGATTTCAATGGCCGAAGCGTCGCGAATATCTCGCCCGACAATGACATTCCCCGAACCGCTTCGACGGTACTCTTCGCCACCACCGTACTCTACAGTTACCCAATCAAGTTGGTTGTTGATATTACTCGACTCTTCGAGATAGATTCCATTCCACCAACCCGGTTGATCGCTTGTAGCTGTTAGGAGAATTGGTTCCTCTTCGGTACCATCGGCGAGTATAGCTCCTGCCGTTGACGGCAGTATTAATCCAGTACCCTGCTCAAATTCTACAACTGTACCCGGCTCGATGGTGAGAGTCGCTTCAACATTAATTTCATCGGTAACTATGTATAGGATATGAGACTCGAGAGTTCGGTCTTCCGTAATGTCTTCAGTAATTTCCTGAACTTCCGCTTCTTGTACATCTATTTCTTGCGACTCACTATCTTCTGCGTCTTCAGCAGAGACGACAAGTGAAACTTCGTAAGTTTCTCCGATATCCGCATCAAAGTGCGTTACTTCCGCGGCGGGATTATCAATAGCCGCATCGCTTCCATCCGGAGCTGACAGGCTCCATTCAAATTGCAATTCATCGGCTCCATCAACGGTTGACTCGCTACCATCAAGGGTCACTTGTTCGCCCGCTTCGGGTTCTGCCGGATCGATGCTAAAAGAGGCGGAAACGGATAGACCCGGTTCATCATCATTTGCATCGGTCGGGGAGTCATCACACGCGGTGATCACAAATACACTTAAAATTACACCAAAAAGAGTGTAGGTAATTAAGCTTGAAAGGTAGTTATGTTCTTTAGATTTAAGCATGGCATTAGAATTTAAATGAAAAAAAATATTAAGATTCTATTACCTACTACGATTCTTGCTTCCCAAATGGATCATGCTGAAATAAAAAATTTGCGAGGTACTAAGCGTAAATCAGCAAGAAAATTAGTTTTCTAAAATTTTTTAGTGATATAGTTTCCTCTCTCACATACGTTTACACTTAAATAAAGCAACAATGCTTTAGATACGGTTTTCCCCATTGGTGTTGGGATGATCCGGCTTCAATTACATCAATTTTTTACACGGAGAGGTAACAGATGAACCCGCGTACGGTGATTATTACCGGGGCCAATTCGGGAATCGGAAAGGCCTCCGCTATCAGATTTGCAGCCGAGGGGCATACCGTCATCATGGCGTGCCGGGATTCCGAACGCAGCCTGGAGGCATTCAGCGAGGTACGGCAATCCTCCGGCAGCGAGAATGTCTTTCTCGAAGTTGTGGATATGAGCTCGTTCGAGTCGATCCGCTCATTTTGTTCATTCTTCGGAAAAAAATACGGCACCTTGGATATCCTTATTCATAATGCTGCCTACGTCAGCCACGGCGCGCCCTATCAACTATCTCAGGATGGAATAGAGATTACATTTGCCACCAACGTGGCCGGACCGTATCTGATGACCATGCTGATGAAAGATCTACTCGCCCGTTCCGACGACCCTCGCATACTCCACGCCGGAAGCAATATCATCAAGCACTTTTTTGATCCCAAAAAGGAACTCGATTTTTCTGATTTGCAAGGCGAACTTGGTGATCACCCCAATCACAGCGTCTATATCACCTACCGCAACTCCAAAATGGTGCTGCTGATGCTGACCCGCAAAATGGCCGCTGAATTTAAAGATTCGGGAATCAAAGTGAATTATCTGCAGATTAACGGCGCGACGATGTCGAAAGAGACGCTCAACAAAATGAAACCCAGGTGGAGAGCGATCGCCCGGATCCAGAACCTGTTTTTTCGTCCGCCTGAGTTTATGGCAAACTGCTACTATAAAATCTGTACTACTGAAAAGTTTAAGGAAATAACCGGTCAGGCAATCAACCACCGGCTGGAAATTATGCAGCCCGCACCCGAAAAACCGGGGCTGTATGCGGATATCAAGCAGTCGTTAGGTGCGAGCTTTATTCCATATTACGCCCGGCGTAAAGAGGTGATTGAAAAACTCTGGGAGAAGTGCATGGAACTGACGGAATTGAATGAGCCTCATCCCGAAGAAGTGAGTTCGTGAAATGAAAACTGTAATTATTTTATCCATCTTGTTAATTCCGTCAACCATGGCGACCCTATCTGTTTCCGAAACCAATGGTGCCCGGGCCGGTTTTTCTGAAACCGCCCCAAAATACATCTACAGTCCTTTTGAGCTGGTGATTGACCCGATGGAGCGCCTGCTGCTGATCAACATCGAAAACGATCCGGATTCGCTCTATATCGGGTTTGAACCACAGGTGTTTGATGATGAAATCAACGGAACCGGCATGCTCATCATCGCGTGGCGTACCGACGGCCGGGTGGATGTGTTTCATCAGCCGCAATTACAGCCCGATCCCGCCAAGTTTGATATCGCCGGAAAAGGGCTGGCAAACCTGATTGAGCATCCGCTGGAAGGAGCGTATTTCGAGGTGGATGAGCACGGCGCCCAGGCGTGGTGTGCTTTTGAGGATATCGAAGGGCGCCCGGTTGAGATCTCGCTATCCGAGGCTCATCCAGCGAAGCGAAAACCTTTCGGACTGCTGGCGCCGATGGGTGATGCGGCAGAGAATCCCTCAGCCATGCCGCTGGTGCTGCTGCACGATTTCTATTTTGTGCGCCGCGCCCATACCGAGCTTACCGTCAATATTGACGGGCGTTATCATCAGCCGGATAAACTCCCGATGCCGCTTGATTTCCGCCGCATGTATTTCGCGCGGTACAGTTCCGATCCGCTAATTCTGACCGTAAACCCCGCATTCGACGGGAAATTATCCCGATTGAATATTGCCGACGATGGCCATGCCTATGCGGGAGACAACAGTTATGAATTGACTCATGAAGACGGTAAAACCGGAATCCGGAGCATCAATCGAAGCCATAAACATCATCTTGTGAGCCTGAAATTTGCACCTGCATTTCCGGATGTATCAACGCTTGCTGATAACTCAAAGGCCGAAGGCAAATTCGAGATCATCGGACACCCATCCACCGGAAAAGTTGCCGGGGATTATACGGTCGGAATGTGGAACGGTGAGATTCACATCAGTATGACACCATCGCAAGGGTGGATTCCGAATGAGAGCAAGTGGTCACTCCGGTTTTTGTACAGAGTGGGCAAGGTTTTCAAGTCCTGGCCGACAACCTACACCTGGACGGCAACGCTCACCCCGGATGAAAACGGTGATATGCAGATGGTATCGGCGTGGGAGCGGATGTGAAGGTTGCAGTGGAGAATTGACAGTTGTGCTAATAAGAGTTTTTTCTAACACTTGTCCTTTCGGAAAAGTTACACAGATGAAAACGCAGAATTTCGCATAAGTGCTGCGAAAACTTTCAGAGCATGCCGGGATTACAGCGTACCACACTCCCACCTCTTTTTGGTGTAAATACGGTTTCATTTTATTAACTTAGTTATCGCTAATCTTTCTTATCACTTAAAAACCGGATGGTTATGATTAAAATTATTACTTTTGCAATATGTGCTTTTTATATAATAGGATGTGCCGGCCCGGAGCCGGTTGCTGCTGAGATGCCGGATGATAAACGCCCCATCGAAGCTGAAGATTTGTGGAACATGAAGCGAACCGGCGCTCCGGAAGTCTCTCCGGACGGCCGTTATGTTGTTTTCCCGGTAACCAAATACGATATCGAGGAAAACAGCTCTTCCACCAATTTATACATCTATGATCGCAGTGATGATGAAGGCCCACGAAAATTTACCTCTTCCGGGTCGGATAACTCACCGGTCTGGAGCCCGGATGGCGAGTATATCGCTTTTATTTCCGGCCGGGATGATGGTCCCGCGCAGCTATATAAAATCGCCGCCGAAGGTGGTGAAGCACAGCGGGTAACCGATCTGCCGGTCGGTGTTTCCGCCCCGAAATGGTTTCCTGATGGAGAACATATCGCATTTACCGCCGATATTATCCCAGGCTACGATGGAGATTTCGATATACCCAAGGAAATGCTTGAAGAGGAAGAGGCCGATCAGGTATCCGCCAAAACAACGGAAAACCGAATCTATCGTCATTGGGATCGCTGGCTCACCGACGGAAAATATCCCCGCATATTCAAAGCAGATTTAGCCGGGGATGAAATCACCGATCTGATGCCCGGTGCTCAAAAACATTTTGCCATGATGGGCGCCGCAGAGTATGACATTTCACCGGACGGACAGCAAATCGCGGTATCCGCTAACAGTAACCCGGAGCCGTACGAATATCTCAATTATGCCATTTATCTCCTGCCCACTGATGGCAGCGGTGAAATGACCAACATCACCGAAGAAAACCCCGCTAATGATCTGCGTCCGCAGTACAGCCCGGACGGCTCAACTTTGCTTTATGGAAAACGCACTGATCCTGAATTTTATGCCGATCGCATCCGAATGGTGTATTATGATCTGGAAACTGAGGAGCGAACCATTATTGAGGAAGTGGTCAATGAAGGCATTGACCTTTCGCCATCGGGGTGGAAATGGTCAACTGACGGGGAATGGGTCTTTTTCTCCGCTCAGGATCGCGGGAAAACATCGCTGTTCCAGGTAGAGCCGGGTACGGATAATCTTACTGAAATATTCCGCGGTGGTACCAATGGAAATCTCTCTTACACCGGTGAGAGCATCATGTTCACTCACCAAAGCCTGACTCAGCCGCCGGAATTATATGAAATTGACGCGCCCGGCGAAGAGCCCCGGCAGGTCTCCCGGTTCAATGATGAGATAATGGAGGAAATCCAGCTTGGTGAGGTGGAAAATATGACCTATGAAGGGGCCGACGGCGTGGAGATTCAGCAGTACATTATCTATCCGCCCGAATTTGATCCGGATGAAGAATGGCCGATGGTCAAAATGATCCACGGCGGGCCGCACGGTATTTTCGGGGATGATTTTCACTTTCGATGGAATGCACAGCTATTTGCCGCACCCGGTCATGTAGTTGTGATGCCGAATTTCCACGGCTCCTCAAGCTTTGGCCAGGAGTTCACCAAATCCATCCACGGGGAGCATGCCGATCTGCCTTTTCGGGATATCATGAAATCCACAGACGATATGCTCGAGCGCGGCTACATTGATGAAGACCGCATGGCGGCAACCGGCGGTAGTTACGGCGGATATATGGTCAGTTGGATTGCCGGCCATACCGATCGCTATTCGGCTCTGATCAATCATGCCGGGGTGTATGATATCACCATGCAGTTTGCCGCGGATGTAACCTATCACCGCCCGGCGCAATACAGCGGCTCTCCCTGGGAAAATCAGGAAGAAATGAGAAAGTGGAATCCGGCTGAACATGCGGAAAATTTTGAAACGCCCATGCTGATCATTCACGGTGAGAAAGATTATCGTGTTCCGCTTACTCACGGACTTAAAGTTTACGGAGTCTATAAAGGTCAGGGTCTCGATGCAAGACTGGTCTATTACCCGGATGAAAATCACTGGATTCTGAGCCCGCAAAACTCCATCCACTGGTTCGGCGAATTTCACGATTGGCTTGATCGCTGGATCGGTACCGGGCCGACGGAGTAGTTTTTCACATTACATAAAAGCCACAGGTTATCGCCTGTGGCTTTTATGCTTTAAGCTGAACTTTTTGCAAATCTTTAACATCCCGTTGGTTGCAAGCTCATCTCAAGAATATATTTTTAAGAGAATTACGGGATAATCAATATATCTACATCAACAGAACACACAACCAATTTTTGCTCTGTTAAAATGGTTTCATCATTTCGCTTTTGCATATTGTTCGGCTGGGTTTTTATAGGATTACATTATCCGGCTCATGCTGAAATCTTCGAAAATCAAAATCCATCAGCACAGCATAATCAGGAAATGTCCGAAATAATTGAGAAGCATCTCGCTGTTATTGAAGAAATGCACCAGCTTTTGGATATCGGAAGCAGAGAACAGGCAGAGGATTTATTCACGCATCTGGAGGAAAGTCTTGAAATCATAGCAACCTGGTCCGGGTACCGCCAGAATGTTGCACGCGGAATAATTACAAGAACCTCATCTGATGATAAAGCAAACCGGATCAGCAATGAATTTCTA
Organism: uncultured Chitinophagales bacterium; assembly: GCA_964505385.1. Taxonomy (GTDB): domain Bacteria; phylum Bacteroidota; class Rhodothermia; order Balneolales; family Natronogracilivirgulaceae; genus SLJN01. The sequence continues at coordinate 47,213 of CAZDIA010000014.1, forward strand.
CAAGCCACGCAATCTGCCTCATCAACTCGAATGGAATTACCTTCAGACTGGCTCGCTTACACTGAAGGAAGCATGACTTCAGAAAAATTAGCTGAAAAAACTGAAGAACTTTTAAAAAGTCATGAAACACTCATTGCAAAAGGAAAAGAAATTAAGCACTATCAGTCAAAAGTAGAGTTGCCTTTAATGGGAGGAATTTACGGACCTGATAAGATAACATCATCAAACGGCACAAGTATTGAAGCTGAGTTTATGCTCGAAAATTATGGAAATGATCGTTTTCACTCTCTCAACATTTGGGTAGAAAGTGCCAGGGACAGCGAAGCAACACCTCTGGAAATATCACCGGAAAATGTGTCAAACCTGGATCCCGGAAATGTGATTCACTTAACGATTTCCGGCCAAGCCGACCAACTTGAAGATGATATGTTGTATCTAACCGTTGAGGGAGATCATTATCGCGATCAAAAACTAATCAGAATTAATCAGGAATAATTTATAAGACTCTTAATTTTTTTAGATGTTCTTTACCCGTATCAGTTTAATAATGCTTAATTTGTATTATTAGCTGATTTGAAAAAACTTAATATAACTTCAATTTAAAAGGTTCATTTCTCTTCCACCAAGCCATTGCTTTCCATATACACGCCATTGTTTTACCATCTGTAATTTCTTCATCTTCCACCATTTGGACAGCCTTATAAAATTGTATGCGAAACGGCTCTACGAATTCATCTACATCAACATTGTTTGGTTGTACCTCCAGCTGCCAGGCAACAAATAAATGAATGATTTCATTAGCATAACCAATAGCCGGGTAGAAATGTCCCGTATATTCCACATGTTTTGCGGTGACTCCTGCCTCTTCTTCAAGCTCACGTTCTACCGTGTGTAGCGGATCCTCTCCGGGATCAATTTTTCCGGCTGGTACTTCATAAAATATTTGCTTTACCGGATATCTATACTGGGAAAGCAAAACGACTTCTCCGTTTCGGTGAACAGGCAAAATCGCACACGCGCCTGGGTGATCAATCCACTCTCGGTATGAAGTTTCGCCATCAGGGAGGTTGACTTCATCTTTATATACCTGTAATAACCCACCATCAAATACTTTTTTCGATGATCGTGTAGTTTCTACAAGTTTGTGAGGTTTAATCATACAATTGAAGTTCAATTTTTATATTTTTTGCGATTTAAGGTATTAGCAAGAGAAAGTTTTTTAAAATATCCTCAAATAATAAGACAAATTCAGAATTACTTGGAAACCAAAGAGCATATCGACGGAGAAAAAATACAGGTAAAAGGGGAGTTGTTTACAATTTCCAACCTAATTTCATTCAGCCGGGCTCTGATTCCGATTCCCATAATTGCCCTCCATTACCCTGATCAAGAAGCTACGATTTCGATAACTATTTTGATAATATACGCCTTTTTCTCAGATTATCTTGACGGGTGGGCGGCACGCAAATTTAATCAGATTAGTGAGTTCGGTAAAGTTTTAGACCCGCTGGCTGATAAGATTGCTGCCGTCGTTTTGTTTCTATACCTGGTTTGGCTGGACTGGGTCCCGGTTTGGTTCTTCGCTTTTCTTATAACAAGAGATGCATTGATCCTTATTGGATCACTAATGATTAAACGAAGACGAGGAAAAGTGGCAATGTCCACAATTTCCGGCAAACTTGCCGTTAATGTACTTGCTGCATACGGTATCGTCCTGTTTTTTTCAGAATCCCTTAATTTTAACCTGGAATATACCATTTTGGTCCTTAAATGGGGAGCGGTGGTTCTGTTGACGTTATCGTTTATCCACTATTTTCAGCGTTTTTTAAAAATTCGAAAAGGCGCAGAATTTAACTGACACTATTTACATTTGATATATAGGTATGGGATTTCTTGATAAATTAGGCCTGAAAAAACAAAAAGAGGAAGATCTCGAACAGGGTCTCGAAAAAACCCGAACCGGGTTTATGGACAAACTCGGCAAAACATTAATCGGTAAAGATACCATCGACGATGATGTACTTGATGATCTTGAAGAAGTTTTAATCACATCAGATGTCGGTGTAAATACAACACTTGAAATCATCAAGCGGATTGAAGCCCGGGTAGCCCGTGATAAATATGTGAGCAGTAAACAACTACAGGGTATGCTCCGGGAGGAGATCATCGGCCTGCTTCGTGAAAATGATGCCGAACGCCCAGCCGAGTTCGACGCAAAATTCAGCCACAAACCCCATGTGATCATGGTAGTGGGAGTTAACGGTGTCGGTAAAACAACAACAATCGGAAAGCTGGCTTATCACTATAAACTGGCCGATAAAAAAGTGATGCTTGGCGCCGGCGACACGTTTCGCGCCGGAGCTGTTGATCAGTTGCAAATCTGGAGTGAGCGAGCAGGTGTGCCGCTAATTAAACAGGCGCACGGTGCTGATCCGGCGGCTGTAGCATACGATACCGTGGCTTCTGCCAAATCCAAAGATTCCGATGTGGTGTTGGTCGACACTGCCGGGCGGCTGCACAATAAGCGGGCCTTGATGGATGAGCTTTCCAAAATCAAACGCTCCATAAACAAAGTGGTAGAAGGCGCGCCGCATGAAGTGTTGCTGGTATTGGATGCATCCACCGGCCAGAATGCCATGCTACAGGCCAAAGCATTTACCGAAGCTGTAGATATCACCGGGCTGGCACTTACCAAGCTCGACGGAACGGCAAAAGGAGGTATCGTGCTCGGAATATCTGCTGAGCTGGATGTTCCGGTAAAATACATCGGCGTAGGCGAGAAGATAGATCAGCTGCAGATCTTCGACCGAACAGCATTTGTCAATGCACTTTTCGGTGATGAAGTTAAGTTGACCTGAGCCGTTAAACCCTGCGGATTAATTTTTCTAACTTCTGATAACCCTGCGTTCGATTGTTTTAACTATTCTGGATTTTAGTAATCAATTGTTAAGATTTTATTTATTGCCCTTGCCCACTACCGTAAGTCAAAAATTTACGTACCTGCAGGAAGTTTCACCACCACGAGCACGACGGTGACACCACGTACACAACGAAAGAATCATTATTAATAAAACGTAGTGCCCGTGGTGCCTTCTTTGTGCCCGTTGTGGTTATACCAAATGAAAGTATCACCAGAATACAGTAAATCACTCCTTTTTTCCGGCTTTAATAAAAACCGGCCAGTAGATATGCTTCGGTTCCTCGGTATCCCCCCAGTACCGCTTCAGCCGAACGGCAAGCATCCTTACCGGATCGTAACCCTTATACTGCATATATCGCTGCGTGGATGACCAGGACCGGAAATACCCCAGCAGTTGATCCAGGTTCCATGATTTTTTTATCCATACATCAGGATGATTAATTGTTGGATAGGGAAATCGAAGACTGTTGTATTCCTCTTCAATATGCATCCGTTGGCGCGGCCAAAACGGTCCGATTACATCATCATAAAATGACTGTATCAACGGATCGATCTGATCATTAACCGTGCATAAACCGTACCCCCAACAGGCAAGCAGCCCGGAAGGTTTTAGAATCCTTTCAACCTCGCGGTAAAATTTATCAGTATTAAACCAGTGGAGAGCCTGGGCAGCAGTAATAAGGTCAACTGATTCGGAATCCAGACCGCTCTCGGATGCATCGGCCACTTTATACGTAATCCTTTCACCTTCGAAAGCCCTGGCAATCTGTTCTTTGCTGATGTCGATGCCGATTACTTCATCGAACTTCTCCGCCAGCCTGACTGCAACCTGCCCGTTTCCGGTGCCACAATCCAGAGCCCGTCCGAACCGGTTGGTGTGTTTGAAAAGGAATGCATAAAGCTCATCCGGATAGGAAGGCCGGTACATTTTATAATGATCAGATTGGTTTGAAAATAAATGACTCATATCTCATCCATTGCGATTTCTGCCATACTGTTCGTGAGCAGATACCCAGTCAAATGAAGAAATAGCTGCTGCAAGCGACAGTTCACCGGCTAAAGCGACACCTGCTACAATTTCAGCAAACTTGCGAACTTTTCCCTTGCCATAGCATCCCATGATTTCCAGACACTCCCTTTGTGTGGGCAAAGCCGTTCCGCCTCCGTAAGTCGCCACAATCAGTGATGGAATCGTCAATGAGAGGTACAGGTCTCCATCGCGGGTAATTTCTGAATTCAGAATACCGGCAGAGGATTCCGAAACATTAGCCACATCCTGCCCGGTGGCGATAAACATGGCAGTGATGGCGTTGGTTGAATGGGCACCATTATTGTTTGCGCCGGATATAAACGCTCCGAGAGTTGCCACATTTCCATGATACTGCAAGCTTTCTGGCTCAACGCGCAGCTGTTGCATCAGAATATCGCGTTTAATCACCGCCTCTGCCGTTACTCTTTTCCCGCGGGTTCGCATCACGTTAACGTGCGATGCCTTTTTATCGGTAGCAAAATTTGATTCCAGATAAAACCGCTCAATATTGGTATGTTGATCGAGTATCCAGCTGCATGCAGCGAAAGTAGCTCGCCCTACCATATTTTGGCCCGCAGCATCCCCGGTGGAAAAATTAAATCTCAAATACACAAACCGGTTGGAAAGATACGGCTCGATATTCAGCAATTTACCCACATTGGTAGTTGCTTCAGCTTCATCCCGAATGTTGTCGAGATTTTCATTTATCCAGGTCACAAAATCGCGAGCTTCGCGGGCGTTTTTAAAAATAAAAACAGGTGCCCGCTGCATGCTGTCCGCCATTACAGTAGACATCACACCACCTGATGCGTTGAGCGCTTTAATCCCCCTGTTATAGGAAGCTACAAGAGTGCCCTCGGTTGTGGAAAGAGGTATCAGGTAATCACCATCAGCTTGCTCGCCTTTTGCTTTTAACGGACCTGCAAAACCCAGTGGAACCTGCGTGACGCCTGTAAAGTTCTCCACATTCCCCTTCACCGTTTCCGGAGAAAACGAATACTTGTTTATATGATTCAATGTAACTCCGCTTTGTTCTTCTATGAAGCGTTCGCGATCCTCTATAGCTTTAGCGGAGTAGTCATCATCTTTGTTATTGGGAACTTTAATACGTCCGTTTTCAGAATACCGCAGCGAATCTTCCACTTTGATGTTCAGATTCCCGTAAGTTAACGTATCGAACGCAACTTCAACCCGGTGACTGCCCTCTTCCAGCTCTCCGATACCAAGATGGATATTAACTTTTTTCTTCAGCGGATATTTAAGCGGATCATCCGGTGTAATATCATCAGGTTTTTTAGTTGATCCATCATCAAGCTGAAGTTCAATGCGATCACGGGGCACGCCGATACCGTTTATCTTAATGTGATCAATATTCGTCAGCGTCACATCTGTAAGTCGGTTTTTGATCTGAAAAGAAATACCCTCACCGGTATTTTTTAAACTGCCATGCGTATACAGCTGCCTTAAAATTAAACTTGGAATTTTCATGAATTAAATATTTTTCTCACGCTGAAATGATTAACAAACGTGCTGAATTCTCAGGCTTGCCCTATCTTTGGGTTGCCTTATTTCCTAATATGTATGGTTAACGCTGCGAAGCATAAAAATACATCTTTTTTGAATATCTGCACGAACCTTCATGGCTCAGTTTGCTGAAATCGTATTCGCCAAGCCGAATCGACAAACCTATACTTACCAGATACCATCCCGCTTATCAAGCCAAATAGCTAAAGGCATGCGGGTTTGGGTGCCCCTGCGCGGTAAAAAAGCAATCGGGCTTGTAGTGGATCTGCATGATAAAACTCCTGATTTTTCCACCAAATCTGTTGAGCGAGTACTGGATCAAACTCCGGTGCTTTCCGAAGAGCTATTGGAGCTTACTGAATGGATACACCGCTTTTATTATTGTGGATGGGGTGAAGCCGTTCAGGCCGCGCTTCCGGCCGGGTTGAATTTCGCTTCCAGAACCCTGCTCAGGCCCGGCAAGAATTTCCATAAATTCACCGTGGATGCCTTTGAACAGCAAATGCTCGAGGATTTACAGGATGATAAAAATCCCGTCACTTATGAAGAGGCTCTTAAACGGTGGGAAGGATCAGGTGGTAAGAGATTAAACATGTTGATCAAAAATGAAATTCTGGAAATCCGGGAAGAGCCGCGATTGCCACCTAAGCCGAAATCCGTAAAAGGATACAATTGGGCGGTTGATGATCCGCAGGAATTTCTTTCCGGGTTGATGGAAAATCAACAATCCCCTCCAAAATGGATTCAGGGACTTACCCGTCTGCTGGATTTTGATCTGCCCCAACCCCGGATCACCCTGCTGGATCACCCCGATATTTCGGCTTATGTGCTTGACCGAATCGAAAAAGAAGGGGTGATCAAACCCGTCCGGCTACGCCCGGATGAGCATAACGTGAATCTGCATCATGAACCCGAAAAGCTGAAAAAGCTGAATACGGAACAGCAAAAGGCATATGACGAAATATTGCTGTCCGTCCAGCGAAGGGAATATCATCCTTATTTATTATTTGGTATTACCGGTAGTGGAAAAACGGAAGTTTATATCCACGCATTGAAACAAGTGCGCAAGCAAGGCCGGGGCGGCCTGGTACTTGTCCCCGAAATATCGCTGACCCCTCAAATGGTGCACCGGTTTTATCAGATATTTGGCGACGAAATATCGGTACTGCACAGCCGCCTTAACGAACGGGAGAAATACGAAGCGTGGAACGCTCTTCAAAGTGGTCAAAAACGTATCGCTATTGGCCCCCGATCGGCCGTTTTTGCTCCTGTAGATGACCTCGGACTGATCGTGATTGATGAGGAGCATGATGGATCATACAAACAGGAGGACCCGGCACCACGGTATCAGGCGAGAGATGTCGCCCTGCGAAGAGCCGGCGCCGCCGGAGCAACGGTTATAATGGGCTCTGCCACACCTTCGCTGCAAACACTCCACAAAGTATCAGCCGGGCGGGCTACGATGCTGGAGCTTCCCTCACGTCATGCTGAGGCGAGGCTGCCGGATATCAACATTCTTGATTTGCGACAATACCGACGCGCGATGAAAGGACCTCTCGCTTTCCCGCTGCATGAAGCTGTAGAAAATGCATTAATGCGGGGGGAGCAATCCATATTACTGTATAACCGGCGGGGTTTTGCCAATTTTATTCAATGTGATGGGTGCGGTTGGATCACCGAGTGCCCTCACTGTTCGGTAACCTTAACTTATCATCGCCCTCAAAATCAATTGCGGTGTCATTATTGTGGATATAGCCAGCTAAAACCGAAAATTTGCGGAGAATGTGGGGAAAAGGAGCCGAAAGATATGGGTTCCGGTACGCAACAGGTGGAGGAAGAGTTGCATGAGCTTTTCCCGGAAGCAGGAATAATAAGGATGGATCAGGATACAACCCGCAGCAAATACGGCCACGAACGCCTGCTCTCGCGTTTTGAGCAAAAAGAAGCAAACATTCTCATCGGCACCCAACTCATTACCAAAGGGCTCGACTTTCCGGATGTAACGGTTGTTGGTGTTGTAAATTCAGATACGGAACTGGCATTCCCTTCCTTCCGCAGTGATGAGCGAATGTTTCAGATGCTTTCGCAGGTCGCCGGGCGTTCCGGGCGTGCGGAAAAGCACGGAAAAGTATATCTCCAGACCCGCAAACCGGAACATCCGGCCATTCAACATGCCGCCCGCAATGATTTCAAATCTTTTGCCAAAGCAGAGATCCGAAATCGAAAACAGCTACTCTATCCACCCTACACGCGTCTCATCCGGTTTGATTTTCGATCCAAAGATGAGCAAGTAATCGCTACAGTAGCTCATAAACTTTCGGAAGTTCTGCAAAAAGCCCGCCCTGATCTAATCCAGATGGGGCCCTCACCCGCTGCTATTTATCGTACCAAAAACGCTTTTAACTGGGAGTTAAATGTTAAAATACCGATCGGCTGGGGAGCGAAAAGAATTGAAGAGATGCTGGATGAGGTAATGGGAAGCTACGAGAAGCAAAAACCGGAAAAAGCCTCACGCGTGAGGATTAATATAAATGTGGACGCATTGTAGGAAATAGTAAGAATGATCTTTAGGTTTCAGTTTGCGCCAGCTTACGGCTTGACATATAAGCGGTTTTGCTATTTCAAGAATGTAATGTGGATAAATTTCTGAATTTCCATAAGGGAATGGCATTATTTCAGAATGTGAGCGGTAGACCCTATCGAAATGCTTGTAATTTGACGTAGCTGTAAATAGAGTGGCAGGAAACTACGCTGGTAATGCAGCCTGCAATTTACTTAAGGCGTTTTTCCCAATAATCCGGTTTTCGTTTCATATGCATAATGGCAAAAACCATGATCAATTGATCTCTGTAAACCTTGTATACAATTGCATAGGGAAAGCGGTTAAGGAAAATACGTTTTGTCTGATGTAGGTAGGGATGCCCTGCTTTGGGAAATTTAATAAGCCTCTGAGCAGCATTTTCAAATTCTTGAATAAAGTCGTAGGAAAGTGCTTGATCAAACTTCTTGTAATAATCAACAATATCGTAAAACTCGGCCTCTGCCGCATCACCAAGTTCAAAGGCCATTTTGCTCATCAGTCAAGACGTGCCTTTGCATTTTTTTTCACTTCACTCCAGGGCTTTGCAGAACCCTCACCTTGCTCATACCGGTCAATACGCTTTTTAAGTTCTTTTGCCCAAGCTTCCTCCGATTCAATTTCTTTCTCTGGGTGAAGACTATCTATCAGCATATGTGCAAGTTCAGCACGTTCTTGATAAGAAAGTTTAAGAGCTTGTTTTTTGATTTTTTCGTTAATCATGAGTTTTCTCATAAAGTTTGAGTACTTCTATAGTATGGTATTAAACTAAAAAAAAGGAAAATAATTTTGTCTGTGGGTAGAGGTTGCATATCGGTTTGCGGTTAGAGCGGTTTACTTTCTCACAGATTTGGTTACTTATCGACCCGCTTCGATTCTTATTTTTGCGAATAAGCATGGGCTAAATGTAGCCCGCATGACCTAAATTTAAAGCGTCGGCGACGTGCATAAAACAGGAGTGAAGGAATATCAATCGTGGCTACGATCCAAACCAAATTTAATGTCACTCCAAAATATTCATGTATAATGATATCTCTCATACCGGCTATCTGACGCCAGTGGACTTCCCGGTTATGATCCCGAACTCTCTGTGGCAAATGTTTGACCGCTTCACCAATGATTTTGGGCCAGCGTAAAACAGCATCCTGCTTTTCTACATTTTGATAAAACTCTTCTTCACTTACACCGTCAAGAAATTTTTGGATGAAGTCAATACTTTCCAGGATATCTTGAAGGTATACCGTCGCTTTACGCTTGCTCATAAAACCGGGACTTCTTCTTCAATTTCTTGTTGAATAGCGATAAAACCGAGTAAACTGATTTTTCGGTCAATTTTAACATGGATGTCTATATCATTGGATAAAACTTGACCACGGGCTACGGAACCGAAAATTCCGGCCTTATTGATCCTATGCTTTTAAGAATCGGCCTGATTCTGTTTTTTATGTCTTCCAGATTGCGGTTCATAAGCAGCAATTCGAGTTGGCATCCCTTAAGATACGAAACAGAGCAATGAAATGGTGTAACGGCTCAATGAAGTGAAAGTTGATATTATGGATCAGCAAACCCGGCATAATGCCACTTTCTGATTATTAACCGAATCCGGAAGAGCCGGTAACTAACAGAGTAAAAAAACTGGAGATTTTATAAACGCCGACAGGTCCTTTGGATGCTGTCGGGTTTTTAAAATCTTACAGCCTGTCTGCCTGGCTGAAGGCACAGGTAGGCGTCCGTAGGTCCTGTCGGCATTTATTACAAAATACCTATCCGGATGTTGACGAAAATTATTTGCTGAAACGGCAGTAACCAGGTTTTAAGCAGCTAATTTGCAGATTCAGAAATTATTCGTATCGGTTTGTTCAGCTTGTTCATTCCAAGCATGATCCATAAAGCCGAACCAATCACAAGAAGACCGGTTAACAGTATCGCCAGATTCAAATCAAACATATCCGCTACAATACCTGAGAATATGGCACCGACGGCATAACCACCATCACGCCATAAGCGAAATACTCCGACACTTTCGGCACGATCCTGCGGATGGGTAAGGTCCGCAATGGAAGCGAGAAATGTTGGATAGACCATTGCCGTACCAATTCCCAATAGAGCGGCAAGTAATATAAACAAATAAAAGTGCTCCAGGATCGGGAAAAGGAGCAGGCTCAACCCTTGCACCAACATACCTGCCCATAGCATTTTCTTGCGACCGGTATAATCAGAAAGCTTGCCGGTTATCACTTGCAGGATTCCCCAAAAAGCCGGATACACAGCAACTACAATTCCGATCTCAGTCATGGTTAATCCCGCACCGCCCAGGAAAATCGGAAAAGCTCCCCAGGCCATGCCATCTTTGAAATTGGTCATAAGGCCGGCCTGAGAAACCGACATTAGATTCCGGTCCCCGGCACTCGTCGTCCAGAATAGGTTTTTAGTACTGCGGTGCGTTTTGGAGTTTTCTGCCTCATGTTCTACAAAAGGTGCCGTATCTTTTACCCAGAAGATGGTCAGACCCAAACCAAGAATAACAAGTGCTATTCCCAGATAAAACGGATACGGTCTGAGCCCGAATTCTGAGGCGAAAAATCCGGTAAGAAATGCAAGCACCGCTACAGCAACGTAGCCGGCAAACTCATTCAATCCCATCGCCAGGCCACGGTCTTTTTGTCCGGCCAGATCAATTTTCATGATCACATTCGTTGACCATGCCAGCCCCTGATTGATCCCCAGAAAGACATTTGCTGCCACAATCCAGTTCCAGTCGGGAGCCCACATTAGCATGAAAGGCACCGGGATACCAAAAAGCCAGCCGGTAATCAGCATTCGTTTTCGTCCGAACTTCTGCGCAAACCGGCCGGCGAAATAGTTTGATACGGCTTTGGTAATCCCGAAAACTACGATAAAAGAGAATATGGCTGATCGGGCAGCAATCCCGAAATCGGTTTCTGCAATTTCGGGCAGAATGGTCCGCTCCAGGCCAACCATGCCGCCTACGAACGCATTGATCAAAACAAGCAATGTAAACTGCTTCCAGTTTCGCCGGAGGCCTGGTACCGCGTTTTCCTTATTCATTATAAAGGATTACCTATCTACAGATTTTCCTCATCAGAAAACTATCTGCATTTGCACCGTCAGCAAATCGTCAATATTTGGATTTGACTCATCATCACGGATTTCATAGTTAACCGACAGCCTGTTATCTCCCTGAAAATAATAATTCAGCCCGGCGGTAATTCCGGTGTAGCGTACATCATCCATATCCGTATCGGGATCGTGGTATTCATAGCGGACCAATGGCTGCCACGAGTCATTAATCTGATATGCTCCCAGAATGTAGAATCCCTGCTGATCCTGCTCTCCCCCTTCGGGAAGATCATCCCGACGGAATAAATATTCGGAGCGTACCTGAAGCTGATCGTTATTCCACTCCGCATCAACGCCGGCGCGCAGTCTGCTTTCCTCATCATCAGCACCTGCCGGTAAATAGTGACCAAAATGGCCGGAAACTCCTACTTCCAATTCCTCAACCGGGTTGTAACCGACCCGGCCTATAACATCTTTGGGATCAATATCCTCGGTTACGTTAGCTCCGGTGCCATTAATCAGCGCTACGGCGTAATCCAGATCGCCGAATGTTCCCGATGCCTGAACTCCGATATCCCGAAAGATACGATGGGTATTAATCCGTTGACTAACCTGTGACCGGTCAATAGCCGGATGAAAAAAAATCGGCTCCTGTCCTTCAAGTCCGAATGGAACAAGAAACTGACCGGTACGAATTTGAAGTCGTGGATCAATATTGAAATTGACCATCGCATTTACAAGCTGGGGATTTCTGTCCGGTGGTTCCACCAATCCACCGACCAGGTTAACACTGATCCGGTCAGTTACCGGACCAGCAAGACCGATCCGCGCAAGCCGGTTAGAAAAAGCGGTAGGATTATCATCATGGGCATCGTAGGTAAAATGCTGTTGAAAAAAACCGGTTAGGTTATAAGATGAGTTATTTTCACCGTTTTGAGCGGCGAAAGTCTGTTCCGTCACCATCATTGGAATAATAATAAAAGGTAGTGCTACAAGAAGTTTAATAGTCAATTTTGGCATTAGTTTAAAGCTTTTGAGGTTTTAATATTCACTAATATAATTATTTATATATTTGCTTGCAATACCCACTCAAGATGTGGCATGGGTAGTAAAATCCTGTTTGCATTTGTCAACTTGTTATTCATCCACCAGTAAAAAGATCAGTGCCTTTTGTACAAATAATCCCGGACTTATTAATTTTTGATGAACTTTGTTATTTTTTGCTTTGTTCTTGAGGCGTAAGTATTAATCTAAAACAAATCAACTATGGAAAAAGGAAAAGTAGCAGCAAAGCAACCATTCGTAATGACTGTAGAACCCGGAACGTATGCCTGGTGTGCTTGCGGGCATTCTTCTAATCAACCATATTGCGACGGCTCACACAAAGGCACCGAATTTAAACCGGTAGTGGAAAAGGTTGAGGAAGAGAAAAAAGTTGCGTGGTGTGGTTGTAAACAAACAGGAAATGCACCGTTTTGTGATGGATCACACAATAATATTTAATGCCTCTAAGAAAATGCCAATTAAGAGTCCACTCCGAAAAGTCTGGGCTGCATATTAACACCTAAATTATTAAAGTAACGGTCATTCCGGAATCCCAGCTTCTTATCCCGAATCTTTCGGGACGGAATCCAGGGATTTTAGAAAAATATTAGCATTAACTCCTGGATCCCGGATAAGAATTCCGCTACGCTCCATCCTTTCCGGGATGACTACTTTACTTATTTAAGCTATAATCATACATCAGTAGCATTTCAGACTTTTCGGAGTGGGCTCAATTAACAAATTTCAAATAACAATTAAGCTCCAATGACTTAATGACCCCAATCTCCAAACTGGTGCCGAGATCATATTTGGTCATTAATAAATAGATCATTGGAATTTTTCCACAAAGGTCTTTGGGACAAGTTTTGAAATTTGAGGTCTGAGATTTGCTTTTTAAATCAAGGAAATCTTTGATACCTCTTTGCTGCTGATTATCAAAAGTTGAATTCTACGCTAAAGGTCGGATAAAACCCCGGCATCTTACGCTCTCGTGTTTCATAGCCTTCTATTACTCCGGTTGTAAGATCAAAGTCTTCAGCTGGAACCTCGTGCTGTAAACTCCAGTCAACTGTATTGCGGCGGTTCAATATGTTGATTAAATCAAGCCGTAAATCAAGATTGGCAAAGCCAATAGAGGGGCGGTATATCAAAGAAACGTCAAGCTGATGAAACGGGCTGAGGCGGTCATTTTCCGGATCCAGAAATGAATAGTCACCGGTTCGCGTCACATCCCGAAATGGCAGGTAATCATAGTAAGATTGACGAAATCCCCAATCACGACCCAATAGGGATTGCCATTTTACTACTGCGGAAAAATTCTCCAATGGCCTCAACAGCGTGCGCGCCTGAATTCGGTGTGGCTCATTCCATGGAGCTGAAACCTCCCGGTTGAACGGGGAGCCTTTCTCAACTTTTGAAATATTATAATCATATCCAAACATCAGATTGACCCTGGAGTCGAACATCTTTTGATTCAACCGTACCCCGGCACCATAGGAACGCATAGCCGATGTTTCCATAAACGCTTCGGGTGAATCTCGTTCCACTGTTACTCCTCTTATCAGATTTTCATATGAGGTAATGTAACCCGTCGGCTGCCATTTGTGATAAGCTTCTAATTCAATTGTTGTGCCCGAAGCGGGCTGATTGAACCACGATCCGCTCAAATGATAAGCTTTGGGAATTTCAGAAGTCATCGCATGTGACCACACTTGCAGTGATGGCACTACCGACGTCGGGCCAATGGTACTGATCTCATATTGATTTATAAACTGCCGGTATAATCCACCGGAAACCCGGCCTGCCCAGTATCCGATGGGAGAATCAGCCCGGTCATATTGAACCGAGGCTCGCGGCTCCGCATATATTTGCTCATGCGAATTGGTATAAGTAAAACGGGAGCCGGCCTTTACTTCCCAGTTATCACCAAGCTGCCGGTTTGCATTCAAATAAAAAGCGCTGATAAGTGAATTCTGCCGGATACGGGTAGGCAGGAAGAAAAATTCACTAAAATCCACTTCTGAAGCTACCAGATTTACATCTGCACCCCCATCGATACTGAACCGGGGATTAAAACTGTAGTCACCATCTACCCGAAGCAAGAGATGTTCAATCATGTTATCTCCGGTTTGCATAAAGTTTTCCGGATCCACTCCGGCTCGTTCAAACGCTGCAAGCTGATCGGACATAGCAAAAGCAGCCACCTCCTCTTGTTCATCGATGATCATCCGGTAATTGTGATTCATACGGCTGGTTGAATAAGCAAGCTGGGAAGTCAGATGCAGTCGCGGATTTACTTGCGTATCCCAACTAAGCTGACCCATAATGTTGGTCCAGTCGTACTCTTCTCCAGCATGAAAATACGGGGGATAGTCCGTCTGAGGAGGAGCCTCCGCAAGATGGGCGGACCCGACATTATTATGACCGTAATAAGCCGACGCTCCAAGAGTATTATGATCATTGATCTCAAACCTGCCACTGAGATGTAAATCCGCAAAACTCACGCTCGACTCTTGCTGAGTCGGCCGAAATTCTGATAAATCCATCTCTGATGGAACAAACTGATTGCTGATAAGCGGATCCACATAATCCCACTCTTGCAAGCTTTGTTCGAGAACGGGATCCTGATACACATCCCAATAGTTGGTTCGAAATGCACCCATGATATTATAGGATGAATCATCGGATGAACTCAGATCACCCCGTAAATTAATTGTTAGCGGATCTCCCTGCAGATACCCTCTGTTTTCGCCTTCAGCAGCTGATTCATGATTGAGTTCGACAATACCCGCAATTTGGCTTCCCTCTTCCACGCCGTATCCCGCTTTATGCAACTGAATATCCCCGATTGCCATCGGACTAAACGCACTGAAAAGCTGACCAAAACTATACGGATTGTACATCGGCACGCCATCGAGTCTCATCCGGTGCTCGCCGGTTTGTCCACCCTGCAAATGCAGATCCTGCATCGGGAGGCCGTATTGCACGCCGGAGTATAAACTCAAGCTGCGAATGACATCAAACTGCTCATCTGCCAAATGCCACTCACTTCGGGTTTCATGCGGATTACCTTGTTGGATTCCGGCTAAATTCGGGCGGTTTCCTGTAACAATTACCGGAGAAAAATCAACCGGCTCTGGTTGAAGATTCACCTCTTCAGCTGTATGCCCGTCCGGCTTGATTTCAATTTCTTTTTCAACGGTTTCATACCCCACATAACTGAAAAGAATCCGGTAAGTGCCGCTCATCATACGGTTCAGACTGAAATTGCCGCTGCGATTTGTTGAAGTACCTCCGGAAGCATCCACCAGTTTTACCGTAGCGCCGGATAGCGGTTCGCCGGTGCGGCTGTCTTTCACTTTTCCGGTAAATGTCCCGTAAGCAGGATCATCTGATACGGTTTCGACTATCACTATCGTGCCGGTAGATAAAGTAAGGTAGTCGAGCCGGGTATCCTCTAAAATTTCGGAGAGAATATCGGGCACCTTTTTTTCTTCGATGCGTACGTACACAGCCTCATCTTGAACCAGGTTTTGATCATAAATGAGGTCTGTATTAGTTTCCTGAGCTACATAATTGAGCACTTCTTCGAGCGGCTCTCCCCTGAATTCAAAAGAATAGGTTTCATCACCGGTCGCCTCCCCATAAGCAGGCAGAGCAAACCGAATGACCAGAAAAAGTATCAATGCAATATTAAGCTTTTTCCTCTGCATAAATATCGTCTATTCCCGATATATCCGGAAACCATTGGCTGTCTCGGAATAACGTAATCCTTTCACCTGGCTTATATCCGCAATTATACCGTCAGCATCATCCGGATCAGCGTAGTGCGTGGTTAAGGTTTCATTGAGAATTTGTTCATCTTCAATATCAATGCGAACGTCAAATCGCCGCTCAATTTCGCGAAATATTTTCCAGAGTGGTTTATTATCGAAAACAAGGCGGTTTTCACGCCAGCCGGTTACATCTTCAATCGAAACCTCTTCAGGCCCGGCGGGCTCCTCCATATCAGCCGACCACCAGCTGCGCATGCCGGCCTGCAGACTTACTTTTTTATCCCGTGCATTTTCAGGATAAAGATCAACACTGCCGCTTGCTACCGAAACCTGTACTTCCCGGCCGGGCTCCTCACTCCATGAGCGGATGTTAAATTCGGTACCGGTAACTTCAACAACCGAATTATTTGATATAACTGTAAAAGGGTGGCTCTCTACTTCCACCCGGAAGTATGCTTCTCCGTCCAGTTCAATTTCACGATTCAGGTAAGAAAACAACCGGCTATACTGAATTTCGGAGCCGCTGTTCATTTCAACTGAGGAGCCATCAGGCAGTTCAATAGTGGCTGTTTTTCCATAGGGTACAGTTTCTGTTACGGGGATTAATAAATATGAAGAACCTATTATAAGCAAAGTTACTGCGGCAGCTGCCAACCATCTCCACCGCATCGCAGGGCTATAACTTTTGTTATCATCCGATACACCAATGCGGTGATGAACATTTTTCAAGGCCTGTTCGGTATCGTGCTCAGAAACCTTCACATTCGGACGCGGAGGCACATCTCCCGACTCCCTCCAGAGTTTTTCTGCCGCGGGTTTTTCGTCATCCTCAAAATTCTGAAGGATTTCATTGAGTTCGGATTTATCATTAAGGTTAGTCATGATCTTAAATATCCGGATTCTTTTTTATCAGTTTCGTACCAGTCTCTAAGTTGTTTAAGAGCTGCGGTAAGGTGGTTGTTTACCGTCTTTTGGGATACCTCCATTACCCTGGCAATCTCGTGATGATGAAGCCCGTCGAAGCGGCTTAATTCGAAAGCCTCACGTTGCCGGTCAGGCAGTTTATTAATCCAATCATAAATTTTCTTTCTGGCTTTTTCATCAAAATTTGGATCATTTTCGTAAGGGTCTGCAGAAGCAGTTTCGTCAGCAAGTATGTTATCTTCGGGTTCCATCACTTCGCGGCGGTCCCGTAAATAATTTAATGCCCTGTTACGTACAGCCCGGTATACATATGCCACTACAGATCGATCGGGATCGACCTCATGGCGTTTTTGCCACAGTAGTACAAAAGTATCCTGGACTACATCATCAGCCGCTTCGCGGTCTTGTATTATGCTATACGCATACCCCACCAGTCGGGGATACAAAACCCGGAACATATCATCAAAAGCCTTCCTGTCGGAGCGGTTGAGCCGCTCAGCCCAGTGGCGTATTTGTTCATTAGAGATATCTCTCATGCTCATGTGTCATCTTTACACAACACAAACCCGATAGACCTATCCGGGATAGTGATCATTTTAAAATTTTATCCATCAACCCACACGATGTAAGGTGCTTATATTTTCCTTTCTGTCATAATTAGACAGAAAAGTTTTTTTGATCATTTGCATCATGAAGAAGTCAAGATGACAAGAAGTGAAGAATTCAAGAAAATAAGAGTAGTTTGAGGGAGCGGCTGAGTTGGTTGATCTTCTTTCCATCTTGACTTCTTTACCTCTTTACATCTTCCTTTTATTACCTATTCAAAAAGTTTTTTAATTCCGGCTTGTTCATGTTAGGTATACTTAACAGCGAATGTGTAGATGGGTTAAACGAGGTTATTATTTATCCCGCTATTAAAATTTTAGCATATGATTATGGTTCTGGCAAAATACGCATTACTTCCGCTGTTGACACTTCCATTGATAACCGGGTGTGAGGTCTTCGATTTCGATGATAATGATGATGATTCCCCCGAAACATTCGAGCGGCGTGAACTCCCGAGAGAACTCGATACCTCCGAAATGCAAATTGTCGAAGGCTCCGGCGGTTTTGGCTTTGAGCTGATGCATAAAATCCTGCAGCAGGATGCCGAAGCGAGCCATTTCATCTCCCCGTTCAGCATTCTGATGGCCTACGGCATGACGATGAACGGTGCCGAGGGCGAAACCTACGATCAAATGCAGGAGGTGTTCGGGTTAAGCGAGATGAGCCGCGATGAGATCAATGAAGCGGCACATAGTCTGATTAAGCTGCTAACTGAATTTGATGAAGACCACGCCCAATTCAATATTGCCAATTCGATCTGGTACCGCGACACCTTTGATTTTAAATCGGATTTTCTGGAAACCAACCAGCATTATTACGAAGCAGCGATTGAACCCGCCGACTTTGCCGACCCGGAAACCGTTGATCTCATTAATAAATGGGTTGATGATAACACCGAAGGACTGATTGACGAGATCGTAGAGGGCCCTATTGATCCGCTTACGATCATGTATTTGATCAACACCATTTACTTCAACGGAGAGTGGACTCTTCAGTTTGATGAGAATCAAACCAGTCCGGCACCTTTCCACGCCGCAGATGGTGAAGAAATTGAAGTCGATATGATGGGATTTGAAGAAACACAGGAAATCGAGCATGCCACAGGCGATGGTTTTCAGGCGGTAAATCTGTATTACGGCGATGCCGGATTTGCGATAACACTTGTGCTGCCGGATGAAGATACTTCCCTGGATTCCTGGCTTAAAGATACAGAATGGTCGGATTGGGTCGATCTAACAGAGAATTTTTCAGAGCGCGAGATATTTGTCCAACTGCCCCGATTCAAAACCGAATATGAAATAGACGAATTCCCGGATTTACTCCAGGAGTTGGGTATGATTGATGCATTTGACCCTGATATATCCGACTTCAGCAGAATGAGTGACGCTCGCGACGATTTGTATATCAGCGACACGCGGCACAAAACCTTTATCGAAGTTGACGAAGCAGGAACGGAGGCGGCTGCAGCTACTTCCGTTGAAATTGAAGTTACCAGCGCACCGCCTACGGTTCGCCTCGACCGGCCCTTTTTCTATATGATCCGCGAGGTGGAATCCAATACCCCTTTGTTTATGGGGACTTATACCGGCATAACAGATTAGGAATATTACCGGAATTAGCTATTACAAATTTTAACTACCAATAAAATCTTATGATCACTAAAACAATCACCGCACTACTAAGCATCTCATTGCTATTCCTCGCCTCCTGTGATGTTTTCGATTCTACTGAGGATGATCCCTTAATGGATCAAGAACGAAAGTTGTCACGGCAGCTCACAGCTCAGGAACAAATGGCCGTGGATGGCTCCAATGACTTTGCCTTTCTCCTGCTGCACCAGCTTCAGGAAAAGGAAGAAGGGGCAAGTTTTTTCGTATCACCTTTCAGTATCACTTCGGCTTTTGGCATGACGCTTAACGGAGCTGAAGGAAGCACCTATGAACAAATGCGCGATTTCTTCGGTTACGACGGTTTAACCCGCGATGAAATTAATGAAGCGTATCGCGATTTGGTGGAGCTTCTGGTGGAACTGGATCCACAGGTAGCCCTGAATATTGCCAACTCAATCTGGATCAGGGAAAATTTTGACGTAAAGCAGGATTTTATCGATACCAATCGTGATTACTATAATGCCGAAGTCAGGGAGCTGGATTTTGCCAAAGAGGAAGCACCGGATATCATCAACGGCTGGATTGAGGAGGAAACTGAAGGCATGATTGATGAGATGATTGATGAAATCGGCCCGGATGTTGTCATGTATCTCATCAATGCCATCTATTTCCAGGGCGACTGGACCATTCAATTTGACCCGGAACAAACCAACGATCGCCCGTTTCATCTTGAAGATGGAGAAACAACCGAAGTCCCTCTGATGTCTGCCCGGGATAACTTCCGCCACTACTTCGGTGATGACTGGACCGCCCTCGATATGTGGTATGGAGATGCCGGCTACTCCTTCACGGCTCTCAAACCGGCCGGGGATAACTCACTGGAAGAACAGATTTCTACTTTCACGGATGAAGATTTCGAAACTATAACTGAAAATCTTACTTCCGATACGGTAAATGTATATGTCCCGAAATTCGAGCTGAATTATGAGATCGACAATTTTAAAGATGAACTAAAGGACATGGGGCTGACAGAGCCTTTCAGCCTCAGAGGTGCGGACTTTTCGGGAATCAATGAGGATGAACCGTTGGCCATTTCCAATGTCCTGCACGAAGCTGTCATTGAGCTTGATGAAGAAGGCAGTGAAGCAGCAGCAGCAACGGTAATAGAAATGATACGCGAGGTTTCCGTAGGAGGTGATAGCACGCCAACTATCCGACTCGATCAGCCTTTTCTGTTTTTCATCCGTGAGAATACAACAAACACCATTTTATTTATGGGAGTATTTACCGGCAAATAAAATTGAAAATTTCATTTTAAAACTTATCACAACCCTTCAAAAGCAACTAAAACATCAAGAGAGCATTTTCACCACTGCCGGATACCTGTTTTTAAATCCTTTTTTACAGGTATCCGGTTTTTAATATAATCTTCCGCTAACCATCGCCTTAACAATTTAAAACCACCAATTTCACAAGTAAGGTTTTCCCATTTGAATAACTTGATCCAAGGTGTATTGGGACAAATTTAATCCACATATAACAGGAAACTGTTGCGCTCGTTTCATCATATATATTTTTTTAAATATGTATTTTCGATGACATTCGATTATCCCGATAAATGTTTATTTTATAATGCAAATCAAAAAATCAATTAAGAATAAATAATATTACTTTATGAAAGATATTGCCGGTAAAACATACAAGGTAGTTATCGCTGGAAGCGGACCTGCCGGACTCACAGCCGCACTTTATACAGCTCGTGCAGAACTTGAACCTATCGTGTTCGAAGGTCCCGAACCCGGAGGCCAGCTAACCACAACTACCGATGTTGAAAACTACCCAGGGTATCCGGAAGGGGTACAAGGGCCAAAAATGATGGATGATTTTCGACAACAGGCTCAGCGTTTTGGTGCCGATACCCGCTGGGGTATGGTTTCCAATATTGACTTCAGTCAGCGGCCTTATAAGGTTGAGATTGATGAAGAAATTGTAATCTATGCAGAATCCATTATTGCATCCACAGGCGCTGAAGCTAAATGGCTTGGTATTGAAAGTGAACAAAAAATGCGCGGGAAAGGTGTAACCGCCTGTGCCACTTGTGATGGAGCCTTTTTCCGCGATCAGGATGTAATTGTTATTGGTGGTGGTGATTCCGCAATGGAAGAGGCTACATTTCTGACAAAATTTGCCAGTAAAGTAACCATCGTGCATCGCCGTGATGAATTCCGGGCTTCTAAAATCATGCAGAAACGCGCCCTCGATAACCCTAAAATTGAAGTTGCATGGAATTCCACACTACATGAGGTTTTGGGGGATCAAGTCGTAGACGGAGTAGTGCTTGAGAATACCGTGACCGGTGAAAAAACTAAAATGGAAAATGTGACAGGCGTATTTCTGGCAATTGGTCACAAACCCAATACCGAGCTATTCGAAGGGGTTGTGGATATGGATGATGAAGGATACATCATCACTAAAGATAAATCCACATACACGAATGTACCCGGTTTATTTGCCTGCGGCGATGCCCAGGATAAAATTTACCGTCAGGCTGTAACTGCCGCCGGCACCGGATGCATGGCCGCCATTGACGCCGAGCGCTGGCTTGCCGAACAGGAAGATAAAGAGGCAGCAGAAGCAGAATCCGCCTGACACGTCGGCTGTCGACTTGAGTTCGTCGGCTGCCCACTGAATTTGGCAACTAACTCTCCTTGCCTCCACTTTCTGCATCCAGCAACTCACAATGACATGCCACCGGGTGGGCTGTCGACTTCAGAGGGCACTTTCCTTTTTCATAGGACTCAGACCCCTTTCAAGTCGGCTGCCCACTAAATTGGGTAACAGTTTTTGCTTATCTCACTTTTACAGTGGGCAGACGACCTAAGTTCGTCGGCTGCCCACTGAATTTGGCAACTAACTCTCCTCGCCTCCACTTTCTGCATCCAGCAACTCACAATGACATGTCGCCGGGTGGGCTGCCGACTTCAGAGGACAATTTCCTTTTTTCATAGGGCTCAATCCCCTTTCAAGTCGTCAGCCCACTAAAGGGGTAACAGTTTTTGTTTATCTCACCTTTTACAGTGGGCAGACGACTTAGGAATTCTCTTTATAAAAGCTTCACGCTATTTCATTTTCTTCAGCATAAATACATGTCCCTGAGATTTGGTATAATGCTGTTGAAATGAATATCTACCTGGTCGTATTTATCGCATATTTCGCATTTGTGACCTTCATTTCGGTTTTTACTAAAAAGGTCGCAAGCAGCTCCTCGGCAGAATATCTGATAGCCGGGCGAAACCTTGGGGTCCTGGCTTGTGCTGTGGTGGTTGCCTCGGAATGGCTGGGAGGCATGAGCACGATCGGGGTAAGCGAACAAGCGTTTGAGACGGGTACCATGCAGCCCGTGTTGTATAATTTCTCTACTGCGCTTGGTATGATCATTATTGGTTTTACCGTCGCCCGCCACTATCGTGATAACAACGTGCACACCGTGAGCGAAATGCTCGAAATCTTGTTTGGCAGCCGGGCGAGAGCCATATCAGCTATTGCTTTTCTTATTGCTTATATCGTGCTCGCCTTTGTTCAGTTGCAGTCGGCAGCCAGTGTTATCAGTGCCATGTTTGAGTTTACCAGGCTGCAATCTATCCTTTTAGCAGCTCTGCTTATCACCGGTTATACCTACCTCGGTGGAATGCATGCCCTTGCTATAACCGGTATTATCCATGTGGTGGTGATGTTCTTCGGAATGGGAGTAGCCACCATTACCGGATTGATTGAAATAAACGGTCTTGATTCGCTGCACAGCTCTTTGGTTGAACAGGGAGCACCGGAAAATCTGTTCAATCCCTTTAGTGCAAGCTTGGGTTATGCCTGGAGTCTTATTCTCGGCGGAGTGTTAGGTGGAATGGCCGGACAAGCAAGTATCCAGCCCATCTTTGCTGCCCGAAATGCCAAAACGGCCAGAAATGCAGCCGTTTTGTCTTCCTTAATTATCGCACCTTTCGGTATTCTGGTTGCTCTGCTGGGTCTGATGGTCAAAACCGGTCAGTTCTATGATATCACGGCTTCCGGTCCGCTTTTTGATCCAGCCATTGGTGACATCGACCCGCGATTGGTGCTTCCCACTTTGATGACCACACCGGAATTTATACATCCTGTACTGGGTGGAATTGCGCTGGCCGGAATTCTGGCTGCAATACTTTCTACCGTCGGGCCAGTAAATTTTGCCGTGGTGACTATTGCCACAAAAGACATATATCACGGGCTGATTAACAAAAAAGCCGTTGACCAGCGGATCATCCAGACGGCCAGAAGACTGGTAATCCTCGTCAATCTGATAATTATTCCTCTCGCTTACTATGGAACCGGTGCAATTCTCGATACTGCATACATTTCCTACGGTATCCGCGCGATTGGGGCCATCGTGATTGTCCTGGGAATCTACAAGAGAGGATGGATTAAAATTGAAGGTGTAAGAATGGCATTCCTCGGCGGTACTATAGCTGTTGTAATCAATATTATAGCTAAAAATATGGGGCTCCCGGTAATTGAAAATACATATATGGCCATTGGCGCCGCTATTGTTTTCATCATTATCGGTAACCTGACCGGAAAAAAACAACCTGAAAAGCTGCCTTCCCGGGAACAGGAATAGAGGGTTGAAAACTGGCTGTCAGGATTATAAATGCTTATATTATAGATAATCAGACAAAAATAGATTAATTATGGCTCAGGCTGATATACAACAATATGTATTGGTGGATGGCTCCAGACTGATCATTGAATCACTGGCGCGTTCGGGAGCTGATTCATTCATCGGTTATCCCATTACACCGGCGAATCTTCTCTATTCATACGGCAGCCAGCGAATGGAGCTGATGCTGTCGGCGCCTGATGAAATCACCACTCTCCAGTGGATGTCAGGTTTATCAGCCACCGGGAAATTGCCGGTTACCGCAACATCTTTTCCCGGCTATGCTTTGATGCTCGAGTCAATAAACATGGCCTACATGATGGAACTGCCCATGGTCATTGTGCTGGTTCAACGTTTGGGGCCGGCTACCGGAACTGCCACCGGAGGCGCCCAGGGTGATTTGCTTCTGCTCAACGGCACCATTTCCGGCGGACACCCTCTTCCCGTACTTGCTACCAGCAGTTTCGACGACTGCTGGAATCTGGCAGCCAAAGCTTCGGAATTGGCTGTTTCATTACGCACACCGGTTGTTCTGCTCACTTCAAAAGAGGAGGTGATGACTCAGAAAAGTTTCAACCTCAGCAAACTTGATCACATAAAAAAGGCCGAGAGAAAATGGTTTGAAAATAATCACCAATCATATAAGCCATACAAGCCAACCGATTTGGTTCCGGAGTTTTTACCGGTAGATCAAAACGAACATCAGGTCCGCTTGAACGCTTCAACGCATGATCAGGACGGGATTCTACAGCACTCAACCCCCGAAGCACTTAACAACACCCGCAGACTGGAAGATAAAATCAGACAAAACCTCACCGATCATCTTTACTATGAGTTGGATCAAGACAACGAAGCCGAAACCTTAATTGTCGCTTATGGGATTACAGCTTCTGCCGCGCGAGATGCCATCGCAGTGATGCGTAATAATGGCCACAAAGTATCATTCCTAATCCCGAAAACCCTACTTCCAGTCCACGAAACCTACCAGCAAATCATACAAGAGTATAATCGAGTTGTAATTGCCGAAGAAAATATTAACCACCAGTTTGCAAAGCTGCTTTATGGTAACCAATTGCCTGATCATATACGTACTGTGGGAGATTTAGGCCGGATGATCACACCCGAAGAAATTATTAAGGAGAGCTTATCATGAAACAGTCCATGCTTAACACAAAATCACTGCCTTACTGCAAAGGATGCGGTCATGATTTCATTGCCAAACATACCGTGAAGGCGTTGGAAAAACTTGGATTCGATCCTTTGGATGTTATCATGGTAACCGATATCGGTTGTCACGGTATTATTGACAAATGTTTGAATACTCACACCGTACACGGATTGCACGGCCGTTCTCCTGCTTTGGGTGCCGGCATTTTTTTCGGCCTCGGGCAACCACAGGACAAAAAAGTGATTGTATTCATTGGTGATGGCGGCGCTACAATCGGGTTACAACACATTATGGAAGCAGCCCGGCTGAATCTGGATATAACCGTTGTGGTTCACAACAACATGCTCTATGGAATGACCGGTGGACAAACCAGCGGTTTGACTCCTTGCGCATATCGAACTACCACTTCAGCCGAGGGGAATCCTTTTGAGGGTTACGATATTTGCCGCCTTGCCCACACCGCAGGGGCTCGGCATGTTTCACGTATTGTTGGTTTGGGTGATTTCAGCGATGATATGATGAAGGCTCTTGATCAGCCCGGATTTTCTCTTGTTGAGGTAATTGAAAACTGCCCCAGCTATGGGATTAAATACAACCCTGACTGGAAATTAAAAGACATCATTAAAGATACCGGACGTGAACCGGGAGAATGGACTAATGATGAGCCGGCTTTCACCCATAAGCAGGGCAAAAAGACCGATAACCTATTTAATCACACCGAACAAATCGGAAAGAGCTTTGAACACCGGTTGACTCAACCAGCATCCTTGGTTTTGAGCGGATCAGCCGGTGAAGGAGTACAGCTGGCAGCAAGGCTGCTTTCGAAAGGAGCTATCAGCGCCGGGTTGCATGTAACACAAAAAGGCAGCTATCCGGTAACGGTGGGTGTAGGGTTTTCAACAGCAGAAGTAAATCTTTCACCAGAGCCGATCAACTTTCACGGTATTAGCATCCCTGATTATGTGATTATAACATCCAATGACGGGCTTGAACACAGCCGAAATCGAATTGAAAGAATGGAGTCCGGCGTATTATTCATTGACAGTAACCTGGATATACCTGAAACAAAAGCTCAAGTCATTACGAATAATTTCAGGGAAACAGGCGCCAGAAACGCTGCAATTTATGCCGTGCTCTATTTTGCAAAAGAGTCCGGATTTTTCAGTGAAGATGCGATATTTGAAGCCATAAAAAGAGAAGGTAAACAGGATAAAATACCTGTTGAAAGGTTTAAGCATTACCTGAAATATACCCCATCGGCTGCCCACTGAAAATTGCAACTAACTCTCCTTATCTCCACTTTCTGCAATTGCAACTCGCGGTGATATGCCGCCGGGTGGGCTGTCGACCTCGGTTCGGCGGCTGCCCACTGAATTTGGCAACTAGCTCTCCTTATCTCCACCCTCTGCAATTGCAACTCGCTACGATATACCGCCAGGTGGGCTGTCGACTTCGAGGGGGGCACCATTTGTTTTCAAGTCGTCAGCCCACTAAATGGGGAACAGTTTTGATTTATATCAATCTCTACAGTGGGCAGACGACTTTTTATTCTTCTTCATCATCTACGTCTACTACTTCTGCTTCTTCTTCTGCGGATAGGTCGCGTTCAACAAAGATTTTGAAATCTGTGGCATACATAGCTAACGCGCCTACGGCACTCAGCAAAGGCGCAAAATAAAACAAGCCTCCTACTCCCGCCGCCCCCAGATTAAGATTGGTTTCAAGAAGTGTTCTGCCTTTTCCCGTTTTTATAACAAGTTTCCGTGCATTCCCTTCTTTGATTATTTGCCTTACTGCATCAGTGAGTTGCCTTCCGGTAACTTTGAGTTCTTCTGTTATTGAGCCGCTCATTTTGATCTCCGGTTAATTTTGTTTGTAAGGTTCGCCGCCTTTATAGCTCTAATACGCATAATTCCAAAATTTGATACATCTAATCGGGACATGATCACTCAAATTAACTGCGCTGCTACTCATGGTGTGGATGCTCACATGATCAATGTGGAGCTCAACTATATTCCGGGATTTCCAAAATATAATCTGGTAGGCCTGCCGGATCGGGCTATTAATGAATCTTACACCCGGATTCAATCAGCTATAAAAAATTGCGGTTCGAATATTCCGCAAGGTAAAATTACGGTTAACCTTGCCCCGGCCGATCTTCCGAAAGAAGGCAGCTCGTTTGATTTACCTATAGCGGTGGGGATTCTGGCTTCCACAAGTCAGATTAAACGTGAACGACTGGGTGATACTCTCATAATGGGAGAACTTGCTTTAGACGGCCGTCTGCGCCCGGTTAGTGGAGTTTTACCAATTGCCGTCGAAGCCAAAAGACGGCAGCTTAAATACATGATCTTGCCCAAAGAAAATGCTGCGGAGGCTGCGGTAGTCAACGATATCGAAGTTTACGGATTCGAACATCTCAATGAGGTGACTAACTGGCTAAGCGACTTAAATCATACTTCACCGACAAAAGTCGACACCGAAGAGATGTTCAATCAGAATCAGAAATCTGAGTTGGTGGATTTCAGCGACGTCAAAGGTCAGGAAAACGTAAAGCGCTCTATGGAAGTAGCCGCCGCGGGTGGTCATAATATAATTATGGTTGGCCCTCCCGGCTCAGGAAAAACCATGATCGCCAGGCGGCTGCCCTCTATACTCCCACCTCTCAGTTTGGATGAAGCACTGGAGACGACTAAGATTCACTCGGTGGCCGGCTTGCTGAAAAGCGGACATGCACTTGTTGCGCAACGTCCGTTCCGGGCGCCTCATCACACTATTTCTGATGTGGCACTTGTTGGAGGCGGCAGCGTTCCGATGCCGGGTGAAATATCACTCGCTCATAATGGCGTGCTTTTTCTGGATGAACTGCCCGAATTTAAGAGAAGCGCACTTGAAGTCCTTCGTCAACCACTTGAAGACGGACATGTAAGCATCTCCAGAGCAAGGATGAGTGTTAATTATCCTTCGAAAATAATGCTGGTTTCTTCTATGAATCCCTCACCAAGCGGGGACTGGTATGATCCTTCAGATACAACCGCCGGCTCTCACGCACAAATGCAAAAATATCTCAGCAAGATCAGTGGCCCGCTACTTGACCGGATTGATCTCCACATAGAAGTGAATAAAGTGAGTTATGATGAATTGTCGGCAAAAAGCAATGGTGAAAGTTCTGAAGAAATCCGCAATCGGGTGATTACAGCACGTCAAATTCAGCAGCAACGGTATATTGGTCTGCCAAGCGTATACTGTAATGCTCAGATGAGCACGAAGCAGGTCAGGAAAATCTGCAAAATTGATGATGCCGGATCGGCCTTACTTAAAAAAGCTATTACCAGTGTGGGGCTATCCGCACGTGCTTATGATCGCATCCTAAAAGTCTCCCGCACCATTGCGGATCTTGATCAAAGTGAATCTATCAAATCGCATCATCTTGCCGAGGCGATTCAATACCGAAGTCTGGACCGCGAAGGATGGCTTGGTTAGGAATTATAAGAACAGATTATCTCATATTTAGTCCGCGGGTATGGGTTTTATCAAAATAGGATAAACTCTTAAACCCCGCGGATTTATTTTCACTACAGAAGTGAGCGTACTTTTCAAGAGCTTTGTTTAACCTTTTTTTATACTCTTCATCCGAAATCTCTATACATCCGAAACGCGCCAGGTGTGGGGTATAAAACTGGACATCCCACAGCTCAAATCCGCCTTTTTGCAATAATTGATGACAATAGTAGAGTGCTGCTTTTGATGCTTCCTTTTCACGCTGAAACATGGATTCCGCAAAAAATGCCGCCCCCAAGGCGGCTCCGTAGGTTCCCCCGATCAGTTTTCCCTCCTTGTTGTAAACCTCCACTGAGTGGGCATAGCCCAGTTCATGCAGGCGATCAAAAGATTCAATAAGATTATCTGAAATCCAGGTTTGCTGGCGCTCCGCGCACCCCTCAATCACTTCACGAAATCTGGTATTGCAACTAAAATCATAGTTGTCATTTCTGATCAGGCGCTTCATCTTGCGACTGATATGAAACCGGTCAAGGGGAATAATACCCCTTCGCCGCGCTGTATACCACTCTATTTGATCATCATGCCGGGATTTTGCCATAGGAAAAATCCCGATGCTATATCCCTCAAGCAGTTCTTCCGGTGGAATAATTGCCATGTGTAAAAAGTTTCTGGAAGTCGCTTATAGACTCGAGTTAGTTAAATGACCCCATGAATGTTAATACTTTCTCACGG
>CAZDIA010000015.1:0-6994 GCA_964505385.1 uncultured Chitinophagales bacterium
AACGTGATTATGAAAATATCAGTTACTACGGCAGAAGAGGTGATGGTCCGGGAGAAATTTCCGGAATGCCTTCAATTATCTCCAGTTATAATTCAGAATATCTTTCTTACTTTGATTTTGAGCGCAAACGTGTGTCTAACATAGCAATGGAAAAGATACTATCAGGCGAGCATTACACTGAGCCCGATGACTACCATCTTTTTTCACCTGATAAAATGATGCTTCAAAGAGCGCATTTGATTGATGACTATTTGGTTATAGCCGGAACAGGCATGCAAGAAGGAAAGCTCCTGTTTCATAACCCTGAAAAGGACACTTCCCTATATAAACCTTTTACTCCCGACTACTCGGATATCGATTTTCTGCCTCATAATGTAGGCATTGTTTACTCAAGCTCTAAAGGGGTATCACACAATAATGAACGAGTTGCGGTTTTCAATCATAGATTCCCGCAATTCGAAATCTACGATTTTAACGGGAGGATACGGGCTAAAATAGAATTCGATGATGGCTCCGAACCTAAGTTTTCCGATCAACAAACCCCTCTTTATAGTGAAACCATGAATTACTACAAAGATGTGGAAGTAACCGAAGAAAATATATACGCACTTTATCAGGGTGAAAAGCAAGTAACTATTTACGGTGATGCGCCTGATGTTCAAGGTGAACCACGAGAGCCTGATCACGATGCAATTAACTCTGAGGTTCACGTCTACAGTTGGGATGGTGAACCTCAAGAAAGATATATTCTGGACCGATACATTAGAAAAATCGCTGTTAACGAGCATAAAAACTCATTAATAGGTCTGGATCCAAATTCATTGGAGAAACCACTTGTAGAATTTGAAATCAAATAATACTCCTTAATTATTCACAGAAGGCAGTAATGTTTAACTAACTTTTATTTGT
The DNA here is from genome assembly GCA_964505385.1 of uncultured Chitinophagales bacterium. Taxonomy (GTDB): domain Bacteria; phylum Bacteroidota; class Rhodothermia; order Balneolales; family Natronogracilivirgulaceae; genus SLJN01. The sequence continues at coordinate 910 of CAZDIA010000015.1, forward strand.
TTTTTAAAATATACTATAAAAATTTACAATCCGCATCTAAAAACAGATGTTTAAACAAGAACAAAAACCACCTCTTATATTATCATGTTTAACATATCTTTCAATAAAAATTTTTTGCTCATGGCTCTATTTCTATCAGTAGGAATATTGGGAATTTCAACTCATTAAAATAGTGAAGAAGCAAAGCTAACACCCATTAGTGAAGTCCGGGCAAATGCCATGGCGAATCCTTGCGATGACGGTTTTAGTAGCTGGATTGAAAGTGGCTCAATGTCTATATTAAAGTGCAACTGTGGCATTCAAAACAGTGTTCTACCATATACAAGTTGCACAAACTCCGACCCTATAAAGAACTAAAGCAATTGGTTATTTAGTGGGATGGTTAAACGATTATATAGTGATGACCACATATTAATAATTAATTAACTGAGGGTGTCCCCAAAGAATAACAATAGTAGGTTTGTATTGCCAGGGTATCAGATGATGAATACTTGGTTTAAATATGGTGTATGTGATTGTCAATTATTGCATTACGCTCATTATGAAGCATCGAAAAACATTCGATTCAAAACCTAACAAAATCAACCGATTATGCTTCCCCTGCAGTTGGATGACCTAATTGTGGCCGATCAACAGGTCCGTTTTGTCAATGAAGTAGTCAATCAAAATTGATCTGATCAGAACTACGCCACCTAACAAGGCGGCACGCCCACCAGCTATCACCCACGTATGCTGGGTTAAATTAATGCTATATGGCCAAGTTCAGCGCATCTATTCGTCGCGTTAGTTGCCCAAGGCTCTGCGTGAGAATTGTGCGCTTCATGTGGCTGGCTACTGGCCAGACTGTAATGGCCGCCGGTAATTATACCACTAACGAACATTTTGAAATTGCTCAGGAATGAATTGTTCCAATCCGTGGGAGAAACGGAAGTACTCGACGAAAGGCATTTTGATGCCGTTACCGAGCTCAAAGCGAGCACTCCGGCATTTTTCTACATTATCATTGAATCTCTGGCCGAAGGTGGTGTTAAAAGCAGATTGCCAAGAGATGGCCTCCACCCGAAAAATGAGCTTCCATAGAAGGCAGAGCGGGCGTGATTGTAGCTCCAGACATTACTGTCAGACTGCTCAACAGTAACAGAGTTGCTTTTGTGGAAAAAGAGTCGGTATTCATACGGTCGCTTTGTCGGTGCCAGCAATTCTTCTGTATAAATCTATCGGCCGGCTCTTTTCCGTGAAATCCGGCTTAAAGGGTCAGAATACACTCATTCTAACTTCTCTGCAACTTAGTTGGTATGGTGGTTGCAAGCCCGTAAACCATTTTGAAACTATAATCATAGATTGTAGACTATAATATTGTTATAGAAACTTGCGATAGAGGTGTACCGATTAGATAATCCGCAAACAGAAATGAAAAGTTCCTGTGTATTTACGATCCAAGGCAACCATCGCCCCGAAATACAGGTACTGACAGGTTAGAAATCAGTTAACCACTGATAATCCACCTGAACCTAAACCATCGCCTGACTTATGAGTGTCCCTAATAACGCTATTCCAAAAGCACAACCCTCCGGGTTTTATAATCCACTGCTATTCTTTTCGCTGTTTGCATTAACTTTAGCCCTCACGGCCTGCGACAACCCGACCGACTCCGGTGATAATGATGAACCCGCTTCCAATGAAGTCATTATGGAAAATATGAGTTTCTATCCGGCAAACCGAACTGTTGAGCCGGGAACGACCATCACATGGGTCAACGAAAGTGATGAAATGCATACCGTAACCAGCGGAACCGATGGCAACCATGACGGAGAATTCGACAGCGGTGAAATCATGCCCGGTGAAGAGTTTTCTTACACGTTTGATGATGAAGGAACTTACGATTATTACTGCGTACCCCACCTTCAAAATGGAATGACCGGTACCATCACGGTTGATGAGGAGGGTAATGATAACGGAAACGGCTATTAATCTAAGCTGGTGCAGTGGTTGCGCTATAACATCACAGATTAAGCCGACCTTAAAATCTTTCTTTTGAACATGAAGCAGTGTGTGGCATACCTGCCTTGTTCTTCACGGTAGCCCCTGAGTTTAAACCTAAATTAGCATATTATGTCAAATAAGAATATTGACCCGCCAGATTCATCCGGAAGTTTCAGGTCATTCCGATGCCTATATATTACCCCGGTTTTTGTAAGTGTTACCATTGCGGTTTCAATCTTGATGTTTTTTCTAATCGGAGCGAAGGCAGTGATATCACAGGATATCGTCTATTACACGGAATCAGGAAGTGCTGAATTTCATTCTTCCGTGCCACTTGATGAGTTCACGGGCACTTCAGAATACCTGACAGGCATGATCGATCTCGAAAAAAATGAGCTCGATTTTTTCCTCGATCTGGAAACCCTTGTTACCGGAAATGAACGTCGCGATAACGATATGTACCGCACTTTGAATACGGAGGAATATCCGTTTGCCGAGTTTTTTGGTACCCTTTCCGGGTTTGACGAAAGTGACAGCGCAACTCAATCAGTTGAAGCTACCGGTGAATTTACGGTGCATGGAGTAACACAGGAAATAACTGTAGAAGGTACTCTTCAGAAATTGGGTGACTCATTAATTCTGCAGGCTGAATGGGTGCTGGATATAACCGATTTTGATATCGAGCCGCCCGGCATTTTATTCTACCGTGTTGCCGATGAAATGGATATGGAAATAGAAGCTGTCCTTGAGGAAACAAACCGTGATGCTTTGTAACTAAATCAGGATTAAGTATGAATAAATTATCTCTACTATTATCCGGTAGTATGATTGCCGGAATCATCTTGGTTATCTGTGTTGATTCAGTTGAATCTCAAATACCGCGCGAACGCGCCGATGTTGATGAACCCGTGCGCAATATCTTCTGGGCGAACCAGAATATCGGTCTGAATACCGTTCGGCTGGAGTCGCCGGGCTCACTGAATTCAACTGTAAAACACACCTTCGGCCTTGTAGACGGTGGTGAAAACCGCAGGGGAATTGACACGTTTTTCGGTCTGGATGACGGTGCCAATACCCGGCTGGGTCTTGAATATGGGTTCACGGAAAATTTTTCAGCAGGTATCGGTAGAATGGCTTTCCGAAATGTAGTGGATATCCATGCTCAATATAATATCTTGCGCCAAACAACAACCGGCAGCACTCCGGTCGAACTGGCGGTACTCGGCGCCACCGGCATTGAAACCCTGCCGGGCACCGGCTTTGACTTTTCCGAAAGACTGAGCTATTTCGGTTCTGTAATGGTCGCGCGCAAATTTGATGATTTCAGTCTTCAGATTTCACCAATGGCGGGCTACTTCAACAGAGTAACCGGTGAGGATGAAAATCTTCATCTTGGAATTGGTTTAGCCGCGCAATACGAACTCACCGATCGCCTTGCCCTGAGTGCCGAATATCTGCCGGTAATAGGAGATCGTAACGATGACACCAGCGACTCAATGGGTATCGCACTTAATATTGATACGGGCGGGCATATTTTTCAACTGTTTTTTACCAGCTCACAATGGCATAACGAACAGTACATAATGGCCAACAACCATGAACAGCTATGGGATGGAGATATCCGGTTCGGCTTTAATATACACCGGGTTTTTGACCTGCGCCGGTAAGAAAAAAATTAATTACCGAGGCAACCATTTGTTAAAAAAATATGTATGGATTATAAAAAGTGTTAATTACCTTAATTTTATTAATGTTAACACAATGTCCTGGTAAAAACCTGAGCCCTTGTTTACCGAAATCATCAAAGGGTGCCGTAAGCGGCGCCGGGAAAGTCAAAAAGCACTTTATGAGATGTTTTATGCCTATGGCATGAGCATCACGCTACGCTATGCCGACACCCGGGAACAGGGAGCAGCAATATTGAATGACGCTTTTATGAAGGTGTTCGAAAACATAAAAAAGTATGATCCGAACAGGCCTTTTAAACCCTGGCTGAGAAGGATCATTATTAATACAGCAATAGATCATTATCACCGGGAGCAGAAAAAGGCGGAATCGTCGACCGTGGAATTGTCTGAACACAGTATGGCTGAAGATGAAAATATCATAAGTGGTATTTCATACCAGGAAATTATCGGGATGATGCAACAGCTGCCACCTGCATACAGAACAGTGTTTAACCTTTATGTGATAGAAGGTTATAAACACGAGGAAATTTCGGAAAAGCTTGGCATCAGCACGGGTACTTCAAAATCAAACCTGGCTAAAGCAAAACGGAATTTGCGGGTAATTCTGGAGGAAAATCTAACATAGCTCTATAATGGCAGGTAAGAAACATAACGAAGATTCTCTGGAACAGTTTTTCCGGAAAAAAGCCGGGGAATACGATATTTCCTACCGGGATGAGGATTGGATGAAATTGGAAAAAAAACTGGATCTGCGCGAAGCCCAACTGATCTATCGCCGCAGATTATCACTGGTCGTTGCTGCTGCCATACTTTTAATCTCAATGCTCGGCTACTTTTCCTACTTTAACCATAGTAGAATCAATGAGCTTGCCCGCCAACTGGACGAGGAAACCACGCCAGCAATGCCTGAAACGGAGTTGCCTGCAATAGGTGATGAAACTCCCGAAGTAAGTGACCCGCCAATAGATCATGATGATTTAAACCGGCGTACTGAGCCCGAATCACCTGCCACACTCGATCCGTTGCCTCGACCCGCTCTCGTTGATGCAGAAAAATCAGTTCCGGATGATCACAGTAGTCTGGTTACAAGCCGGGAGGATCACCATTTGTCAGTATCGGATTGGGAGGCTAATGAAATTAAGTCGCAACTGGAAGAACATATATTTGACTCCGCTGTGACTCCGGCACGCGAAAGCTTTTGGGATGTGCCCGATGTAGAAGAGAAACCTGAAGAAGAAGCTATTGCCACCGCAGATGCAATAGAAACCCGGCCGTCGTCACGCTTTTCTGTAGGTTTTGCGATGTCACCGGATCTGACTTCTGCTGAAGCTTTCTCCGGTTTTCAGGACACCGGTTACAAACTTGGTATTACCATAGAGTATAAATTGACTTCCAACCTGGCCGTCTCATCCGGGGTGATTCCATCATGGGTTCGCTACTCAGCCCGGGGCACCAGTTATAATCCTCCATCCTATTTCAATGATGGTCTAATGCCGGATGATATGACCGGGCGGTGCATGATTCTGGATATCCCGATAACTTTGAAATATGATTTTCTTCAATTTGATCAGTCCCGCTTTTTTGCTACCGCAAGTCTTTCATCCTATATCATGTTAGATGAAGAATATAATTTTACTTATGAAAATGAATACGGCAATCTGGCCGAAAGTTTCAGTGACCAGACCGGTACCCGCCACTGGTTCAGTAATGCCGGACTATCGGTTGGATATGAGTTTGATTTTCATCAAAACTGGAGTTTAAGGGCAGAACCATTTGTCAGGCTTCCTCTCAGAGAGGTGGGTTGGACAAATGTCCAATTGTACTCAATGGGTAGTTTCTTGTCGGTCAATTACAGATTGTAACCATCACGCGTATCACTAAACCTAAATACTCAGTTTCAAATTAACGGGGGTTAATATGCTCATTTTAAAATGGATACTAATTTTTACAACATTCTTGCTTTGGATCAAACCGGCATCGGCTCAGGTTGATTATTATGATGAAATTCAACCCATTTTTGATAATTCGTGTATATCATGCCATGGTCCCGGAGGACAAAGTGGCGTCAGCCTGGTTGATTACGATGCAGTAATGAATAGTGTTGGAAATCAGTATGGGGAGAATATTGTACAACCAGAGGAGCCGGACGAAAGCCCGATTGTGGATAAGATAGAATCCGATAATCCGGAGTATGGAGTTCGAATGCCACAAGGCGGCCCTTACCTCGATGATGACGAAATCGAAGCTATCCGTGAATGGATAGAGGAAGGCGCGAAAGAAGAGGCGGCAACCAGCTCTCCACAACAGAAATTGGTAGCAGAAGGATTTGAATTGAAAGGCAACTTTCCCAACCCGTTTAATCCGACCACTCAAATAGAATTCAACCTGCCCCGGCAAGCTGATTATACCATCTC
>CAZDIA010000015.1:7094-64264 GCA_964505385.1 uncultured Chitinophagales bacterium
GCTATGCGCTCCACGTCCATTTCCTTGCGGTCGGCATACATACGAAGTGTTATCACAACACAACTGCCAAGGGATGACAGCAGCATAGAAAACGGGTCCGGCCCCTCATTTCTTCCGCCTTTAGCCTTTGGTTCATCAGCCGTTATTTGGTGATTTCCGGTTTCAATAATTGTGGTGTAAGGCTCCCGGTCGATGTAGACAAGTGCCTGTTTGGTAATATCTTTTTCTTGTGTATCAGCCATTGCAGGTAATAATTTTTGGATTAACAAACATTAAAATATATAAATATTTATATTTATAGTCAACTATCACATTGGCTGTAACTGGATGCTGGATTGTCGAAACCCAGCGCCCAGTACCCAGACCCCCGTTCTCCCTACTAAATAGCAGAAATGAAAATTTTAAGCGCCTAAACAGTTTTAGATAAATCAACAGAATTTGATTTTTATACAAGATTATCCCGTTATTTTGCATTATGATGTGAAGGAGCCGGATTACGTAATAAAAGTAAATCCAATTCTGATTTGAGATTAAAAAAGATGTAGTTTTACGGCTAACAAAAATTCATCGGCGGCATTGATAGAACGGATATACATAAAAGATTTTGCACTGATCGACGAACTCGAAGTACAGTTCGGGCAGGGATTAAACATCCTTACGGGCCAGACCGGAGCCGGTAAATCCATTATTATTGGTGCATTGAACATGATCCTGGGCGAGCGCGCCGATACCGAAGTGATCCGGCAGGGGGCGTCTAAGGCAATTGCTGAAGCTGAAATTTTTGCCCGGGAGGACATCCGGATTTATAATCTGCTTGAACAGCAACAGATTGATGTCAGTGAGCCGATAATTTTAAGGCGCGAAATAAGGCAAAAAGGTAGCCGGGCTTTCATCAACGATACACCTGTATCTGTTTCGGTTTTGCACAATATCGGAGATTTGCTTGTTGATCTGCATGGCCAGCACGATCACCAGCTTCTTCTGAAAGAGGAACACCATCGTACTCTTGTGGATGCTTTTCCGGATGTAGAAGCTGCATCAAAAGCTTATCAAAAAGCATATGAAGAGGCAAAACAAAAAAGGAAAGAGCTGAAAGATATACGCGCGCGCGAGCAGGAAATAAAAGAAAAAGCTGAAATGTACCGCTATCAGCTCAATGAGCTCGAGGAGGCCGAATTGGATACCGGCCGCATCGCTGAAATGGAAGAAGAGATGCACAAGCTTGATCATGCCGAAGATCTTGACCGCCTCGCCGGGATGATCAATGAATTGGGTTATGATGCTGAGATAAATGTAATGGATATGCTGGGGCGCATTCAGGAGTCACTGCAGCAAATGGCGGAAATAGAAAGTGAGTTCAAACACTATGTGGATGAGCTCAATACAGCTACAATCAGCCTCAGAGAGTTGTTGGATGCTACCGAGCGCTATCGAAACAGTATAGAATTTAATCCTAAACGGCTCGATCACCTCAGAACACAGCGAAATGAGCTGAAAAGATTAGAAAAAAAATATAACCGCACTCCAGAAGAACTCCTGGCTTATCGGGATGAGTTGCGAGAGGAGCTCGACCTCGCTGAAAACCTGGATTTGGCAATTGAGCGGAAATCAGACGAATTCAACAAATCTCTTGAATTGCTTTCTAATGCCGCCAAAGAGCTCCGCGAGGCCAGAAAATTGGTAGGTGAGAAGATCGGAAGCCAGATTTGTGAAATTCTTAATCAACTTGATATTCCTCATGCGCAGTTTCGCCTGCATCAAACCTGGCTTGAAGATGAAAACGGTTGGGCAACTATCGACGGGGTTCCCGTTTCTCCTGCATCACACGGGTGTGAACACATCGCTTTTTATATCAGCACCAATAAAGGTGAAGAGCCCAGGCCAATGGCCAAAACGGCATCCGGCGGTGAAATCAGCCGGGTAATGCTTGCGCTGAAGTCCGTTTTGGCAGAAGAGCACCATCTGCCGGTTATGATTTTTGATGAAATAGATAGCGGAATCAGCGGCGCCGTTGCTGAGCAGGTAGGCAAGACAATGCGACGGCTTTCGGCTAAATGCCAGATCATTGCCATTACACACCAGGCGCAGATTGCCTCGCAGGCCAATCATCATTTTAGAGTAAAAAAACATGAGGAGGGAGATCGTACTCAAACGTATCTAAAACCGCTGGATAATGAGGCTCATATTCGGGAGGTAGCTTCATTGATCAGTGGTACCGAAATTAGCGAACATGCCGTAGCCAGCGCACGTGAGCTGGTTGCCAAAGCTACTGAAGAATGAAATGCCACAAAATATAACCCGCCATACATGGACTTTTGAAGGACTTGGAATTCATTATGATAAAACAGGGGAGGGACCTCCACTCCTTATTCTCCATGGGTGGGGCAGCAACGCTCAGGTGATGTTGCCGGTGGCCCGGCAACTCAGTGACCGGTACACTTGTTATGTTCCTGATCTCCCTGGCTTTGGCAGAACTCCTGCTCCGGACCAGCCTTGGCACCTTGACGACTATATACGGCTTACTAAACAGTTTATTGAGTACTTAGAAGAACCGGTTGATGTATTAGTACATTCTTTTGGCGGAAGAATTATACTCAAATTGCTTGCTACTGAAGCCCCCTCTTATGTTAACAGGATACTGATTACCGGAGGAGCCGGGTTGAAACCCCAAAGAGGCTGGCATTATTATTTCCGAAGCTATACAGCAAAAATTCTAAAAGCTCCTTTTCAGATTTTACCCGGCCCGTTACGGGAAAGAGGACTTTCCCGCCTTAGAAATACATCCCTTTGGAAGCTGCTTGGCTCATCCGAATACCAGCAGCTTGAAGGAGTAATGCGCCAGACATTCATCAACATTGTCAATGAACATCTTGACCCCTTTTTGCCCGATATTAAGAAAGAGATGCTGCTGATTTGGGGGGAGGCTGACACGGCCACACCACTTGATCAGGCCAGACGGATGGAGCGGAAAATCGAGTGGGCCTCACTGGTAACCATTCCCGATGCCGGCCATTATGCTTTTATGGATCAACCTTTCCGATTCAACACCATTGCAAGGGAGTATTTAAAAGGGGATCAAAAATAAACAGCTTTGTTCAGAGTGAGTGAACCAGCTGCTCCTCAATCGGTTATTTAATCATCGTTTTTCTTTTGTGTACTATTGTTTAAATTTAGTAATTAAGCAATTAAATTGTTGAACTCTTGATAAGAAATTGGCGATCTTTGAATTCGAGGTACAGATAATTTGCTATTTAGTAGTATATTGCTGTAAAATTTAGATATAGGAGTCTAATATAATTAAGTACGATGCTTAATTACTTGTTGTAAATCAATGTATTTTAAGATTAATAATCCGCCCTCCGGATGTTATTGCCAAATTCGCACGGGCTGAAACAAAAGGTATCTATCGACCAACATACGTTGGAGTTAATCAAAAATGAGTATATTCACGCATTGGATGCATTAAACAGTTATGAGCCGAGACACCGAACCAATCCAGCTCGTTGAAGCGATTCGAAGTGGCGACGATGCAAAAATTTCAAGAGAGTGGGGAAAGCTTCAACCCATTCTGAAAAATTATTTGATAGGTATGATGGGTGCATCTTCCGCAGATGCAGATGATTGTATTCAACAGAGTATGATGACCGTAATCGAAAAAGTGAATGAAGGAAGTATCCAGAATCCTCAAAGTATTAAAAGCTACTTGTTCCAGTGCTGCAAGCGCAATTATTTACGTATTGTTGATCATTCAAAAAAAGAACTGTCATTAGAGGAACACTATGTTCAAAGCACTCCGGGTGATCAGTTAGAGCGACTGGTAGAATCACAGAATAAACAACTCATGGAGCACTGCATTGCTAAACTTAATGAATCCAGCCAGCATTTTATTTATGAAGCTGTATATAACAATAAAAAAAGTCTTTCCGATCTTGCAAAAGATTTGCAAATTTCACCCAATGCTGCCTGGACTCGTAAACATCGCATCATCAATAAATTAATTGAATGCGTCCAAAAACTTGAAAATACTGTGTAAGGGATGCCTTACTTTATGCTCTTAATGGTACTAAAATGTTACAACATAACTGCCAACTTACTGTTATATCATCATGAACGAGCATAATCATAAAGATAAAGATCGACTTAGAAAACAGATTGATCGCTATATAGCTGAGGAGCTTGATCATCAGGAGATTGAGCAACTTTGGGAGGATTTGCTGGATTATCCGGAACTATTAGAGGAACTAAAGGCTCAGGCTGCTATTAAATCGATCTATAAAGAATCCGGAGGCCCCCGAAAAGACCAACCCCGTAATTTATTTAGTAATAGCAAGTCAACTATAAAATGGACTATTGCACTGGCAGCGATTTTATTGATTGCTGTAGGTATTGGAATTTTTGGTACCCAAACTCAGGAGGCCGCTCCGGAACCGCTTGCCACTATTTCCCTTGAGTATATGGAGAGTCCGGATGTTCAGCGATCTGAAAATGCGGAGTCGTTAAGTGGCAAGGACTCCCTGTTACATGCCGGTTATAGTGCAGCTGTTAATCAAGATATCCAGCTTGCCGTTTCTTACTTTGAGGATATAAGCGAACTAAATCTGGATGACCAGCCTTCCGGTAAGTCCAAACTTAATTTGGCCATCATTTTTTATAACGACCAGGATTTTGAACATGCTTCAACATTATTTACTGAAGCAATAGAGTATGCAGAGGATCGCAGTGTTTTGGAAAAATCAAAGTGGTTTCTTGCAAACACCTACATTCAACTCGGTGATTACGACAACGCACTGAAATGGGCAGCAGAAGTTTATGAGGCCGATGGTATGTTTAAAGAAGAAGCATACCAAACAATGAGCTCCCTTAACCAGGCCGGTTTGAATTATTAGCCTCCACTTTTTGATACCGGTGCCGGCTCTTTTCCGAATTCAGCATGGTTCATCAGAGCATCATGAGTTGCAATTACCGGCTCGTCATTTGAAGGTAGCACTTTTTCATAATTGCCTGATAAATTCAAGAGCCATTTTTGCTGATTATCCCGCATGCAAATATTCAGAACAAACTGTAAGTACTGCTTCAGTTTAGGATCTTCAATCGGTACCACTGACTCCACTCTTTTGTCAAGATTCCGGCGCATCCAATCAGCTGATCCGATATAATAGAGGTCTTCTGCAGCATGACGGAAATACCAGATTCTTGAATGCTCAAGAAATCTGCCAATTATCGAATGCACTCTGATATTCGAACTCATGCCTTCTATACCCGGTTTCAGGCGGCATACGCCCCGGACTATTAAATCAATCATCACTCCTGCCCGGGATGCATCATACAATTGTTGAATTACAAGAGGGTCTTCAAGACTGTTCATTTTCGCGATGATTCTACCCTCTTTTCCGGCTTTTGCCTGTTTGATCTCAAATTTTATCAATCTATCAAACTCCCGGCGCATATGTTTTGGAGCGACAAGCAGCTTGGAGTAGGTTTGATCCGGTGCAAATCCGGTAAGAAAATTGAACAGTTCGGTGGCGTCAGATGCAATTTGGTTTTCACAGGTAAACAACCCGATATCTTCATATAACTGTGCAGTATCAGGGTGGTAATTTCCGGTACCCAGATGTACGTAATTACAGAGCTTTTCCCATTCCTGCCGAACCACCACCGTAACCTTGGAATGTATTTTCAGTCCCGGCAGGCCGTAGGCGACATGCACACCCGCTTTTTCAAGCTTGTGCGCCCACTCAATATTTCTTTCCTCATCAAACCGTGCTTTCAACTCTACAAGGACAGCTACCTGCTTTCCCGCTTCTACTGCCTTCATCAGTGAGTGCATGATCGGAGAGTCATGCGAGGTGCGGTACATCGTTTGTTTAATAGCCAGTACATCAGGATCATCAGCGGCCTCCTGTATAAATCGCTGAACAGAGGTTTCAAAACTGTGATAAGGATGATGAACTAAAAAATCCCCTTGTTTAATGGTATCAAAAACTGACGGCAACTCATCATCCGGTTCCTGCCTGAAGACCGGATGTAACGTTGGCACCCATCTATTAAATTTCAAATGATCATAACCATCAATGGAATAAAGCTGCACTGCATCAGCCAGTCCGATTGTGCCTTTCATTAAAAATATTTCCGGTTCTGTAACCTCCATACGATCAAGCAATAATTGCAAAACGTGATCAGGCATGGTCTCTTCAATCTCGAAGCGGACAATTTCCGCAAACCTGCGCTCACTTATTTCCTCCTCAATCAATTCAAGCAGATCATCTGCTTCTTCCTCGTTTCTATCAATATCGGCATTGCGGGTAACCCTGAATATGTGTGAAGACTTAATATCTGCTCCCGGAAAAATACGCTGCAGATGATGCCGGATTACTTCATCAATAGAGACAAAAACTGAACGATAGCTGCTCTGTTCGGCAAGTAACCAACGAGGCCTGTTTGGCGGGATTTTGATTCTCGCAAAATGTTCTTCTTCGGTTACAGGATCAAATAATTCAATTGCAAAATTTAAACTTTTATTGGATATAAGCGGGAAAGGATGCGACTTATCAACTATAAGCGGTGTAAGAATCGGGTAGAGCTGATTTTCAAAATATTCATCAACGACACTCTTCTGCTTTGGGCTGAGTTCCTCATATGATTTAAAAATCACCCCTTCCTGCTCAAGTGCAGGAACCAACTCATCAAAAAAGCAATGCCGGTATTGTGGGATCATTTGCTCAACATCCTGACGAATCACCATCAGTTGTTCATTGGGGGTTCTTCCGTCAATAGATCGCTCATTTGCTCCGGATAATATCCGGCGTTTTAATCCACCAATCCTCTTCTGAAAAAATTCATCAAGATTACTGCACATTATCCCGATGAACTTCACCCTTTCCAGTAGTGGATTTCGCGAATTTCTCGCTTCTTCAAAAACTCTCCAATTGAACTGTAGCCAGCTAAGCTCGAAGTTGTGAAAATAGTCAGAACCAAAAATTTTTAATTCACCTTTACCCGGGGTAGCTCTGTGTTTATTGCGTGAATTGCTATATTTTTCTGCTGGGTCGGATTTATCTGAATAAATCCGTTCAGTTGAAATGTTCCATTCATCGGGGTCAAATGAAGAGTGATCTGGCGAATAAATGGAAGAATGCTTTGATTGTTTCTTTTGTTGATCCCCTTTTTGGGCGGATTTCTTTTTTCGATCGTTATCAGCCATCAATATGTTGTATTTTAGCTTTACTCAGTCCTAATTTAACATACTTGCAACCGATGTAGTATGATTTATACAAGTGATAATGAAACCTTAACATGTCAGTAAATCCGCTTCTCCAACCCGAAGAGCCCGAAGATGATCTTGATCGAACTTTACGTCCGACCAAACTAAGTGATTTTCTGGGACAGCCACGCCTGATCCAAAACCTTCGTGTATTTATTGAGGCAGCCCGAAAGCGTGGTGAGGCACTTGATCACGTCTTGTTTTCCGGCCCGCCCGGACTGGGAAAAACTACCCTTGCCTATATTGTTGGCAATGAAATGAAAGCCAATGTGCAAATAACTTCAGGGCCGGTACTGGACAAGCCAGGTGATCTGGCCGGTATGCTTACCAAACTTGAAGAAGGAGATGTGCTGTTCATAGATGAAATTCATCGCCTGAACCCGGTTGTCGAAGAGTATTTGTATTCGGCAATGGAAGATTACTCTTTGGATATCATCATTGATACCGGCCCGAACGCCCGAAGCATACAGATTGAGCTGAAGCCATTTACCCTTATCGGGGCTACAACGCGTAAAGGTTTACTGACTGCCCCCTTACGCGCACGGTTCAATATCGACCTGAGGCTTGATTATTATGATGCGTCGATCCTCAAAAAAATCGCACAGCGAACCTCCTCAATTCTCGAATGTCCGATCACTGAAAACGGCGCCTGGGAAATCGCCCGCCGAAGCAGGGGCACTCCCAGAATCGTCAATAAACTGATTCGACGTACCAGAGATTTCGCCCAGGTAGATGATAAAGACCAGATTGATGAACATATCGCTGACCAGGCTCTTAATGCTCTTGATGTTGATAAAAACGGACTCGATGAGATGGATATTCGAATTTTGAATGTACTAATAGAAAATTATAAAGGAGGTCCGGCAGGCCTGGGAACATTAGCGGTTGCTGTAGGCGAAGAGAAAGGCACCATTGAAGAAGTTTACGAACCATTTCTGATTCAGGAAGGGTTTTTGCAACGTACTCCAAAAGGCCGCGTAGCAACAAGCAGAGCTTTCAGCTATCTTGGTGTTAACCCACCCGCTTCGGGCAGTGACGGGCCGGATTTATTTTCAGAAGAATAATCTGCCATATTTGACACCAGTGCCTGTTACCTGAAATAATCCGGAACAGACCAACAACTGCATCACTGCCATTAGCGAAAATATTGATATTTTTAAATAAAGCTGCCGTTAACGCACCTCAACTATATTAGTAGCAGGATTTGTTACATCTAACCGTATTAGAAACATATGTTTAAAAAACTTAAATTCTTATAAGCAGTGAACAAATATATTTTGTATGTTGGGAAGCTTAATGGTTAAGCACCAAAACAATCAATAATTACAATACAGAACGCAAAAATAATAACAGATCAATGAAAAATCTTTTCACATCAGAATCGGTCTCTGAAGGCCATCCTGATAAAGTATCTGATCAAATTTCCGACGGTATTCTTGACGCTATGCTTGCACAAGACCCTAAATCACGTGTGGCTGTTGAATCGCTCGTGACAACCGGTCTTGCCGTAGTTTCCGGTGAGGTAACTACTGATGCACAAGTTGATATACAGGACGAAGTCCGTAAAATCATTAAAGATATTGGCTACACAAAAGCAAGCTATCGTTTTGATTCCGAATCATGTGGTGTGCTAACCAGTCTTCATAAGCAGAGTCCGGATATCGCCATGGGCGTTGACGAAGGCGAAGACAAGGATCAGGGCGCAGGCGATCAGGGAATGATGTTCGGTTTTGCAAACAAAGAAACCGATAACCTGATGCCGCTTTCCATTCAGCTCTCACACGACCTTGTAAGAGTGCTGGCGGATATCCGCAAAAACTCCAACGACATGCCTTACCTCGGCCCGGATAGCAAGAGCCAGGTAACTGTGGAGTATGATGACAATCAAAAAGCCAAGCGGGTTGACGCCCTGGTTATTTCAACCCAACACGATGAAGAAGTAACTCAAGAGCAGATTAAAGAAGATGTCCAAAAGTATCTGTTCCCGAAAGTACTTCCCAGCCACATGATGGATGATGAAACCAATATTTTCATCAATCCAACCGGAAAATTTGTTGTAGGTGGTCCTCATGGAGACACCGGACTTACCGGACGAAAAATCATCGTTGACACTTATGGTGGTCATGGTGGACACGGAGGAGGTGCATTCTCCGGTAAAGATCCATCAAAAGTTGACCGTAGTGCTGCTTATGCTGCGCGTCACATTGCAAAAAATATCGTAGCAGCTGACCTTGCCGACGAATGCCTGGTTCAGCTTGCTTATGCAATCGGTGTTGCCGAGCCGGTATCCATTAATGTAAAAACATATGGCACCGGCAAAGTAGGTGATGCGGCTCTGGCTGAAGCTGCAAAGAAAACTTTTGATTGCAGGCCACGGGGAATCGTTGAGCGGTTTGATCTGCTCAAACCTATCTACCGAAAAACAGCCGCTTATGGCCATTTCGGTAGAGATGAATTTCCCTGGGAAAAGCTCGACTATGTCGATGAAATCGCAAATGCGGTTAAATAATCTTTCCCTGAATTCTCATTACTCAGAAAAAGGCGTCTTGAACCATCAAGGCGCCTTTTTTTTAAAAAATTATCCTGTACCTTATTAAGGAATTTATTCAAATTTTAAAATTTTGATGTAAGGGTGAGCATCTGAATTACTCTTGAAGGCTAAACAATTATCCAATTAATTGAGCTTATAAGGCCCTATGTTCATAAATGTTGTTGATAAAGGCTTTTAGTTAATTTTAAATTTATATCTTGCTGATTAATATGAGCCTATATTTCAATATTTAAGGTTGAAATTAAATACAAATTTGCCAACTTAATAGGTTGCAGATAAAGGTATAAAATGTGACTTTAAGAGACCCGACCTTCTGTGCTAATGTCTAACCATCAGGAAATCACTATACTGATAAATCGAATGAGCTCCGGCGAAGAGGAAGTAGCTGAAGAGTTACTTCCGATGATATACGATGAGCTCTACCAGATTGCCCGTAAAAAAAAGCTGCAATGGGATGGCGGGCATACGTTAAATACCACGGCATTGGTACATGAAGCCTTTATCAAAGTTCAGAAACATTCAGATCTTACCTGGCAAAACCGAAATCATTTCCTTGCGGTAGCCTCAAGAGCCATGCGGTGCATACTGGTGGATCACGCCAGAAAACAGAAAGCGATTAAACGGGGTGGCAGTAAATATTCCGAACTTGATATGGACGAACACCTGCTTTGTGCACCAGACAAAGCGGATGATATCCTGGCTCTTGAATCTGCACTTAAGTATTTGGAAGAGCATAATGAAAGGTGCAGTAAGATTGTAGAGCACCGTTTTTTTGGCGGTTTAACCATTGAAGAAACCGCAGGTATTATGAATCTTTCAACCGCTACAGTAAAACGCGACTGGCGGTTTGCAAAAAACTGGTTATACAAAGAGATCAATCACTTGTTGTCTTCCTGAACTTAAAATGCAGTTGTGCTATGGCGGAAGTAAATTTCGATAAATTACTCGAGATATACACACGAATTTATAATCTCCCCGAAGATGAGCAGAAGCAGTACATATTGGATAACATCAGCTCTTCTGATTTAAAAGAAAAACTTTTAGAGCTTCTTGAACATCAGACTGAAGCTGACAGTTATTTTGAAAATCTGTTTCAGCGGGCAGTTCAGCCAACCGGGGAGGATCGTATACCTGCTTCAATCGGCCCCTACGATATCATAGCCCCGGCGGGCAGGGGCGGTATGAGCACGGTATATAAAGCACGGCACAAATCCTGCGATGGTGATCAATTTGTAGCGTTAAAAGTACTCAGGAAAGGTGTCGATACTGAAGATATCCTGCTACGGTTCCAACAGGAACGTCAGCTGCTTTCGGGACTTAACCACCCCGCGATTTCAAGTTTGCTTGATGCCGGCACTACCGATGACGGCCGACCGTGGATTGCTATGGATTTCATTGAGGGTGTTCCAATTACTCAATATTGCCGGCAGCATAACCTCGGCATTACCGATCGAATTAAATTGTTCAAGCAAATTTGCAGAATTGTTAAATATGCTCATCGAAACCTGGTAATACACCGGGACTTAAAGCCGGCCAACATTCTTGTATCAGAAGAAGGGGAAGTCAAGCTACTGGATTTTGGAATTGCTAAAATATATGAATCCGATCAGGAAAATCTGACTTACACCGGATCACAGGTGATGACGCCTCAGTATGCTTCACCGGAGCAAAAACAAAATCACCCTCTTTCTACTTCATCTGATCAATATTCACTCGGTGTATTACTTTATAAGCTGTTGACCGGGGTGAGACCTGATGAATACCATAGCGAGAATAATGGCAACGATATTGATCTCAATTCTCCACCTCCGTCCATTAGCTTAGTATGCAAAAAGCTGGAAAAAGTCGGAACATTTTCAAAAGAGGAGCTGAATTTAAAACCGGAGTCACTCTCACATAAGCTGAAAGGCGATTTGAACACTATCGTTACGAAGTGTCTTCAGCCTGAGCCGGAACAGCGTTATTCTTCGCTTGATGAACTTATTCAGGATCTGGATAATTACCTGGAAGGGAAGCCGATAAGAGCCCGAACACCCAGTTTTGCCTATCGCTCACGTAAGTTTATCACACGAAACAAGCTACCGGTTTCCCTCGCAGCTGGTTTTATACTAAGCCTGATTGCCTTGTCGGTATTTGCTATATATTTCGGAGTTGAACGCGATCGATTTGCTCGTGAAATTGAAAAAGAGCGCGATAATGCTGAAGCCGTATCCGGATTCATGACTTCACTATTTGAATACGCTGATCCGGTACAAGGAGGCAATATCGACTACACTGCAACAGATATTGTGGATCTTGCTGAAGAAGAGATAAAAGAATATTCAGGTCAACGCCCTCCGCGACTCACAGCCACGTTCCTGAAAACGTTAACTTCGATTCGTGAAAATCTTGGCCAATACGAAGAAGCTAAAGAACTTAGCGATTTAAGCCTGCAATTTGTTTCCGATCACGATATTGAAGATAAACATCTCAAACTTCAGGTTAAGCTTGAGGCTTCCGCCGCTTACATTTCAGCTGAAAATCAATCAAAAGCTCTTGGCATATTGGATGAAGTTAAGCAACAGTTAAACTCTAATCGCCAACGAGACAGACAATTGTTGGCAAATATTTATAATCAAAGAGGTATCATTGCCAATGATAATTATGAATATGAGAAATCTGCTGATTTTTATAAAAAAGCTCTCGATTACAATGAGAAATACAGTTCTGAACTTCCCAACTCCTTGATTTACTCAAATTTAGCCTCTTCTTTAAACTCTCTTGATAAGGAAGAGCAGGCGCTTTATTACCTTGATTTGGCTTTGGATAAGGCGGAAAAGGAAATTGGAAGCACAAACCCTTTAATGGCCAGTATTAAAAGCACCATATCAAGCACAAATCGAAGAATTGCAAATTATGATAAAGCCAGAGAAGCAGCTGAGGAAGCGCTTGAACTAAGAAAACAGCACTTAGGTAGTGATCATCCCAGGATAGCAAATTCTTATAACACTCTTGGATTGATTTACCGACGTCTTGATAAAAGTGAAGAAGCCCGTGATGCTTATGCTAACGCTCTGGAAATTGAGCGCAAAAACTTTGGTGATAAACATCCTTCATTAACCAGTCCTCTGAATAACCTTGGATTACTGTATAGACAAGCTGGCAAATTATCTAAAGCTGAAGAAAAATACCGTGAAGTAATCGAAATCAGAGAAGACTATCACGAAGAAGGGCATCCCGCTCTTGCAATTCCCTATAATAATATTGGCCGCGTTTACCGGGATCAAGAACAATTTGATAAGGCAGAAGAATTTTATCAAAAATCCCTGGATATCCGAATAGATACATACGGTTATAGTCATTCCCGTACTACCAGAATGTATGAGAACCTGGGTGGTCTGTATTGGAACATGCAAAATTATGAGGATGCAAGTGAGAATTATTTAAGTGCTTTTCTAATTCAAAGAGACTCGCTTGATAACTTCGAAAGTGCAAAAGGCAACCTCAGATCTCATATCAGAGCTCAACGTCTCAGTGGAGATGTTGAAGAGACAATAAAACATATCGAAGAAACGAAAAATGTCTTCAGAGAAAACCTATCGGAAACTGACTCGCTCTATTTAGAAGTTAAATTTTGGGATGGCTTGTATAACAGGTATGTTGGTAATTATGAAAAATCACTATCTCCCTTTAGAAATATCCTGTCAATTTATGAAGAGAACGACTTGAAGCTTGATGAAACCAAAGCACATGTTTTAAATGGCATAGGATATTCAAAACGAAAACTCGGGTATGATGCCACTGATACTAGGGAATTTCATGATCGTGCCTATAACATCATGACATCACATCTTGATACCTACAATTATATTGTCATTGGGATTTTAAATCACCTGGGCATTAATCATCACAACTTAGAACAATTTGATGAGGCAGCAGATAATTTCAACGAAGCTTTGGAAATTTTAACCGACACACTTAACACCCCCGATAATGAACTTGCAGCACGTGTGACTCAAAATATGGGAGACATGTACCGTGACTCAGGTAATCACCAGATGGCTTTGCAGGCTTACGAGCAAACTGTTGATATCCTGGATAACAACGCCTCAGTAATTGATATGGTAACCTACGAACATGTTTATCAAAGACTTGCCGCGGTTTATGATGAAATAGGTGAGAATGATAAATCAGAGGAATATACATATAGGGCGAATAACTACTAATTACCATAGCTGCTAAAACATCCTATGTCTACTTCTAAGCTGAAATTTCATGGGCATTGTAGATTTGATTAAGTTTGCTACGATCCACAAATCTGAAACAATTTCGCCTGTTAGGCGTAGTTTGAGACTTAATCAAATCTTTGACTTTTATGGCCATTCTTAAGGCAGATCACCTTACTAAAACTTACGGTTCATTTACCGCACTTGATGATTTTTCCCTATCATTGGATCAAGGGCAGGCTTATGGAATCCTTGGGCCAAACGGAAGCGGTAAAACAACAGCTCTCTCTATCATTCTCGGTCTCCGCAATGCTGACAACGGGCAGGTAAGCTGGTTTGATCAATCCCCTGACCACCGGCTACGCAAACACATTGGAAGCAGCCTTGAAAGCCCCTCGTTTCTACCCGGTCTGAGTGGTTTGCAGAACCTAAAGTTATCAGCCGATATTAAAGGCGTGGATCACCAGGAAGTTGAAAGAGTATTACAGCGAGTAGGCTTATCCGTCTATAAAAACAGGAAGTTTCATCAATATTCAATGGGCATGAAACAGCGGTTAAGTATTGCTGCCGCGATGCTGGGGAACCCTCAAATTTTGGTTTTGGACGAGCCCACAAACGGCCTGGATCCGCAGGGGATTTATGATGTAAGGGAAATTATTCTTGAGTTGGCAAATCAGGGAAAAACCATCCTGTTGGCAAGCCATATTTTAAGCGAGGTGGAACGAATTTGCAGCCATACCATCATTCTTAATAGGGGGCGCATTATCCATGACGGCCCTACTGACCGGGTTTTGGTTAGAAGACCGACACTTGAAATAGCTGCAACCGATCTTGATAGCCTGTATAATCAACTTGATAATGAGCCAGGGATTGAAGACCTGGCAGTAAACGATAATATGATTACAGCTTCCATAAGCGATGACCTCGACCTTGCTGAATTAAATAAAAAACTAATTTCGGCGGGAATCGCACCCAACCATCTTGCCAGAAAAAAACCAACATTGGAAGAGCAATTCATCGAATTAATCCGGGAGCAATAATGTTAGCTACGATTCTTAAAATTGAACTGCGGAAACTGCTGCTAAACAGAAGCGCGATTATCATTTTTTTACTTTTCCTCCTTCTCGGTGGGTTGTCTATCTATCTGATATCAGGTTTTGTTATGGAGATAACTGAGGGAGAAGAAGTTCAGATCGATCCGAGGCAGCAGTTAGCTTTTCCGCATGTCTGGTCTGTTTTTAGTTTTTTTCTCTCCTACTCCGCCTTTCTTGTGCCCGCGATCATCATCGTAATAACCTGCGGGGAGTTGACCTCCGGTATTATCCGTCAACACATAATTGAGGGTTTGGGAAGGGGTGATCTGATCACAGGCAAAGTAATGGTCATCTTGATATTGGTAGTAACTGCCACAATTCTTTATGTGATCGGAAGCTTATCAGTTGGTTTGTACTTCACCGAATCCCCGACTTTTGATAATATGATTTCCGGTTATACGGATATTTTCAGGTTTGCCCTTTATTTGGCGGGCACATGCATGCTCGCTCTCACTTTTTCAATGTACATCGGAACTACCGGACTAACTCTGATTGCTTTTCTTGGTTATGTGATCATACTGGAGCCTGCCGTAGTATTTATGCTAACAGGCACCTGGGCAGAGTATTTGCCAAACACCTCATTCCGGGAACTGCTTTCATTTACTCTTCTCGATCAGGTTCGGGGTTATTCTGCGAATTATACTGCAGCTACGGTATCCACTTTTGCATGGATTATTGTTCTGGCTGGTCTAAGTTATCTGAAAATACGAAGGAAGGATTTGTAGTTTACTCATAATTCAAACTTCAAAAAATGATCAGGGCTCAGAGGGTATCCTACTTTTCACACTCCTATGATCTCGAGCAGCGTGGCAGCTCGGTTGGATCAGTCAAAATGTCAAATTGGGCGGAGAAAGGAGAGGTGTATATAACCGGGAAAGAAGCCAGCTTTTACCGGGAAAATATATTCAACGGAGATTTTGTCCTGGAACATGAAGATAAAGTAGTTGCCAAAGCTCAAAAACCTTCTGCATTGTATAACAAAATGGAAATATCCATTGGCGAAAACGTTTTTTTAGTCCAGCCCCAAAGTTGGTTCAGCCAGTCTTACCTCGTAATGCACAATGAAGAACAATTAGGGGTGATTAAAAAGGAAAGCTGGTTTTCCAACAGTGCTATTATTGAGCTACCGGATGATTGGCCGGTAGCTCTTCAGGTTTTTGTGTTTTTACTGGTGGTGGTATTGTGGCAACGAAGCGAATCTGCGGCAGCCGGTGGCGGTGGTGGATAAACTATCCTTCCGGGAAAAGATTAATTGAATTATTCATCTTCCAGGCGCATATCTGAGGCTTCCTCATTTTCAAGTTCCCTTGCAACTTCCTCAACATCTTCCATTACCCGAAGTGCATTCAATCCGGCAATTTTTTTCAACTCTTCTTCGGTGTATCCCCGGCTCAGCAGTTCTGCAAACAAGTCCGGGTAGGTGGACACATCTTCCAGTCCTTCAGGCAGAAGAGTGATACCGTCATAATCTCCGCCGATCCCCACATACTCCACTCCAATTTTATCTTTTACATAATCAATATGATCGGCTACATCATAAATATCCGGCAGAGGTAGCGGATTTTCCTCCTCCCACTCATCCATTAATTCACTTCTCCGGTCGGGGTCATCAGGATATAATGCATTTAACTCACCGGCCCGGGCGCTTCGATCAGCGTTATATTGACGCATTTCATTGGATACAAAGGAGGTGACAAATGTAATCATCACCAGCCCGTTGTTTTCGGCAGTTCTTTCAAGAACATCATCAGGTACATTCCGAGGATGATCCACCAGTCCGTAAGCAGATGAGTGTGAAAAAATAACCGGTGCTCTGGTTACATCCAGTGCATCATGCATGGTTTCAGCAGAAACATGGGATAAATCTACCAGCATGCCGAGCCGGTTCATCTCCCTAACCACTTCTTCTCCGAATTCATTTAAGCCGTTAAACTCCGGATCATCGGTAGCAGCGTCGGCCCAATCGGGGTTATCCGCATGCGTCAGAGTCATGTAGCGGGCTCCCATTTCGTAAAACATGCGCAATACGGCAAGTGAGTTGTTTATAGAGTGTCCTCCCTCCATACCGATAAGTGATGCGATCTTTCCATTTTCATGAATGCGGCGGACATCATCAGCAGTATAGGCCATTTCAAGATCATCACTGTAGCGGTCTGTCATACGATACACAAAATCCACCTGTTCCATCGTGGTTTGTACCGCTTCCTCTCCTACTATGCTTGAAGGGATATAAACGGACCAAAACTGCCCCCCCACGCGCCCTTCGCGAAGTCGGGCAAGATCGGTGTGCATTGGAGGATCCAGCTCCTTGGTTGACTGTGCTAAGTCAATACTATCCAAGTGATTGTCAACACGACGGCGGTATTGCCACGGGACGTCATTGTGCCCGTCAATTAATGGCACCTCTTCCAGAATTCTTTTAGCCTGATCAACATAATCATCGCGGTCTTGCCCCTCAACAGTTTCCAATTGAGAAAAAAGAAAAACTAATACCGTAAGAACAAAAACTAATTTACCCTTCATCATCATAAGTTGGTAGGTTTTTAATACAACACTTTCAGAACACCTATGAAGAAACAGCTACTCTTGTTAAAATGCAAAATTAAAATCCGATCTATATGTTTGAGTATGTCTAAAGTATTAAAACTCCAACTGTGGTCTGAGGCTAAGTAAAAGCCGCTCAGGCGGCGAAAGATTTTCAAGTTCTTTGCGAAGCTGTAATGCCAGCACAGGGTCGTCGGTGATGATACTGTCAGCGCCTCTTTGTGCCGCATCCAGCATGCCCTCAAGGGTATTTATCGTCCAAATATGTATTTCTAAATCACGATCTTGAGCACTTCGGATAAAAGATTCATTTGCGAGAGGCATTGGTATTGCCAGAAAATCAACCGGAAGCCGGGTCAAATCCCCAAAGGCAACGGATGCTACATAACCGGTCGGAATTTCAGGAGCAAGACGCTGAACTTCATTTACCGCTTCCCAGTCAAACGACATGATGACTACCTGATCTGCCATGTCATGATTACGAACACGCTCTATCGTTCTACCGGCCAATTCGGGGTCTGGTCCGTAATATTTCAACTCGATATTCAGTTTAACGCGATCTTTAGACCGTTCCAGAAACTGATCCAGAGTAGCTATTCGGCGCTCCTCTTCGGGTATATCCATATCCGTTTCTTTAACAAGATGCTGAATATCACTGTAATTAACCTCATCAATACGGCGAGGATCACCGGTAAGGCGTTTCAGGTCGGCATCGTGGGTTACCACTACCTCACCGTCTTTAGTTGTCTGCACATCAATTTCAACGTAATCTGAACCCGCATCTATAGCACGCTCCAGCGCGGCAAGGGAGTTCTCCGGGGCAAGAAATGCACCTGCCCGGTGTGCAGTCACTGTAAATGATCGCTCCTCAGGGGTCTGATAAAGAATACCTAAACCAACTCCTGCTCCCAAGATGGCTGCCAATGTCAGCAAAGACATGGCACGCATTGGCTGCATCCACCTTTTTGTAAATTTTATCGCTTTGGCAGGAATTTTTGTTAATCCCGGGATGACTGCCGGTGCCGAACGGTGCAAACCACTTTCTTTATAATAAAACTCAGTAAGGATCACCGAGGCAAAAGAAAATCCGATAAATGAAATAACGATATCAACAATCAAGCCCGTAAGTGCATATGATGCAGTAATGAGCAGTAGCGGGGTGAGTGAATCAAAATAGGCGAAGGCAGCGTCTATGGTAAAAGCTCCAACTGCAAATAAAAGCGACTGCATCACAAATCTGATCAAAAACCAGATCACAAAACACATTAGTAATAATAGTAAAAAACGTGTAGCATATCCTTTAGTGCTGCTCCAGGATTTATTCAGGGCTGATTTAACCGGCCGGTGACCGTCCAGAAATGCCGGCAGCGCAGGAAGGCTTCGCAATAGCAAATATAACAATCCGGCGCCCCAGATAGCTGCCCAGATACCGGTAGCAATAAGTGCATATTGCCACTCAGCCGGCTGTTGATACAAGTAATAGTTAATATCGTGTTCAGTGAGGAAAATCAGATAAAAAATTCCTGCACCGGCAACCAACGGGATAAGCATCAATATACCGGCGGCGGCGCTTTTCAGGCATAATCGGAATAATGAAGGCAAATCAGGTAAAAGCTGTAACAAAATATCCTGAAGGGAAACCTTTCGCCGGTATAAATCCTCCCTGGTGATAAAAAACAGACCCGCATACCGGAATACGGCACCGATGACTGCAAGCCCGGCCGTCATGAAGAGATAGAAAATCCCCATCGGAGTAAGCATCCACCTCAGAATATCCTCATTTGCCACCATGATTCGGTCTCCGGAAAATGTGATATAACTCAGAAATCCGGAGGTAAGCGGCACCAGAATCACGGCAATCAACACCCAGGATAGCAGTGTCCACCAAGCCATCGGCTTCCAGAGGCGGCTAAATCGCCACCAGGCTGTACGCAGAAAATCAACAATGTGGCTGTAATGACCCACCATTTAGCTCCCTGCTTAAAGTGAATGGATAAGCGCAGAATCGTTCACTGCTAATCCGCTTCCCATCGGGCATTACTTCGGGATGTCATCGGAAACTGTCGGTCGGGGTCAATCACAATAAGGGAGATATCTTCATAGTCATAAGGAACAAATTTTTCGGCGGTAGTTCTACCTGAGAGCCAAACGTCCACTTCGATCTCATGATCGTATTCCTGGTCATCTTCGGTTACGATGCGTAACCTGACCGGCATGGGGGCCCGCCCTTTATCCTCAACTATGATACGGGTTCCATCATCAGCCGGTTCAACCGATTTGATTTCCTGCGTTAACATCCAGGTTTCATAATACCACGTTCTCCAAAACCACTCGAGATCTTTGCCACTCACTTCTTCAAAGGTATTAAACATATCCCAGGGATAAGCGTGTTTAAATGCCCAGCGATTGATAAACTTTTGGTAAGCCTCTTCAAAAACTTCCTCCCCGAGTAAACCGCGTAACGCATACAAAACAGTGGAAGGCTTCTGATAGGATGAGATAAAGTAGGAACGAGTACTATAATGGTAATTCGATCGCCTCATCATCGGTATTTCTTCAGATGATAAGCGGGCCATATGCAGGTATTCCTGTCTTGTGCGATTATGATTCCCTCTCAATCCGAAATCTTGACGTGCTTCATTTGTGCTGAAGACCGTATTTCCTTCATCCAGCCAACCATAACGGCGTTCATCGGTGCTTACAATCAGCGGAATCCACATATGGGCCAGTTCATGGGCGGTAACGTTGTACAACGGATCTTCTCCATGCTGGTTGTAGCTTGCAATGATCGTCATCATCGGGTATTCCATCCCCCCGCCGATAATTCCTTCACCTTCCACAGCAGTCATTTGGGGCCAGGGATAATCGAAACCTTTGAAATCAGACAGGTAGGTTATAGCATGTTGCTGAAACTCAGTTACCTCAGGCCAGTATTCTGCAAATTCCCGGTACACACTGTTGATTTTCGCGTATTGCTGATTACCTTCTTCATCAGGCTCGCCAACTTTCGTTCGCGCGGCATCCCAGATAGATTCTTTAGTGGCACTGAATGCCACATCTCTTACATCTTCTGCTCTAAATTGCCAGGTCAGCGATTCTGAAGTGCCCCCGGATTTTGTAAAATCGCCAAAATCATCAGGCGAAATGACCTGATAAGTGGTATCACTTTGCCACGCCCGCTGTGCCCGTTCATATATTTCTTCCTGCAGTACTTCTTCCCCGTTCAGTAACTCACCAGTGGCAAGAACAAGCCAGTTCTCAGGTACTGTAATTGACAGATCATAATTGGCAAATCCGTGGTAAAACTCAGCACGCCCAAGGTAATCGTCCGGGTGCCAGCCCAGTACATCATCGTAGACGGTCATTTGCGGATACCAATATCCGATGTAGAATACATTATCATCGCTGTGACCCATTCGGCCTGCAGCACCTTGTTGCGGTATTTCAAATGAGTACCGGATCATCAGATCAACTTTATCTCCGCTTTTTACCGGCTCTTCCGGCTGAAGAACCAGCCGTGTGTTACTCACACCGTAGCCGTTGGATTGGGAGCCTTCTTCAAGGGTGTTGCCTTCAACTTCGACGTGATGCAACTCAACCCCGCCTGTGATTTCCGCATTTTCATTGCGTTGAACCCCTTCAGCATGATGATTTTGCGTGAGCTCCAGATGGAGATTTTCCAGATCATCAGGTGAATTATTATGGTAAGTAATACGGACTCTGCCATATAGCATTTTATCTTCAGGTACTAACTCGGCAGAGATATCATACTCGGCAAACTGTTGCCAGTATTGATTGCCGGGCATACCACTGGCGCTGCGAGTGCCTTTAATGATTGCATCTTCAAAATCATCGGGATAATCCACGGGATAGGGGATGGGGCGTTCAGGGGTAAATTCTTCCTTTCGCTCTTTATCTTCGGTTTCATCAGGCTGGTCGGCAACTTGTTCAGACGGAGCGCAGCTCCAAAGAAAAATTATTGTGGAAAAAAAAACTGTAATTCTCATAGTCACTTTTATAGATGATCCAAAATGGCAGTGGGTATTTTTAAAAGATATATTGCTGCCGGAAAAACGTAAGCTGGTTGTAATTTACAAATCCGGGTTATTTAGCATGATTAAAAATACTCAAATTATCACATTTCCTCCTTATCCTGTTGAAAGTAATTCGAGCGTAATGCGATCAGCCCGGTGCCAGCCGGAATCCGAGAGCCGCAGAGGATTTCGCGATAAAATCCATCCCTGCTGCTCAAATGTGGAAATTAGTTCGTTCTGCTTCTCACTGAGATGATAGTTGTAATCGTTTGACATCTCCTCTGCTGAAATTCCCTCAACAGTTCGCAAACCGGTCATTATTCGTTCTTCAGCAAGTGTGGTTTGATCCAAAAACTCTTCTTCAGCTGTTTCGGTGAAAGGTTTTTGCAGATAGCTTTTCAGATCCGGTTTGCGATAGCTGCGAATTCCTTCTGTACCGGTATCGCTCCACCTGAAGCTATGCGCGCCAGGGCCGAAGCCCAGATAAGGCAAATGGCGCCAATAGCTACTGTTATGAACTGCCCGAAATCCGGGACGCGCATAATTGCTTACTTCGTAGCGATCCAGCCCGCCGTGTTTCAGAGTCTGTTGGATGCATTCAGCATGAGCGATAACCGTTTCTTCATCGGCCTGAGTTAATCTGCCGAGTTCCTCCATCTTTCCGAGTCTTGTACGGGGTTCAATCGTCAGAGCGTATGCTGAAATATGCGGTGGCTCAAACTCCAGAAAGCGATCAAGATCCTGTTTCAACATCTCAACATTTTGGCCGGGGTTGCCGTAAATTAAATCCATCGTAAAATTAGTAAATCCGGCATCTTTAACCATAGCGAGAGCTTTTTGTGCCATCTCACTATCGTGGGCGCGATGCATAAACCGTAGCAGCTCCTCATCAAAACTTTGCACGCCAATACTCAGCCGGTCAACTCCCAGTTTCAGCCAGCTTTCAAGCTTTTCAAAGGTTATATCATCCGGATTGACCTCCAGAGTTACTTCCTGCAGAGCTTGAAGGTCAAAACGCTCTTGAAGTGTATCCATGATTGCTGAAAAATCCGAGGTCGAAAGCAAAGATGGTGTCCCTCCTCCGAAATAAAGAGTCCTTGGAGAATCTACGGCCTCAGATAACTCAACAGAACGGATTTCTTCTTTTAGTCTCCCGACGAAATCGGGCATATACTGTTGGCGGGTGCTGAAGAAAAAATTGCAATATGAACAGGCCTGTTTGCAAAAAGGGATATGGATGTATATGCCTGAATTCATCTCTTGTTAACGTATGAAGCCGTGAAGTTTTGTATCATAAAACGGTTATCCGAGGTACTCTGCCGGATTGATAGATATAATCAGTAAAAAACTTATTTCTTTTTCTTCAGCAGGATAAAATACCGGTAATAGCGATCGGCAATAACTCCAATTACAAAAAGAAATCCCTCTCCAATTAAATACCACAACCTTGAGAAAACAGCAATGGTTGTCGCATCAGAGAAGCCGACCCCGAGATAGTTCAAATAAAATACGATTAAGCCCTCCCGAATGCCGATGCCGCCGGGGGCAAATATGGCCACAATTCCGATATTGGTAGCGAGAGCAAAGACAAGTCCGCTTGCCGGATCGAGTGGCTGCTCAAGCAATGCCTGCGCCATAAGATAAAATCCCGCTGACCACAGGAGCCATTTTAAACAGGTTGGAATAAACAGCGTGCGCACCGTCGGCCAGTCCAGCATTGTGATCTCAACATCCTTATTAAATTTTGTTTTGATGAATGAGTTCACGTAGTCTGCCGGCTTTTGGAAAAAAAACACGGGGGTAGCTCCGAACAGTGCAAGCATACTCAGGATACTTTGTATGCTCAAAGAGCTGGCGTACATATATCCCAGAATCCCGACAAAAAAACCGACCCAGATTGCAATCACCTGCGCTTTCATCGACAGCAACGACGCCTTGCCGAGATTCACTCCGTCATATTTATCCACATAGGCTGCTCTGCCGATTATCGCCCAAACTTTGCCGGGAATATATTTAGCAAAAACCGGCAGGCCGCAGGCTGCTATCTGAGATGACCAATGTGTAGGCTCATCATTAAGGCGAAGGATTTTTCCCCATATATAAGCGTAAAGCCAGAAGCCGATAAACATCACAGGGAAAGAAAGCAGCAACAGCGAAACCGATTTAATAGATGGTATTTTCAGATAATCCGCCTGATAAAGCCCCACCAACAAGAAGATAAAGGACAGATAAAGAATCCAGTTGAATAGCTTGTCCCTTGTTAATCGCTTAAGCAAACTTACCCTCTGTCAGTTTTTTGGGTAGAATAAAACGGGTTTTGGGAATACGTA
Organism: uncultured Chitinophagales bacterium; assembly: GCA_964505385.1. Taxonomy (GTDB): domain Bacteria; phylum Bacteroidota; class Rhodothermia; order Balneolales; family Natronogracilivirgulaceae; genus SLJN01. Next base: position 31,114 of record CAZDIA010000015.1, read on the forward strand.
TCCTTTTGCTGATAAGCTCTGGCATATTTCACATAATTGGAGGAATATCGTTTGAGTGATGCTCTTTCCTCATCGGTTAATTTTCGCACCGGCTTTGCCGGTCGTCCCAGGCATAAATAACCTGATGGCATAACTTTACCCTGAGGTACGAGACTGCCTGCGCCGATTATCGTTTCCGATTCTATCACCGCTTTATCCATGATTAAAACCTGCATTCCTACTAACACTGTATCCTCTATGGTGCACCCGTGAATAATAGCACTGTGCCCTATTGTAACTTCATTGCCAATTTTCGTGGGCGCCGTATGGGTGGTAACGTGTACACAGCAGTTATCCTGTACATTGCTGCGTTCTCCGATTTCAATCCAGTTTACATCCCCGCGCAAGGTGGTATTAAACCAGATACTGGTTTCACTTCCCAGGGAAACATCACCTATAAGATCAGCACTTGGCGCGATAAAACAGGAGTCGTCGAATTGTGGTCGCTTTCCTAAAAACTCGTAAATCATAGGTTGGAATATAGGCATCCTGAACTTTATTGCATAAACCTCCGATATACTGAAAATCTTTCCCAATAAACACTGAAAAGGTAATAAAAGGAGGATGATAAGAGGTAAAGATGAGAAAAATGGTCGGGCTTCAGCTCGAAGGTACCAATTTACAAATTTCAAATGACAAATTAATTCCAATGACTTAATGATCCAACCTCCAAAATGGTGCCGATTTCATATTTGGACATTGAGTTATTGGAATTTATCCAAGAAGATTATCGGAACAAGTTTTGAAATGTGAGATTTGAGGTTTGAATTTTAAATCAGGGATCAACAGAAACTTCAGCGCCCAGTACCCAGCAATAACAGTCGCTCCTCCAAATCACTCTTATCATCTTGACTTCTTAGAACTATGACAAAATCAGAAGCGCTTTCAAACAAAAAAAATGACATTTTTTTTTTAAAAAAAATTAAAAGCGCTTTCGTATGAATTGTAAGCAAGTTATCTGGTTTTTTTTATAAAATCTATTAATATGAAAGGGGTTTCTGAAAGCGTTTTTATACATAATTATATGTCCTTCAGTGTGTTATATGGATTTTGGATTCAATAATTACGAAACTTTTTCGTATAATTGTTTGTATCATTAATACCGGAAGATTTCCGGATAATTGATCTACTTAAGGGAAAAAAACAACCATAATTATGATTAACATGATTACTGCAATTACAATTTTCATATTAACAACCACTACATTAGACGCTGCTATTGCAATGGACAGCTCGTGGAGTGAGGACAAATATGAAGTAGCTTACGAGAATTACCTCAATAACCTCGATTCCGATAATGAAGGTGTTGTAATCGCCTCAATGATGTATCTTATTGAGATACCAAGAGTCAGTGATGAATATGACCGGAAGTTCTCAGAAAAACTGAGAAATTTGGTTAACGATAGGTATAACTCTCGTGTCGGTTACAAGGCTTACCTTTCATTAATTGCCATCAATCAACCTGAATTAATTAACGGCATGGAACTAAGTCAAGAGTCACACATGACTTATTTCAAGGAGCTTGCTGAAAACTTCAACGAGAAGCTCATCAAAGAAGAAGATTTCACAACTGAAGTTCAATCCGGCAATTAATAATCCACCCTCCTAAAAAACATCCCAACGCCGGCTTAAGATATTATAAGAATATCGGGCCGGCGTTTTTTTATGCCATAACCCGGATAAACAGAAACCAAAAATCTATCAAGGAGAGTTAAGGCTGGAAAGAGGTAAAGAATGGTCTGGGCTCTTGGCGCTGGATTGATGCCTGATTTAATGAACAAATTACAAATCCCAAATTTCAAAACTTGTCCCGAAAACCTTCGTGGATAAATTCCAATAATCTAATTATCAATGACCAAATATGACCCTTGGCAACAGTTTGTAGATTGGGTTATTAAGCCATTGGAGCTTATCCCGACGAAGCGTGCGGGACAAGTTTTGTTATTTGAAATTTGTTAATTGGCATTTGACAGACAGGGAATCCAGAACACAGTACCCAGAAACAACACTCACTCCTTCAAACTACTCTTATTTTCTTGAATTCTTCACTTCTTATAATCTTGACTTCTTAAAAATTTTTACTTCTTTATAAGACAGGGGATGACTTAATCTTTTTTATACAGCCTCAGTCACATCTTATACACTTTGATGAAATCGCATAATTTATTCTACAGTGTTCTGTGAATTTCCGGTCAATTTCGTATCATATCAATAACATAATTTCACTTAGAATGATTGGATATGACATTGAAGCTACCATTTATTTTCGCCAGACGTTTTGTCGCCGGAGAGAATTTTGAGCAAGCTGCACCTAAAGTCAAGGATTTAAACAACCGTAATCTTACCGTCACTCTTGATCTGCTCGGTGAGAATGTGAATGATCGTGAACTGGCTGCAAACACGGTGGATGAATACATCAGTCTGCTCCAAAAAATCCGGGAGTATGATCTGAACTCCACCATATCCATCAAGTTGACAATGATGGGGCTGGATATTTCCAAAGAATTCGCAAAGGAAAATTTATTTCGCCTTCTTGATGTAGCCGCCGAAGAAAATCAGTTTGTCCGTATTGATATGGAAGGGTCTGACTACACACAGGTCACTCTTGATATTTTTAATGAGGCATTCGAAAAATACGGTAAAAATGTCGGGATTGTGATTCAGTCGTATTTGCACCGCTCGAAAAAAGATATTGAAGATTTATGCAGCATTGATGCTGATGTGCGCCTTTGTAAAGGAGCATACAGCGAACCGTCTGATGTGGCCTTACAAAAAATGCCTGACATTCGTGAAGCATTTAAAGAGCAGGCGGCTTTATTAATGCGAAAAACCTCTTATTCCAGGATTGCAACGCATGATGATGAGTTAATAAACTGGACCAAAACCTTTGCGGAAGAACAAGATATCGGGAAGGATCATTTTGAGTTTCAAATGCTCTACGGGCTGCGGCTTGGTACTTGCGAACGACTGGTAGCCGATGGATACAATGTTCGAACTTATGTGCCGTATGGCACCATGTGGGTGCCATATTTCACCCGTCGTTTGAGAGAGCGAAAGGAAAACATATGGTTTATTTTATCCACGATGTTTAAACGTTAAAAAGCTCATTCCCTGCGATATTTTCCAATTATAACTGTTAAGTGCAGCAAATTATCAAAGCCGGACCACATCGTAATACGTTAATCCAGATTGGGATTCCGCTTGCTGTTGGGGTTGTAGCTCTTTTCATCCCTTTGGTACGCAATCTGCACTTTGAGTCCGCGATGATTGCTTCAATTGCGGGCTGTTTTATTGCCGCTTTTGTATCGGCAAGGCTGCCCGGAAAGGTAAATGAAGCTAATCATTTACTTAAAATTGGCGGCTGGATTTATTTGACTGCAGTCGTACTTTTAATATCCGCACTTATCCGCGGCTGCTTTTCAATGGACGGATTGCTGTTCTGGATATTCAATCCCTCCCTGAGCATTTTATTCGGTTATGCTGTCGGCAGATACTTCCGGATCAACGGCTTTCGCCGCTCCGCGCTGTGGGCAAACCTTATCCTGATATTTGTTGCTATTGGTTTATTGCTCTTCGAACTGTACTCCCTGCCTCAGTTGTATTTTTTTAATCATGTATGGGGGTATTGGCCGGGGCCTATTTATGATGAAGAGGTAACATTCACCACATCTGTTATTCTTTTTCGCTTCATCACACTATGTTGGGTAGGGCTATTCTGGTTGATTCCACATTTCTGGGATCACCGCCAGGCTCAGTATCTCACGCTAATTATCCTTATTGGCCTTACACTTAGCTATCTTCGACTGAGCGAGTCCGGTATCGTATCACCCAATGAATACATCGAACAGCAGCTTGGTAGCGCAGAGCACACCGAAAGTGCAGAACTGTTTTTTTCAGAGGATCATACACCGGAGCCGGAGCTAAACCGGCTGAGGGCCCTTCATGAATTTCACATCGGGGAACTAGCGGATACCTTGAATGTAGATAGCGATGCCATTTCGAGTTATATCTACCCTCATGCGTGGAAGAAAAAGAAGCTCACCGGTGCCAAGTTTACCAGCTATGTGCCGGTTTGGCACTCCCGGGATCAACTTCATATTAACCGGCAGGCTGTGGATGGAAGCCTAAGGCATGAACTTACGCATGTAATTTCCAAAGAGTTTGGTAATCGTTTGCTGAATGCGAGCTGGAGTATCGGCTTACTGGAAGGTGTGGCGGTTGCTCTGGCTCCGGCCGAACAGCGGCGCGCAACGGCAGACCAGATGGTGGTGGCCAATGAAGCCTGGCTTGAGCCGGAGGAGCTTAACAGACTGTTTTCTATAACGGGATTTTACCGGCAAGCCGGCCCCATGAGTTACACTATTGCCGGATCGTTTGTGGGATATTTGCTTAAAAATTACCCGGTTGAAAAATTTAAAACCGCTTATCGAAGATCATCTTTGGATGCCGGGTATGAAACCCCGCTCGATTCACTACAGGCCGGATGGAAACGCCACCTTAAAACTGTAGAGGTTGATGAAAAAGCAGAAATGGCCGGCTTACAAGCTTTTGCGATTCCTTCCATTTTTGATCAGGAGTGTCCGCGTCTTGTTACAACTTTTCAGGATGCCATCGACCGTTACCGGCATCATCTGGCGGAACAAGATACTTCCGGCGCTTTAAATGCTCTTGATGATGCGATCCGTGCAGAACCGGATAACCCGGACGCCGTTTATCAAAAGGTCCGGTTATTGGCATTTCAACAGCAGTGGGAAGAAATCCTCAACCGCGAAATTCCCAGGGAAAAAGAGTGGATCAGGCCGTTACTTATTACTTCTGATGCTAAGAAATCAACCGGAAAACCGGAAGAAGCCAACTCTCTCCTCGATTCTCTGAAAGTTATTGATTCCGAAAACCAAAAATATCGAAGAGCGCTTTCATTGAGAAGTTCATACTGGGATGATTTTCTTGATGTAAATTACCGATCAGCTCAACTAACTGCTGAACATACAGCTCAGCTACCAGAAGATCTGCAGTGGATCTGGCTGAGCCAGCTTCTGCAAAAGGAGAAGTATAACCAGCTCATCGAAGCGGCTCCGGAGTTGAAACCGAATTATACCTCAGGTTACCATCGTCAGCTTATCCGGATTTCAGAATATCTCGGCGCAAACGGCCGTTCTGAAACGGCCATTGAATGGCTTCAATCGGTTCCACGTGAGGATCTGCGGCCTGTCATGCGGGACCAACTCGAACAGGCAAAAAGATTTGTAGAATTTACTTCTGATTTTTAGCTGCTGAAATTGTGATCAGCCCGCTAAATTTGTAACATTCAGGATAATTGTTTTAGTCCTGAACAAGACATGCCGGATACCCGAAAGTTCTTTAAAGATGTAAAGAAGGTAGGATGTTAAGAATTCAAGAAGTACCCGGTTTCTGCCAACATTAATCAGAAAGTAAACAGTAACGATCTAACTATCAGTTAAATAAATGAAAATACTGATCACCGGAGGAGCCGGGTTTATAGGCTCCCACATTGCAGACGCTTGCCTGAAAGCCGGTTTTCGTACTCATATTGTGGATAATCTCACTACAGGCTCCATTAAAAATGTGCCGGAAGAAGCAACTTTTCATCAGTTGGATATTCGCAACGATGCCGTTGAACGCCTCTGGAAACAGGAGCGGTATACCATTTTAATCCATGCCGCCGCACAGATGAATGTGCGCAAATCGGTTGAAGACCCGATAATGGATGCCGACATTAATGTTTTGGGATCATTAAACCTGCTTGAGGCGGGAAGAAAATACGGGTTGCGCCAGGTGATCTTCTCCTCTACCGGCGGTGCGATATACGGAGAGCCGCAATTTACCCCTCAGGACGAAAATCATCCCGTTTTGCCGGTTTCACCATACGGGATCACTAAACACACTCTCGAAAATTATCTTCATTACTATACCAATGAATATGATATTCAATCGGTTTCCCTGCGCTATTCAAATGTTTTCGGACCCCGGCAAAACAGCAAAGGAGAGGCGGGTGTAGTTGCCATTTTTACTGAAAAGTTGCTTAACGGCGAGCAATGTGTAATAAACGGGAACGGTGAACAAACACGGGATTATGTATATGTGGATGATGTAGTTCAGGCAAATATGAAGGCGATAAATGCCAAAAAATCTGAAACGTACAATGTAGGCACCGGTGTGGAAACCAGTGTAAATAAACTTTATCATAAAATTCGGTATTTGATCAATCCCGATGCGGAAGCTCAGCACGGACCGGCTATGCCGGGTGAGCAGCAACGCTCCGTAATCGATGCCGGTAAATTATCAAGAGAGTTGAAATGGGAACAAAATTACTCTCTGGATAAGGGATTGAAAAAGACCGTTGAATGGTTCAAGTCCCGGCCTAAATCAAGTGATCCGGGAAGTGACAGACTAACGAGAATGTTGTGAACCGCACTTTGAGTTTTCTTACAGACACGAACTAACTGCCATGTATAAAGTTCAACTCCAGAATTTCGAAGGACCTCTTGATTTGCTGCTCTTTTTTATTAAGCGGGATGAGCTGGATATTTATGATATTCCCATTTCGTACATCACCGAGCAGTTTCTGGAATATATTCACTTTTTGGATGAACTTGACCTCAGTATTGCCAGTGAATTTATCTACATGGCCAGTACTCTGATGGCAATCAAGGCGAGGATGATGCTGCCCCGAGAGGAAAGCGATGAGGAGGAGCTCACTGAAGAAGATCCCCGCTACGAACTCGTACAAAGTTTGCTTGAGTACAAGCGATACAAAGAGATGGGTGAAGATTTAATCCGTATGGATTTCGACACCAGGCAAAAATACAGCCGGGGATATGTCGATCCTGATATCGTTACTCAGGATGAACAGCCCACCGGTGAGGCGCTTCAGGAAATCAGCATGCTCGATCTGATGACTGCCTTCAAACACGCGATGCTCCAGCAAAAAGAGGAGCAGGTACACAGTGTTGAAAAATTTGAAACCAGCGTCGAGATTCAGAGCAGCTATGTACTTGATACGCTTAGAAGCCAGGGGCGCACATCTTTCATTTCCCTATGCAAATCACTCAAGTCCAAAATAATGGTGGTGGTTACGTTTCTTTCGATTCTTGAATTAGCCAAAGAACAACAGATCACCCTATACGTCGAAGAAAGTAACGAAGATTTCCATCTGGACCTGCCCACACTTAATGAAGCCGCCGGTTAGTGTGGCACCCAATTTTAACCAAGTTTAACAGCATGTCATTTACCAAAGCATTTCAATATCCGGTATTGATTTTACTGATAGCAGGCTTTGCCATTAATGCCTGTTCATCAGCGGAAGAAACTTCTGCTGCATCTAATAATGAAGCAGATAGCTATGCACCTTATTTAAACAGTATTACTTCGGATTTTCTTGAAGAACATATTCATTTCTTTGCCGGTGATCAAATGGCGGGCAGGCAAACCGGAACTCCGGAAAAAGAAGAAGCGGCGTATTATCTTAAAGAATTTCAGGATGAGCTCGGACTCACTCCGGCCGGAGACGATGACAGCTTTTTTCAAAAGTTTGAACTGGATACCAGGAGAGTTGATCACATCGCGTTTGATGCATGGCAGCTTAATGAAGAAGATACGGTTATGGTGGATGAAAGTGTGCTGCGACCGGGCGAGGCGGCTTCATTTACTCGCATGTTCGGCGGTGAAAATCCGGTTGAAGGCGAAATCGTATTCGCAGGCTATGGAGCTGTTGACCACGAGAGAGGGGTCGACCATCTCGACGGGGATCTTGAAGACAAGTGGGTGATGGTTTTTAATGAAATTCCGAATGTGGTTGATGGGGATACGCTTGTAACGCCGGAATTTGAATCCCGGGCACGTTTCAATGAGATTATGGAGCGGCGGGGAGCGGCAGGTGTTTTGGTGATTACAACCGATGACTCCGGGGAATATCGCGAGCAATCTTACAATTCAAGTTACGAGCTGGAGCAGCCGGTAGGTATCGGACTATCGTATATGGGCGGTGTAAGAGACCGGTTTCAACCCGCTTATATGTCAGTTTCTCCTGAAATGGCAGCTGCTTTTCTGGATATAGAACCGAATGAAATAGCTGAGAAAAAACAGCGGTTAACCGATGAAATTGATGCCTTTACCCCTCGGCAAACCGGATACGGTCTTTCTAGCCGGCCGGAAGTAGTTGATGAAACCATTGAGGAACGCAACGTAGCGGCTCTGCTGGAGGGTAGCGATCCCGATTTAAAAGATGAAGTGATTGTGATTACCGCTCATTATGATCACCTTGGTGTTGGCGCCCCCGATGATGAGGGTGATCGCATCTATAATGGGGCTGATGACAATGCCAGCGGTTCGATTGGAATGCTTGCAAAAGCTCGTGCCTTAAAGCAGGCAGCAGAAGATGGTAATAGGCCGGATCGAAGTGTTTTGTTTTTGCATGTAGGCGCTGAAGAGTGGGGGTTGTTGGGTTCCCGTTACTATTCTGATCACCCTACAGTTCCTGAAGAAAATATCATTGCCAATATCAATATGGATATGATTGGCAGGTGGGATGAGCGGCATGAAGAACAGGGAGACAGCAATTACGTGTATATCATCGGAGCAGAGATCATCAGCTCCGATCTTAATAACAAGTTAAAACAGGCTAACCAATGGAGCTCAGAGCTTGAGCTAAACATGCGTTATAACGACCTGGATGATCCCAACCGGTTTTACCGGAGAAGTGATCACTGGAGCTTTGGTCGCCTCGAAATCCCGTTCATTTTCTTTTTTAGTGGCGTTCACGAAGACTATCACCAACCCGGCGATACCCCCGACAAGCTTCTGTATAACACCCTTTCCGAACGTGTCAGGTTGATTACTGCTACTGCGGTGGAAATTGCAAATGCAGACGAAGCACCGGAAATTGACAGTCAGGAATTCCTTGACAGAACACAATAAGTTGAACTTTTTTCGATGGTTTAGTAAGTGGTTGACTATTAGTTGCTTATAGTGTGAAGGATAAGAAGGAGTTGTTTTCAAAAAAAAATGAAAATAATTTATAGCCCAATTGTACGTATAGAATTTAGAATTTTAACGGATTTTCCCGATAAAATTCACGGTTTTTGGAACTGTGATTAGGTAACAAGAAGGAATTGTTTAATCAACCATTGTATACAATTGTTTGATTGGTAATGTTTGCTTTTGTACTCTAAATAAGTCGAAGTTAACATTCAATTCTTGAGAAGGGAAAACGGTGAATATTATTTAGGTAAAGCACGTTTCCATTTATCAAGTTTCTGTGTCTATTTGATACAGTGCAAATATTATTTAATTTATGCGTAACACTATATATAAAAATGAAATTGAGAAGCAACAGGCATTTAATCAAGAAATGCTTCCGCATCTTGATGCTCTTTATAATTTTGCGTTGCGCCTTACCTATGACTCCACTGATGCAGAGGATTTAGTTCAGGAAAGTTTAGTTAAAGCATACCGGTTTTTCCACAGCTACGAAAAAGGTACAAATGCCAAAGCGTGGTTATTCCGTATACTTCGCAACTCCTTTATCAACAACTACCGGAAGCAATCCCGCCAGCCTCAGCAAATTGATTACGATGAGGTCTCATCCTTTTATGAAACTATTCGCAGCGAACAGTCAGAATCCACCGACATGGAAAGTAAGATGTATGATGAGATGATGGATGATGAGCTGAGCAATGCTTTGGATCAGCTACCGGAAGATTTTCGCACTGTGGTGATGTTATGTGATGTCGAAGATTTTACCTACGAGGAAATTGCAAATATGCTCGACGTACCGATCGGAACGATCCGGTCCCGCCTGCACCGGGGGCGAAACCTGCTTCGCCATCAGATTTTCGGATATGCCCAGAAAAAAGGCTATACCGAATAAGGTAGATATCTACCAGATTCAAAGAGGTTGCACACCCGAAATCAAGTTATTTTTGTTGTCGCCTGTTGTTGTTATGCCTGCCGGATATTGAGTCTATCCGTTTTTTCATTTCATCCAGCTCATCGGATACCTTTGCCAACTCTTGCTGAAGAGTTTGTTTACTCAGTTCACTTAACCGGTCTTCAGACTCACGTGCATCCTTTTTTGCTTCTTCCATGCTATTCATAATGACGCCGATAAAAAGATTGAGCACAATCATAGTACCGATCAGCACAAAGCTTACAAAATAAAAAGCTGCGCCAAACCCAAATGCCCGTGGATTTGTACATCCATTTTCCTGGCTATACCCCCAGATTTCATGGTCGCATCCATACATGTTGATGTACATGATGTTGGTCCAATCCTCAAGGGTGACCACCCGGAATAGCGAAAGCAAACTAAGCTGCAGATTTTCAAAGTGAACCGGGTCGTTCTCGCGAAACAGAAATACCCCCATCGTTGCATAGATATAGAAAATCACCCCAAGTAAAATTCCGATATAACCGATCGAGGGTATAGATTTAAGCAGGGTATTTACTAAAAGGCGCAGTTTAGGGATGGTTCGAACAACGCGGAAAACCCGCATGACACGCGCGAGACGGAAAACAGCAACATAAGCTCCTTCGAGTTCCGGAAATAACAGAGCAATATAGCAAACCGCAACGATAGTAAAATCAAATACATTCCAGGGATCCCTAAAATAACGCCACGGCTGGCTGCCCTCGGCTGTCATTTTAATAATCACTTCGATCAGAAAAATCAGTAATATAATCTGATCGATAGTCCAGAGAAGATCCCGTATGTGAGCTACCCGCTCACCATAAGTTTGTATCCCGACAACTACTCCTGCCGCCAGAATAACAAGAAGAATGAAATAATTGAACCAGGAGGAGTCGGCTATACTTCGACAAATACCTGAAATCGTACTCATTGAGAAACACTAATTTTACCCGGTCGGGAGGCCGGTTTCAAATTTCAACCCGAAGCGGATGAAAATAAGGAATACAGAACGGAATCGGTAATTGATCTTCATAACCTGAGTTCGATTCTAAATCAGCAGTATTTATAGTACAATTGTCAATATCTGCGCTTAAATCGTGGCTGTTCGGCTTATGTTGGGATGTTTTCGTTGTGATCGGTTTGGTGAAACATCAAATTTGTCTAACCACGACGGGCACAAAGAAGGCACAACGAGCACTATGTTTTATTAAAAATGATTCTTTCTTTGTTTCCGTGGCGTCTCCGTTGTGCTCGTGGTGGTGAAATTTCCTGCAAATGCGAAAAATCCCTTGCCTACGGTAGGGAGAAGTATAATAAGCATTATCTTAACAATAGCTTACAAATATCATAAGTAATCAAGAACAATCAAACTCAGGTTCAAACAGAGTTGCCATTGTGATGAAATAATTTTATTATGATGAAAGCGCTTACATCATTTTGGCGCGTCACTCATCTTCCAATGTCAATACAATCCGGGTGGAGGGTTAGGCCATCCGGATTTTTTATTCGGATGACTCCTGCCGGATAAACTCAACATCGCGGGCACGCCCGGTGGATAATTTAAAGCGATCTATTTCATCATTCTCTCTTAAAAAAACGAAATCCCAGCTGCCGACCGACCACTTATCTTCCTCTTCGAATGAAACAACGGACTCATCCGTTTCCGGTCGCTCCAGATAGAGCCGGCCGTTCCTGGTTGAAAACTCATAGATCACGTCAAGTTCCGGATTCAGGTACTTGCCGGTATAAGGTCTCATCCAGGCCTGTAAAGGTTCATCCAACAGATATTCGGATATTTCTTCAGAGAAGCTGTTCGCATCAAAACCACCCCGGTTGCTGAGCACTAAGACGGAAAGCCCATATTCGGGGAAATGACGCAGGCTGTGACGAAATCCCATAAACCTGCCTTCGTGCTCCATTACATTCTGTCCTTTCCAGTTGTGATGATACATTCCGAACCCGTAATTAAGCTCTTCGCCGTTATTTTTCTCCCCGGCACTTTGTAGTAATTCCCGGAATTCTTCCCCTTTGTCGAGCGGATCTTCATCCACCCGCATCTGCTCCCATTTTTCCCAATCGCGGATGGTGGTGTACAGACCATCGGGTCCATATCCCTGATAGGTGTTCATATAGGTTTGGCGAAATCCGCCACCACGAGATTCATAACTCAGCGACCGGTTGGGGATAACTCTAAGTCGTGAGGTCTGGTAATGGGTTTCATCCATTCCCAATGGCTCAAACAAAGCCTCGCCGGCAAATTCATCCAGTGATTCATCGCTGATTTTTTCGATGATTGCGGCAAGCGTTGTATAACCACTATTGGTAAATTTAAATGACTCTCCCGGATCGTGATTTAAGCTTTCAACCCGCTTCAGCAGGTCAAGGTAATCATTGAGTTCAAGCGGATCCGACATGCTGTGATCAGAAACCTGAATCAAATCATGTATTTCCGGTAGCCCGGAGGTATGATAAATTAAATGCTGAATCTGCACTTGATCAGCCCACTCCGGCCAGTCATCAAGATAATCAGCGACATAATCCTGCATCCCGAGAGAATCGCGGTGGATCAACACAGCTGCGCTTGCAGCCGTAACCTGTTTGGAAAGCGAGGCCATGAAAAAACGGGTGGAGTCAGACAATGGGATATCATGATCCAGGTTTGCCAACCCCTGGTAATTGCTGTAGAATAAGTTACCTTCCTCATAGACCGCAGCGACCAAGCCCGGTTCTTCCTCATAATTTAATTCTTCAAGCAGCGAATCTATCCGCCCGGTTTTAAACTCCGGTATTTCCTCATCAGTTTTGACTTCCTCTTCCTCAACCACTTCATCTTCAGGTTCATCAGTTACCGGATCAGCTGTTGCGCAACCTGTTGCACCTGATATAAGTAAAACCGACAGGAGTGCCAGTACCAGCAATCCGTTTGTGCTTGAATTATTCCTCATTATCATTCACCCGGATAAACGTTAATTCTTTAATACCATTTGTTTCCAAAGTAAAGCGATCGAATTCGCCGTCACTGTTATTGTCAAATTTAAACCTCCAGCTATTTAAGGAAAATTCATCCTCATCACGCCATATGAGTCTGCCTTTGGGGTCATCACGCCGGTCAATTTCCAGATCACCGTCTTTTACCTCAAGTGTATAGGACAAGCCAAGGGATTCATTTCTGTAGGTGCCGGCATAAGGTTGGAGCTTTTCTTCAAAAACGTCTTTCAGCAGTATATCCGCCACCTGGTTTCGTAATGATGCCGGACTGATGTTACTCATATTACAAAATGTGATGATCGACAGGTTTTCATCCGGGAAGCGGGCGTAATTAGTGCGAAATCCCATATAACTGCCTCCGTGACCGACGGTCTCAAGCATTTTATATTCACCGAGGCGCAAACCGGTTGCATAGTCCAGCGTGTTGTTATTGTTAGTTGTTCCCGGTTCGATCATACGCTCTTTAAAATTTTCCAGATTAGTCTGGTTTTCATCAAAATTCCGGTCCCATTTTGACATATCCTCAATGGTCGTGAATAATCCGCGTGCTCCAACTCTGTTGATGTTTCCACGGTAGAACTCACCCGGACCATCGGAGGTAGGCCGGTAACTCATACTGCGATTGGGTACCACCTCGCCGTAATCATCATGAAAGTGAGTGTGTTCCATTCCCGATGGTTCAAAAAAATGCTCGTCGGTGTACTCTCGGAGGGTTTTGCCGGTGAGATTTTTGACAAGCACCGACATCAGGAAATAGCCGGAATTATTGTAAATATGCCGGGATCCGGGCCGGAAGTTTAAATCCCGCTGGTTGGATAGCATCTCCATGGTAAGTGAGTCTGATGTTTCGGGATCCAACCCGCGGCCATTGATAGACAACAGATTGAACAAATCCCTAAGTCCGGAAGTATGATGAATGAGTTGTCTTGCGGTAATCGGGTAATCAAATTCCGGCAGCTCGGGGATATAGGTTCGCAGATCTTCATCCAGATCAAGTTTATCTTCTTGTTCCAACATTAACAATGCCGCCGCTGCAAATTGCTTGGAAACAGAAGCGATCATGAAACGGGTGTCGCAGGTAATCGGTATGCCGTAATCGAGGTTAGCTTTGCCGTATCCGTTTGTATAGATTAACTCCCCTTCATGTACAATACCGAGAGCACAACCCGGAGAATCTTTGCGGTCGTATTCCTCAAATACTTTGTCAACTTTGGCAGTATCAAGATTTATCCGGGATGGAGGTGAGCCTGATGCGGTTTGTATCATCCCCTCCAACCAAACTGCTGAAAGCAGAAACAGTACGCTAAATAAAAATTTCATCACAGTTAAACTTCAAAAACCAACAAACTTTAATTTACTTCACAAGCGGATGCAACTTTGAGTGCACCCTGCAAGCTAAGAAATAACGCGAGTATTCCAAATATTCGTGAGGCGATGCAGGCACCATTGCCGAAAATTTTACGTTCAGTGCGGAAACCGAAATTGAACGAACAGAAATAATTTTAATCATGACTGATAATATTGCAGAACAGGCAAGCCACGCGCTGGATACTATCTCCGATAAAATTGATCCTTTAATTGCTTCGGCTTCCGACCGCGAAGATGTTTTGCAGCGCATATGTGAATTGCTCTACGAAGAAGTACCCACCTATGATTGGGTCGGTTTTTATCTGGTTGATCCGCATGCCGAACGCGAGTTGGTTTTGGGCCCGTATGTGGGGGAACCGACCGATCACACCCGCATTCCATTCGGCCGGGGAATCTGCGGGCAGGCTGCTGAATCCAAAGAAACTTTTGTGGTAAATGATGTGAGCCGGGAAACCAACTACCTCTCCTGCAGCCCGGAAGTGAATGCGGAAATCGTAGTGCCTTTAATGAAAGACGGCGAAGTACTTGGTGAGCTGGATATAGATTCTCACGCAAAAAACTGTCTCACGGAAAAAGACCGCAAGGTACTCGAAGAGATATGCGAAAAAATTGTGGATGAGCTGTATTGAGAATTAGTTGCTGAATATTTCAAAAGATACTTCCACCACCGGAAAATCCTCCTGCCGGATGGGTTCGATAATGAGCACATACTCCCCCGCAGGAGCCGGCCCGTATCTTCCATCTCCGGCATACACTTCAGCCCGGATATCATAGGTGTAGGTAAATTTCTCACCCGGTTTTAGTTCGTGATCCCGAGCTGTAGCACAGCCCCCGCCTAATCCTCGCAGCAAATGGAATTCATTATATACATAAGTTTTGGTTGACAAGTGGCAGCTGTGAGGAATTACCACTTCCTCCGAACTCCGGTTTTCTGCCGTCATCCTCAATTCAAAAGACTCCCCCTGCTCAACCCGATCGGGATGATCAACTGTGGTTACAAGCTGATCATAAGGGTCGCCTTCAATGCCCATAAATTGCATATCGCAACCGGTTACTGTTATTGAGATCAGCAAAGCCGGGATAAAAAGTAGTATAATTCTATAGTTAAACTTCGTATTCATCTCATGAAATTGATGTCATATAAAACAGGTGCCGGGAGTTTGATAATTAGCTTTTTCACTACCCACACCTTCGTCTGCCCACTGAAAGACACGACCAACTCTGCCTACCGCCATTTTTCCAAACTGCGACTCTCCATGGCCGGCACTGTCGTCTGCCCACTGAATGATGCTGCCAACTCTGCCTACCGCCATTCTTCCAAACTGCAACTCTCCATGGCCAGCCTCAATGTGGGCTGACGACTTAAAGCTCCGAATCCAAGTCGTCAGCCCGCTGAGCCTTTGGCAGGATTTTTTGCCGGACAGTCTAATTAAGCGGGCAGACGACAGTGCTTGAATCCAAGTCGTCAGCCCGCTAAGCCTTTTGGAGGGTTTTTTGCCGGACAGTCTAATTAAGCGGGCAGACGACAGTGTCACCCGAATCCAAGTCGTCAGCCCGCTAAGCCTTTTGGAGGATTTTTTGTCGGACTGCCTGACTAAGCGGGCAGACGACGGTGCCAGGAAATCATAGTAATAATCCATAGATTAAAGTGGACTCTTCGATTTTTAATTAAAAACCGTCAATTCGAAACTGCCATTGGTAAATTCTTTTTTGCTATCTGATTCCTGACTTCCGGTTTCCATATGCGCGGTAAACTCAAAGCTGCCTGTTGCTTTGCCTTCATTAGAATCAAAGCTTTCAACTGTCAGGACACCGGAGGAGTCAGAGGAGGCAACATAACCGGGAGATAGCGTATCAAACCCAAATCTCGAATAGATAGCTTGCTCCCTGCCAATTGTATAGGTGCCGGGTCCGTCAAAATCGGTGATCTTAATAGTAATATTTTGCCCGCCCATTGCTGAATATAGCTGTATGTTATTTTCATCTAACCTGCTGATGTATGCGGTGGGCACGGTTTCGGCGATATTCAGGTTTTTAACCGGTTCGCCATCAATTGCAACTTCGAATTGTGAAACTGATGGTTCCAGGACTTGGTCCCCCAAAGCGATGCGCTGATATGTACCATTGTAGTACCGGCCGTCAAGTGTCAGTTTTTCCGAAGAAACTCTGTATGCCACGGTATCAATGGTATGATATAAATCCCCGGCAGCTTGAATTGTGTCCGCATTTTCAATATGCGGGATTTCACTGGAAGTAAGCATTCTGAAGCCAAGGTAATCCATTATGATTTCCTCGGAGTTTATCTCGTGAATCTGAGGTGTGTAGGAAGGAAGATGTCGGGATTCAATCAGGGAAGCTTCACCGGTGTTGCTCTCAACCCCCACGGGATGCAAGGAGCCAATTGCGGTTGATACATCCGCTTGAATTTCATCAGTGAATTGCCAACCTGTCACGCTCTGATGAGGAGCCGGATGGGAAGTGCTAACCGATTCGGTTTTTTGCCAAACTCCAAACACCTCCTCATGGTCTGATTCGTATGAATCGTCGAATATATTACACCCAGCCAAGCTGAGGGCTAAAAAACCAGCTACTATTTTGAATAATCTCATGCCGGGATTTGTAAGTTTTTAGTATGATGACTTTAAAATATTAATTATATCATACATTTGACACGGTAAGAGATTATCCCGGCTGATTTATTCAGCAGAAGAGGCATCATCCGTAGATTCGGTCACTTCAAATTCAGCCGAAACTTCCGGCAAATCATCAGTTTCCGGTTTTATAACAAGTTCATATTCACCTTCTGTCACCATTTCAGCCTCTTCATCGCTTGTATTATAGACTTTCGCTCTAAGTACATGCTCATCACGCTGCTTTTCACCAGACTCAAATTCATGAGTGGTTACGACCGTTGCACATGCCAGTTGTGTCCCTTCAAGTTTAACGGGTTCATCATCCTTATACACTTTGATATTATAAAGGCAGCTGTGAGGAGTAGTCACCTCAGCTTTCTCTTCACCTTCATTTTTTACTGTTACCAGAACATCAAATTCCGAGCCTTGCTTAACCTGCTCCGGAACCTCCGCTTCAATATTCAACATATCCACTGATGCCGGATTGTTTCCCGTAACCATTAAATCGGGATCACAGGCTGAGAATAGCCAGGCAATCAGTAATGCAGGAGTAAAGTATTTCATAGCAGCTCCTATTTTTATTGATCAAATTCTATATTTATTTGCTTTTTCTTACCCGGTCTACACATTAACTTTAACAGTTACCTATTCTCATCATTTAATCTCTGAACGGATCATAGACATCCGGCCCGGCCATGACCACTCCAAGCGGTTTAAGCCGGTGTTCGATTTCGATGGTGTTTTGATGCTCATTCAGCACATCATTTAATTTTCGGTAAACCTGGGGCGCTTCATCCAGTCCGCCGCCACGCAGCTTGACACCCTTCTTGCGTAATATTTCATTCACCTCATCTTTTTTGATCAGGCCGGGTTTTATCTGCCGGCGTTTCTTGCCCCAGCCCTTGAACTTACCAGCGGCTTTTCTGCGGCTCATTACTCTACCGGCACCATGTACGGTGGAATAGAGTGCCGTTTTGCTTTCATCGCCGTCAATGCCTTTTAAAATCACCGAGATATCTCCCATGCTCCCGCCCACAAAGCTGCGCTGACCCGGAAATGCCGGGGTGGCTCCTTTCCGGACTACAATAAAATCCTCACCGAAATGCTTTTCTTTCCACGCATAATTGTGATGATTATGAACATGGTCAATTACCTCAGCCCCGATGATTTTTGCAACAGTTTCACATACCCATTCACGACCGGCATAAGCGTATTCACCGGCAAGCTGCATCGCTGTGAAATAGCGCTCGCCCAATTCGGAGTCCAAATCCAGCAGCACTTCTACTTCCGGCGCCCGTCCCTGCCATGGCCGGCCCTGAGAGAGGTTCATGAATCCTGACGCGGTTTTGTGGCCAAGGCCACGGCTGCCGAAATGTACGCCAACCCAGACGTAGTCTTCATCATCCTTAAAAATATCCACGTAATGATTTCCCGAACCCACCGTGCCAAGCTGTTCCCGCGCAAGCTTTTTTAACTCACCCCGGATTTTGGGATCATACGCATTCCACTTTTCGCTTGAAAACAGCGGATGATCTTTCGGGGCGTTAGGATTAGTCTGGCCGATACCGAAACTGATCTCCCGTTCAATTCGGTCAAGTATCGGGTCGAGTTTGATTTGATCCGCCTTCACATCCAGTTTTATAGCCATATTGCCGCAGGCTATATCAAAACCGACCCCAACGGGACTGATTTTATTATGATAAGCAGCCACACCTCCAATCGGCATCACGTAGCCGAGGTGCCCGTCGGCCATTAGAGCCCCGCGTTCCGCGGATTCAAGCACATTGCGAAACTGGGCAAGTGTGTTTTCATCATGAGAACCATAAACCGGTGCTACGGTATGTTCAGCTTCAAGCAAATACATATGTAAAAAACTATAGAGTTTGTTACCCGCTTTTTAGGTTACTAACGTATATTAGCAGGCAATAAAGATTAATAAAACACGGATAGGTGCTTAAAACTTCACTTCAGCCAGTTTTTACTGGGTTCTGGGTTCTGGTTACTGGGCGCTGTGTCGCCTGACCGGGAACGGTTGAGGCACCACCCACCTGCCAGGTCAGCGAAATCCGAACGTGTTCGGATGAGCCCCTGGCAGGTCTTTTGCGGCTCAATCTCTTACAACAAAACATACTTATCGATTAAAGTTGCTGATTCTCCAACCTGAAAGGGGGCGCGGTAGGAAATCCGGTTATTTCCTAATTCCGAGGCGCGCCTGACCTTTCAGGTGGGTTGGACTGACACAGTACCCAGCACGCAGTGCCCAGAACCACTCTCCACATCTTCAAAAAAATGTTTAGTTCACCTGCCAGGTCAGCGAAATCCGAACGTGTTCGGATGAGCCCCTGGCAGGTCTTTTGCGGCTCAATCTCTTACAACAAAACATACTTATCGATTAAAGTTGCTGATTCTCCAACCTGAAAGGGGGCGCGGTAGGAAATCCGGTTATTTCCTAATTCCGAGGCGCGCCTGACCTTTCAGGTGGGTTGGACTGACACAGTACCCAGCACGCAGTGCCCAGAACCACTCTCCACATCTTCAAAAAAATGTTTAGTTCTGTCTTGTCCAGATTAGAATGCAACAGTTAAAAAATTTATCACTTTATCACCACTGAACACTCAGACTATAGAATAAGCTGATATTACACGTCAGGCGACCATCCGCTGAATGATCGAACCTGTGGAGTAATTCGATAAGGAATTTTGCATCTCATTCTGTAATATTGCACCTGTTCAGGATTTGTATTAATACCCAAAAATCTAAACTCAATCCTTATGAATTATAAATGTACTGTAATATTAGTTCTGGTGATGTTACTCGGGGCATTATCGCTCCAGGCTAAAGAGCTGGAAGACTATCTGCCGGATGATGTCTCCTATAATCCCGACATCCCCAAGCCCTCCGAAGTGCTGGGTTTTGAAATCGGCGAGCAACACCCTGATCACGCACTTATCGTGCAGTATATGTATAAAGTTGCCGAGGCTTCGGATCGATTCGAAATCGAAGAGTATGCGAGAACGTACGAGCACCGGCCGCTGCTTCTGCTAACTGCCACCTCTCCCGAAAATCTTGACAATATTGATGAAATCCGGGAAAACCATCTCAAATTAAATGATCCCGAACAATCAGAGGATTTGAATATCGACGAGATGCCGGTTGTTACCTGGCTCGGCTACTCCGTTCACGGCAATGAACCAAGCGGCGCCAGCGTATCGATGCTTTCAGCATATTACCTTGCAGCCGCTGAAGGGGAAAAAATCGACCGTTTACTTGATGAAAGCGTGATTCTGATCGATCCGGTTTATAACCCGGATGGCGTTAACCGGTTTGCAAGCTGGGTAAACTCACACAGAAGCTCCGTAATGGACGGCAATTCCGATAATCGTGAGCATAATGAAGTATGGCCCGGCTCCCGAACCAACCACTACTGGTTCGATCTCAACCGGGACTGGATGCCGGTAGTTCACCCCGAAAGCCGGGGCCGCATCAATATGTATCAGAAATGGAAACCCAATGTGCTCACTGATCACCATGAGATGGGAACGCAATCCACGTACTTTTTCCAGCCCGGAGTGCCCTCCCGCGACAATCCGCTAATTCCAGACCGAACAATTGAACTTACCGGAGACCTGGCCGAATATCATGCCGATTTTCTTGATGAGTTCAATCAACTTTATTGGACCCGTGAAGGTTTTGATGATTATTACATCGGAAAAGGATCTACTTATCCCGACTTGCAGGGAACCATCGGAATTTTATTTGAACAGGCAAGTGCCCGGGGGCATCTTCAGGACAGCCAGCATGGTGAGGTAAGCTTCCCGTTTGCCATTCGCAACCAGTTTGCCACTTCTTTATCCACAATTGAAGGGACCCATGAAATGCGCACAGAGTTTCTGGAACATATGCGCAATTTTTACCTCGAAGCGATAGAGGATGCACGGGCAGATGAAACCAAAGCTTATGTATTTGGCAATGAAAATGATCAAGGCAGAACCTACCACCTGCTCGATATTCTCGATCATCATAATATTGAGGTTTATGAGCTTTCAGAGGAAATTGAGCGCGATGGTGTAACCTATGATCCGGATTGGGCATATATCGTACCTACTGAGCAGCCGCAATACACCTACCTTGAAGGCCTGTTTATGGAGCATCATGAATTTACAGACAGTCTTTTCTATGATGTATCCACCTGGACATTGCCGCATACGTTTAATCTCGATTATGCTGAACTTGGCGAAGGCGGCCGTTTCAGCAGAGATTTTGACGAGGCTCTGCTGGGGGATAAAGTTGAAGAGCCGCAATTCCCTGAAGGCAGCCTGCATGGTGATGAAGAACCCTATGCCTATCTGTTTGAATGGCACGAGTTTTATGCACCAAGAGCCGCCTACCGCTTATTGGATGCGGATGTACGTGTAAAAACGGCATCACGCACATTCAGCGCGGAAACCACAAACGGCAAAGTTGATTTCGATTATGGCACTATGATGGTTAATCTGGGCATCCAGGACGAAGCGAGCCCCGAAGAAATCCACGAAATAATGGAATCCATTGCCGGGGAGGATGGCATAGAAGTGCACACCGTTGAAACCGGGCTCACTCCCGAAGGTATTGATCTTGGCAGCGGCAGTTTCAATACCGTAGAAAAGCCATCAACCATGATCATTGTGGGTAGCGGAACCAGCATGTATGATTCCGGTCAGGTTTGGCATCTACTGGACCAGCGCTACAAAATGCATCACGCTTTGGTGGATAAAGACGACTTATCCGGTGCCGACCTGGATCAATACAACAATATCGTGATGGTCAGCGGCAATTATAATGACTTGAGCGACAGCGAAGTTGACGACCTTAAGGAATGGGTAAGCGACGGGGGAACACTCACCACGATCGGCAGCGGCGTGATGTGGCCTGTCCAAAACGACCTTGTTGATATTGAATTCAGGGAAACTCATAGCAGATCTGCCGAAAAAGGTGATTTCCCGAAATATATTGATGAAACTGCCGATCGGGGCTCCGAAGTGGTAGGCGGCACCATTTTTGAAACCAGGGTTGATCTTACTCATCCGTTGCTGTACGGGTACACCCGCGAAAAACTTCCGGTTTTTCGGGACAACCGAATCATGATAGAACCAACTGAGAACCCTTATGCCAGTCCGGTACGCTATGTTTCATCAGAACCTCAGCTCAGTGGTTATGTTTCTGATAAAAATCATGAACTACTGGAGGGAATTACAGGTGTAGCGGTTGGCTCTCATGGATCCGGACGTGTAATTCTCATGCCCGACAACCCGAACTTCAGAGCTTTTTGGTTGGGAACCAACAAGCTTTTTGCAAATGCTCTGTTTTTTGGAAATACCATCAGCGGAATGAGCACCGAATAAATAATTCAGGAATAAATTAAAAGGCGGCATTGTTTAGTTCAGTGCCGCCTTTTTTTTGGAATTTATTTTTGATAAAGTATTCGATTGTTGTGATTATTGGCTAAATTGTTCCCCGGGAATTATAAAGCATAACAACAAGAGCAATTTATACCTATGGCACGAAAGCCTTTTTCACCCTCCGAAATTGACACGCGAACGATAGTCGGCAATAAACCATACTCCCGGTTTGTCATTTTATTAATTGCGGTAGTGTCTGTTCTGGCTGTGCTGTTTATACTCTCCGGATTTGGCAGTCGCTGGGGTTGGTGGCATTTTTCGACAGGTTTCACGATCATGATGTGGACAGCATACGGAGGAGCAGCACTTGCGATTATATCGGCTATTACCTTATTCAGGCTTTCAAAAATGCGCCATCGCCGGGGCGGATATTTAGCCGTGATCTCATTAATAATTTCGGCACTTCTTTTTATTATTCCATTCGGGATGCAGCAATTTGCCGGCAATTTTCCACCGATTCACGATATCACCACCGACACGGATAATCCGCCTGAGTTTGTTGAAGTAGTTCCCCTCAGGGAAGATGCCCCTAATCCACCCGAATACGAAGGCGAAGAAGTAGCCGAACAACAACACCAATACTACCCCGATCTTGAATCCCTTACAATAAACAGATCAGCAGAGGATGCATTTTCTATTGCTCTGGAAGCTGCTCAAAATATGCGTAACTGGGAAATTGTCGGTTATCAACAGGACGAAGGGCGAATTGAAGCGACCGCTACCACCTTCTGGTACGGTTTTAAAGATGATGTTGTGATACGCCTTGAGGAGGAGAACGATATCGTGGTTTTAGATGTGCGCTCAAAGTCGCGCGTCGGAATGGGTGATCTCGGAGTTAATGCCCGGCGGATACAACGCTATCTCGATAGAGTAAATGATCAAATGTAATCTGATATTCAACCCGGTTGAATTTGCAACAGTACTATAATTCTATTCTCATTTCCGGAATTAATAAGCTCAACACTTGTATCAAAGTTGATCCTCCATTCACTTTTGGAGAAGGTTTTTTTAAAAAATTTTACTGAAAATTTAGTTACTGTCTTATGCGATAGCAGATATATTATTGATTATAAATAATTTATAAATCAATAAATTTTTCCGGAAATAATTACATTTTTCGATTCACAATTGCCCGCCTTCGGAGTCCCTATAGTGAGATCAATTGATTCCATTTAACCCTGTGCCCATATTATCAATGGCAGTTTAATCTGATCGAGGACTTTAGTTATGCATTACAGTTTGTCATCTACAGACAAGAGCTTTTATCCTGCTTACCCTGCAATCAAGAGAGCTTTAAACCATGCTCTGATAGTTGATGATGATATCAACATCAGAGCTATGGTTTCATTTTATTTTAAGGGATTATGTGAACTTGAGATTGCAGAAAACAGCAACAAAGCACTACGATTTATTAAAGAACAAAACTATGATTTAATTTTGATGGATATTGAGCTCGGCTATGGCATGAATGGTATCGAGACAACCCGTGTCATCAGGGATATACCCAAATTTAAAAATATCCCTATCATTGCCATCACCGCTTGTGCCCAGCCCGATATTCGCGAACAATGCTTAAAAGCTGGTATGGACGCTTTTCTTCCAAAGCCATTTTTTAAGCATACACTACTTGATCAAATTGAAAATGTGCTAAAAGCTAAAAGCAAGTGAAATCAAAAACTGACTATACTGCACTGAATGAAAAAATTCAACATTACCTAAGCGGCTCGTTAAGTCAAGAGGAAATTGATGAACTTTGGGTAGAGGCGATTAAAGACCCTGAAGTCATGGAGTATCTTAAGACTTCTGTCAATCTCCATGGTATCGCTGCTGAAGAGGAGGAAACTCAAGTTGAAGATAAGCCGGCCATTTACCGAATAGGTACCTGGTCTGGATATGTTGCAGCCGCTGTGGTAATTATAGGTTTACTTGCCGGCTCATTTATTTGGTATCAACAGCAACAGGCTATACCAGCCACCCCGGAAGCTGTTGACCGGATTGAGCTTGATATTATGCGGTCAGCTATCGATGAGTTACCGGCCGACCGGCAAAATCTGCAATCTGCCCTCTCCTATGCTGTGCAGGATAATGAAGAGACAGCATTTACGATATTAGACTCTCTTCGCACTGATGCTGACCTTGATGAAGTAAGAATTGAGGCGACTCTCACTAAAGGAATATTGCTGTATAATTCCGGTGATTATGAAGGGGCGGCAGCATTGTTTGAAACCAACATCGCTTTCGATCAGTTAAGCGATTCCCAGAGAGAGCGCAGTAAATGGTACCTGTCGCAATGCTACCTCCGGATGGAGAAGTTTGACGATGCTTATGAGCTTGCCGGTAAAGTCATCGAACTTGACGGATCATATTACAGAGCCGCACGGCAACTGCTTGATCAATTCGACTGATTAAACAGTGCTGACAAGCGTATAAGTACTACCCGGACCGGAATATTTTTGCGGGGTTATCTCAATGTGATTAACAACGACAAAGTCCGGAAGCAATGGGCTGCTTGGGTAGCACCCGTTTCATCTTTTTTCCCAATTTCCGGGCTCGGCGTCAACAGCTGGCAGTATCCCGTTTCAGCATGCGATGGAACACCGCCCCCTTCACCATTATGCCGACATCAAGCAGCAAGAGGGTCCCCAACATCAACCATGCGGGATTAACCGTGAAGATTACATCCCCGCTTTCCATCTCGATAAAAAGACCAAGTAAAGGCAGAAGAAGAAAACCTACAAACGCCAAAAGCGGAATTCCCATCAAGACGCGGATCGACATGACAAGATTCGTATCCCAAAGGAAAGTGCCACTCCTGCGTTGCCACGCGACTACATCCCGCGCACTGGCTACAAGCAGGCCGATCGCCGAGGCAAGTATTGCCCAGACCAGACCGGTATCGACGATTCCCTCCCATGACTGTTCCGCCGCACCGGGCACACGTTCCATAGAAAAACCGTCATTTCCGTAAGCGAACCAGCCGAGCGTCCCTGCGGACAGGACCAGCGTCCAGAACAATGGCCGAATGCCGATTCCGTTGCTGGTGCGAAAGGCCGGGCAGTCGACGACGGTACGCGACATCAGAAGGCCAAGCCACAACGCGAAAACGAACTCGAACACCAGCGGCAGGATGAGGTAGCTTGCCGGCAGGCCGTTGGCAACCGCACGCGCGGCCAGCACGTAGAACAGCACCAGGGTGATGAGCTGCACTACCAACCTCGACGGATCGGACTCGAGAGAACGCCGTAGTGCGCTTTCCGCGTCCTCTTTGCGGTATGCGCCGTAATCGTTATTGTTGCCTTCTTGAGTACTCATAATTACCATAAAGCCCTATTCAGCTCAGCGGCGAAACCATTGTCAAGCGGAAGATTTGGTATCCGGTGCATGATCTGGTTAGGTCATAGAGATTCAGAGCTGCCAAGGTCCAGGCTCGTTTGATCCGAGAAAATATATTCCGAATTTTCCTTTTCCAAGAGTTTCAGTGGGATGCATAGCGATCGCACTCCTGGGATTTCGCTGCATCCAGCGCTGGTATCAATAGCTTTCTGAAGCGATTCGCCCTGTTTCTGTAGCGCAAAATCGATCAAGGTGGTCGTTCCGCTGTGAAGCGCGGCGTAGGTACCGTTTTCGAAGCTATCACTGAAAAACGTGCCAATGAACGGCATCTCAAGACGGACGTGCGAATCCACTCCGCCGGGAAACACCAGCTTACCCGAAGCGTCGATAACTTTTTCGGCCTGATGCGACAGGTCTTTGCCAGGGTACCAATCTTGCCGTATTCGATGTACAAAGTGCCGTGATTATCTTTGGGAGCGTTGACGATATGACCGCTTTTAATGAGTACTTACATAGTAACTCCGTGAATTAAGATGTGAATTAGCTTTTAGCTACTTTTCATAGTATTCATCTGCAATGGAAATAGCCTGAGAGACGATATCCAGCCCTTCGTCAATCTGATCGCGGGTGATGCAGAGCGGCGGAGCCACAAAAATCCAGTTCCAGCGTACAAAGGTGAACATTCCCGCTTCACGGATTTTGCCCGCCATCCGGATGGTGGCTTCCATTTTATCCGGTTTGGCATTCCACTCGGTAACCGGTTCTTTGGTCTCGCGGTTTTTGACCAGCTCAAAGCAGCCGAGCAGTCCGGTGGTGCGGAAATCCCCGATGGACGGGTGCTGTTCTTTCATTTCATTTGCGCGCTGTTCGACGTATTTGCCCATTTCGCCGGCATTTTCCGTCATGTTCTCCTCTTGCAGCACCTTAATATTTTCAATCGCCGCAGCACAGCCGATGGCGTGGGCGGAGTAGGTGAGCCCGACCATCATGGGATGTTTTTCGTAATGTTTGCAGATTTTCTCGCTCACCATCATCGCTCCGAGCGGAACATATCCTGAAGTGAGCCCTTTGGCTAATACCATGATATCGGGCACCACATCGTGATGTTCGATGGCGAACATTTTGCCGGTTCGGCCAAACCCGCTCATCACTTCATCATCAATAAAGAGGATACCGTACTTCTCGCACAGTTGTTTTACTTTTTTCAGGTAACCGGGCGGATATTTGATGCAACCGGATGAGCCGGATTCGCCTTCCATCAGTATTCCGGCTACATTGTCCGGGTTTTCGTATTTGATCACCTGCTCCAGGTTTCGCAGAGCCATCTCCCCGCACTCTTCCGGCGAATCGGTTCCCCACGGACACCGGTAGGAATACGGGTTTTCCACATGCACCACATTCGGCATGCCCTGATCATCCATCGGAAACTTTCGCGGATCGCCGCCGGCAGAAAGGGCGCCATACGTCGCCCCGTGATAGGAGCGGTACTGGGCGATGATCTTGTGCCGTCCGGTGTACATCCGCGCCAGCTTAATCGCATTTTCGATGGCGTCGGCGCCGGCAAGCGTGAAAAACGCGCGGTTCAAATCACCGGGACAGATCTCCGCAAGCATCCGGCCGAGTGTACCGCGCGGCTCGGTGACCATACCGGGAAATACATAGCTCACCTGCTGCATCTGCCGGGCAACCGCCTCGGTGATCCGCTGATTGCCGTGGCCGATGTTCACATTCATCAGCTGTGATGAGTAGTCGATATAGCGATTGCCATCGTAATCATACACATACACGCCTTCGGCACGCTCCACATTAATAGGATTGTTTCCGGTCTGCTTGGACCAGGAAAAAATGGTATGATTCAGATTATCTTGAAGGATCTGGTCTTTGTCGAGGGTGGTTGTGGACATACTTTTATTTATAGTTAATAGATATTTGAAAGAAAACGCTTGTTAAATTTCAATCAACAAATCCCAAATAACAAATAAGCTCCAATTTTGAATGACCAAATTTCCAAACCGGTGCTGTGTTCATGTTTGGTCATTGATATTTAGATAACTGGAATTTATCCACGAAGGTATTAGGGACAAATTTTGACATTTGCTATTTAACCTTTAGCTCATCCAATTCGTGCGGTGTTCAGGATTCCATTTAAATGATGTATGCGTGTCAACCAAAATGATTAAAATCTTTAGCTTACAGTGTAATGTATTTTATAGGTATAACAAACCGGCAGGTGTAAATATGTTTGAGAAACGGGTTTACTGAAATGCATTAACTCTTATCCTGCTCTATGAAGCGAATTGAAATAATATTGATTTTTACTACTCTGTGGATGATTGGCGCTTGTGAAATCTTTAATGACGGTCAACCATATAAGCAGGCTGACCTGGTTTTTGACTGGGAAACATTAAAACAGCAAAATATTGAAAAACCGGATGATGACAATCTGATTGAACAATTCCGCGATGATGCCGCAAGACTTGCCTTGCGTAAAGAACTGAATCAGGATGATGGGTATGAGGGAGATTATCCTCCTGAGAAAAAGAAGCAAGCCGTTTTCAATGCTATAGTTTCTATATACAATTCAGAAAAAACAGAGAACCGGCGGGAAGTTTTTGATGTGCACCAAATAAGCACTTTTCCCAACCCCGTATTGGACATGTTACTGGTTAGTTTTGACGATAATGAGGGATGGCAAAATGCATGGTTTCAGGAAGAGAAGCACACCGGTAATG
Organism: uncultured Chitinophagales bacterium; assembly: GCA_964505385.1. Lineage (GTDB taxonomy): Bacteria > Bacteroidota > Rhodothermia > Balneolales > Natronogracilivirgulaceae > SLJN01. Next base: position 59,573 of record CAZDIA010000015.1, read on the forward strand.
ATCAGGTTGATGAACTGATGGATAAATATCATTTTGAAATAAGGAGCATTCATGACGGTAACCTGGCATTATTTGTGGTACTGGAGTCAGAAAAGCGTTTGAATATAGCGCAGGTGGCTACATATTTCAGCGAGATAGAGGAAGTAAGCTATGCCTCACCCAACAGTGCCATAGGTGACGGAAATGATATGCATATGCAAGTCGACGATTTTATGCTGTTCATCGGATTTAGCAGAGGCTGGGGTGACTGCCCTGCAGGCTGTATTAACCGGGAATATTGGAATTACAGAGTAACTCCCTATGGGGAAGTATTTTTTGAAGGAGTTGAGGCGGATCGGTGGCAATAATTATACAGCCCCGGCATCGGTGTGATGCCGGGGCTGCAAAGATTTTTGATGGTTGATTAAGCTTCAACTTTTAGCCAGCTCCGAACCTTCTCTTTCAGATAAGTCCGGGTGTTGAGAATCACTTCATTTATTTCGTCTACCGTGGAGTTTTTTATTTCGGCAATTTCCTCCATATCAAACTTTTCAAGCACATATAAATCAAAAACACTGCGATGAAAAAGGGATTGCCTGCTCAGCTCTTCAAGAATATGATCGTGAAATTCATTACGGGACATGACTTCATCAACCTGTTGCTGTATACGGCCAGCCTCATCGGGGTTGTCTGTAAAAATGTCCTCAACATTATACAGATTGTGGATGAATGCAGGATCATCAAATTCATCAAGCATAGTCGGCTGCCTTTCGGCATCAACGGAAAATGTTTGCTGAAGTTCTTCATATTCCTGCTTTCGGAGTTCTTCGGAATCCGCTGCAGGCTCGTCAGTTCCTTGCTCCTTTAATTTTTCTTCAAGTATATCATCCGCAATTTGATATATCCATCCGAGCAGCTCCTGCTGGTCTTTAGGATGATCTCCGAACTGATCATAAACTCTCAAATACAGCTCATTGATCAGATTATCAATACTGAGCGAATCATCCTTTTGATCTTTCAGTCGAGTTTGCCTCAGCCGCCTTGCAAAGTAGTTGTATAGTCCTGGAATACCGGATTTAAACAAATGCTCGAATGTTACCTTATCATCGGTTTCATAGGTTTCATCCAGGTGTTGAACCAAATCGCCAAGTGTGGCAACCTGGCGCTCTTTTCGTTTATACAGATGCTCCTTGCGCTCTTTACTGAGGCGGCTGATGATTTGTTTTCTGAGGGTAGCAACTGCTTCCTTTAACAACGGGTATAACTCAAAACCACTGCGTTTTACGACAACCGGACCGGTCTTGAGATTTATCTCCAGGGTAATAACATATTGGCGACCATCCTCGGTTAAAATAACTTCCACCGTAACCGGTTTGCTGTATCGCTTAAATAATTTTTCAAGCTGCCTGATGGATTTTTCAATTGCTTCTTCAAAGCCCTCTGCAGCAATTTCACCAAGTAATTTTTTATGGTTATGAATGTTGTATTTTAACATAATACCTCCATTTTTTAATTAAGTTGTCAACTCGAAGCCGGAGTTGAACTTCGGTGCGATAATAATTCAGATTTCTACTTTTTTGAACGTATAAAAAGATGCAGTCATTTCTGCCGATGAATGAAGCTTTTAATTTATGATTTATACTAATATGATTTTTTTTGGTATTGCCTATCATTCCGTAGTTTGACAACCGTTTAAGTAGATCGCTGTCCCACCGGACGGTAATATCATCAAAGTACACATTTTCAAAAAGTTAATGGCTATTAAACAGCATACACAAGCATTAGAAATCGATAATCAGGACGGGGCGATTCCAAAGGAGGTGCCCATAATTCCGATGCGGGATACCGTTGTATTTCCCAACACCTTGTTCCCGATACTTGTAGGGCGTGAGTCGTCGCTGGCTGCCGTAAATGATGCACTTGCCGGGGATAACTATGTTCTGCTGTGTATGCAAAAAAATCCTTCGGATGAAGATCCGCAACCGGATCAACTCTATCAAACAGGTACGCTTGCGCAGGTAGTGCAAGTGCTGAAGCTGCCCAATGAGTTGCTTAAAGTGTTGGTTTCAGGACAAACTGCATGCGGGGTCGGTGAGATTACCCAAAATGAACCCTTTATCAAAGCCCGAATTTCTCCTCATGAGAGTGATGAGAAAATTAAGCCGACAGGTAAACTCAAAGCTTTGATCCGCCGCACCAGGGAGATGTTTGAAAAGTATGTGACGCTCAATCAGGAAATTCCCGAAGAGGTGCTGCTCGGTTTTGACCAGGATGATCATCCCGGGCATCTACTTTATTTTATGGTTTCCTACATTGATCTTGAGATTGCTGAAAAACAGGAGTTCCTGGAGCCTAAATCCCTGCAAAGCAAGTATAAAAGATTGCTCAAGATGCTTACCAGCGAACTTGAGCTTATCGCGGTATCATCCGAAATCAATGAGAAGGTTCAGGAGGAAATCCAGGAAACCCAGCGGAAGTACTACATCCAGGAGCAAATCAAAGTGCTGCAGGAGGAACTGAATGAGGAAGGCAGTTTTTCAGATCCTGAACTTGCTAAACTAAAAGAGCAGCTTGATGCCCGTGAACTGCCGCAACAAGCCAGGGATAAAGCAAATGAAGAGCTTGAACGGCTGAAGAAAACTCCTCAGATGTCGCCGGAATACGGCGTATCCCGAAACTATCTGGAGTGGATACTTGCCATGCCCTGGAATACCTATTCTGATGATATTCTGAATATCAAAAAAGTGGAAGATGCCCTCGAGCGGGACCACTTCGGCCTTCAGAAACCCAAAGACCGAATACTTGAACACATCGCGGTCCTGAATAAGGTTCAGAAAATGAAGGGTCAGATTCTCTGTTTTTCCGGCCCTCCCGGTACCGGGAAAACTTCTCTTGCCAAATCTATAGCTTCCGCTATGGGGCGCGAAATGGTGCGTATTTCTCTGGGGGGTATAAGTGATGAAGCTGAAATCCGCGGGCATCGAAAAACCTATATCGGTTCCATGCCGGGACGTATCATCCAGGCGATGAAACGGGCAGGAACAATGAATCCCATCATCATCCTGGATGAAATTGACAAACTTGGGCATGACTATCGCGGTGATCCGTCATCAGCCGTCCTCGAGGTGTTGGATCCTGAGCAAAATTATGCATTCAACGATCATTACCTGGATATGGATTTTGATCTTTCCAATGTCATGTTTATCACCACCGCCAATGTAGCCAGCAACATACAGCCGGCTCTGCGGGATCGGATGGAAATTATAAATCTGCCGGGCTATCTCGAGCATGATAAGCTGGAGATCGCAAAACAACACTTGATTCCCAGACAATTAAAATCACACGGGCTTACACCCGGAAAAGTTAAATTCAAAGATGACGGGATTCGAAATATCATCCGAAAATATACTTCGGAAGCGGGAGTGAGGCAGTTAGAGCTGCAAATCGCCGCAATCTGCCGTAAAGTAGCAAAATTAATGGTGGAGAAAGAGGCGGACGGGAAATCCGTATCACAAGTGACCATCAACCCTAAGCGGGTGCGCGAGTTACTGGGTGTGGAGAAATACCGTGATCGCGCTTTAGACAGGAAAGATCAGATTGGCAGTATCAACGGGCTAGCCTGGACAAGCACAGGCGGAACGATCCTGAAAATTGATGTTTCTACGATGCCAGGGAAAAACAAGATTATGCTGACTGGCCAGCTTGGCAATGTGATGAAGGAATCTGCTCAAGCAGCCCTAACCTATATAAGGTCCAATGTTGCTAAGTTTGGTATACCACAGGATTATTTTGAAAAAAATGAATTGCATATTCATATTCCTGAGGGAGCGATTCCGAAAGACGGGCCCAGCGCCGGAATAGCTATGGCCCTGGTCATAATTTCACTTCTGACCGAAACCCCTATACGTCATACGGTTGCGGTAACCGGAGAAATTACGCTTCGTGGGGATGTCTATGCTGTAGGCGGATTAAATGAGAAACTTCTGGCAGCCCAGCGTAATAAAATTCCCGATGTTTTAATTCCGGAAGATAATATTCCAGATCTTGATGAAATTCCCGAAAAAGTGAAGGAAGGGCTTAACATCATCGGGGTAAAGAGTATTGATGATGCCGTGAAACAGGTTTTTAAGCAATTCCCGAAAAGAAAAGTAAGTAAAAAAAGGGCGGCTTCCCGGTGAAGCCGCCCAATTTCTTCAAGTTGGTCCCCCCTAATGAAGAGTTGTTAATAAGAGCAACAATAAACGGTACCCTTACACAATTTATAAATAAATTGTGTAAATCATTGTTATTTCTTAATTCTGCTTTAAGGTAAATGGTGCAACAAGACAGGGAAACTATAGAAGCGTTCCGGAATTTTGATCCGGATTATGATGCAGATGAGCATACGCATATACGCCTGGAAGTGCCTCAGGGTCATCATGAGATGATGCGTCTGGATAAGTATATTACCGAATTCGTGCAGAATGCAACAAGAAGCAAAGTAAAGGATGCCATCGATCTGGGATATGTGTTGGTTAACGGGCAAAAGCGAAAGGCATCATATAGTGTTCAACCCAATGATGTAATTGACATCAGCCTGCCATCTCCCCCGCCACCGGAAGCTGAGCCCGAGGATATCCCGCTGGATATTGTGCATGAGGATGATCATATCATTGTAGTCAATAAGCCGGCAGGAATGGTGGTTCATCCGGCTTTTGGCAATCGGCACGGTAC
>CAZDIA010000016.1:0-4623 GCA_964505385.1 uncultured Chitinophagales bacterium
CCGGTGCGGCAAATCAGCCTGGTAACCTACCGACACTATTTTCATAAACAGAAGCTGGAAGCTTTGCGAGATGAAATACAAAAATCCGTACCTTCAGAAATGCTGACGAATAAAAATAAAGCAGTCATGGAGATATAATCCGCTTCTGCCTAAATTTTTATCAGCAAAACCTGATCATACCAAATATTATACCAAGCTTTGATGGAAAATCTCTTTGAACAATTAGTTGCTGACGAATGGGTGCTCACTCTTGTGCGATTAACCTACGTGATAGCCATTGCTGTGGTGTTACATTTCGTGATCAGGCTTTGGCTGATAAAGCTATTCAATAAACTATACCGACATTCCGAACAGCGGTGGTATAGGCTCATGGTAGAAAATAAAGTGATCAACCGTGCACTTTTTCTGTTACCTCTGATTGTTCTGCAGATTGGCGCTGAATGGATTCCAAATCTTCCGGAAGATTTACAGGCTTTTGCCATCAGGATATTAAATGCCTTAATGATTCTTGTGGTAGCACGCACTTTTGATGCTGTTCTCAATGCCCTTCATGCCGGATATCTTGAGATGGATGGCGAGGAAAAACGTCCCATCAAGAGTTATATTCAAATGGGAAAGGTAATCATTTATATCATCTCCCTTATCCTGATCATTGCTCAGGTTGTAGACCGCTCACCCTGGTATTTTTTAAGTGGATTAGGTGCCATTACAGCCATTGTACTTTTGGTATTCCGGGACACCTTGCTTTCGCTGGTTGCCAGTGTTCAGATAACCGGTAACAATCTGATCAAATCCGGAGACTGGATTGAAATGAGTCAGTTTGGAGCAGACGGTCCGGTGATTGATATTGCACTGAATACGGTCAGTGTTCAAAATTTTGATAAAACTATTACGGTCATCCCAACCCACAAATTTCTGGAACATAGCTTCCGCAACTGGCGGGGCATGCAGGAAAGCGGTGGAAGAAGAATTCAACGATCTGTTTACATCGACGTTACCAGCATTCGTTTTTTGACTTTAAGCGAAATTGAAAAACTTAAACATTCCAGGTTTTTGCACGAGTACCTTAAGAATAAACTTGAAGATTTCGAAGATTTTCACAAGCAACTGACCGGAATGAGCGGTTCCGCCCTGGATACACGCTGGCTTACCAATATGGGAACTTTTCGAGCATATATTTTCGAATATTTAAAAGCTCATCCAAGAATTAATCAAGATATGATGATGATGGTAAGGCAACATGAACCCACACCGGAAGGTATCCCACTGGAAGTGTACGCGTTTACCAATGATATACGATGGGCCGCCTACGAGCAGATTCAGTCTGATATCTTTGATCATTTGTATGCCACTTCCCAGGAGTTTGACCTGAGAATGTTTCAACATCCAACCGGGCGGGATATCAAAACGGCACTGGAAAAATCAAAGTAATTTACTGATATAGCATTACTTGCCCTGTTTTCGGGCAAATAAACGAACTACTACGGCCTCACCTTTGTGAAACCTGCCTTCATCAAGATCTACTTCGCGCCGTTCAATTTCCTCTACTTCGAGATTTTTAAAATCCCGCTTCAATTCATCAAGATCATAAAGCATTTCATCACTTCTCGGACCGCCGGAATCATAATTCAGCTGATCTTTATGAAATGCCTCAAGTATCATGGCACCACCCGATTTAAGGCTTGTAGCCGCACGATAATGCATGAGCTCCCGTATCTCAGGAGAATTGTGGACATAGGTCAACCCAACAGCATCATACAGCTCTGATGTCCAGTTAAAATCATGGACATCAGAAACTTCATAATTTATTGAAACACCATATTCTTTAGCCAGCTCCAGGGCTTTGTCCCTTGCAACTTTGCTGATGTCAAAACAATCGACTATCCAGCCTTTTCGGGCTGCATAGACGGCATTACGGCCCTCACCTTCACCCGGCAATAAAATTTTACCAGGGGGCAACCTATCCAGTTTCTCTCTGAAATATACATTGGGCTCGGTTCCATAAATAAATTCATCAGCCCGATATCTTGTATTCCAAAAATCTTTACTCATTAATATTTATCTGACATTGAGAAATACAATGTATGATTCCCGTGATTTGGGGGTCCCCAAGTTTATAGACCCTTTTTTTACCATCTTTTTCACAAATTAGAACATCACGGTCTTTCATACGAATTAAATGATGCGAGACGACCGCCTGATTTTCACCAAGCAATTCCATGAGCTCGCCTACATTTAACTTACCATATTTTTCAAGCAATTCAATGATCCGGATTCGCAAAGGATGCGCAATCGCTTTCATCATATTAGCTGCTTTTTGCAGTTTCTCCGCATCCTTTTGATGTATTAATTCCTGTTCCATAATCTTATAGTTTAAACGTAAGTGTTAATTACCTTTTTTAATGGTATCTGATGAGGCAATATCGGTTCTGGCACTGCCGCTTTTTTCAGCGGATTCCGCGGCATCTTCAATCGTCATATAAAATTTAATTTCTTCACCTGTGGATGATCCCTTGCTTATTAGATCCCGCACCGGCCCTTTAACCTGAGCCATTTTTACATCAATACCTTTATTATTAAGATGTTCAATAACTTCCAAAAGCTCATCGATTCCGGTGGAGTCAATGTCATCCACCCCGTTGAAATCGAGAATAAGTAAATTTATTTGAGGTTGGTTATCAATCAGTTCATACACCTGGTCACGAAAATACTCGGCATTGGCAAAATGGAGTGGTGCATCAAATCGAAAAACCAGCATACCATCATCTTTGTCAGTTTCATAGCGATTGATACTCCTGTATATCGACGTACCTGGAAGCCTTCCCAAAACCGTATGATGCGGGCGGGCCGACCGGTAAACCAACATTAAAACTGAGAGTACTACTCCCAGTAAAATCCCCTCTTCTATACCTATAAACAGCGTCCCCCCGAAAGTGGCCAGATACATGTATCGGTCGTAATGACCCAACTGCCATAGCTTTCGGAATTCTTTTACATCAATAAGCCCGTAAACTGCGGCCATAATAATTGCTGCCAGTACGGCATGGGGCAGATAATAAAAAAACGGGGTTAGAAAGAGCAACGTAATTGCTACAACCATCGCGCTGATTACAGACGCTAAGCCCGTACGTGCCCCCGAATCGAAATTAACTGCTGTTCGGGAAAAACCGCCCGTAACCGGAAAAGATTGGAAAAACGAACCCCCGATATTGGCAGCACCCAAAGCGATAAGCTCTTGGTTTGCATCTACCTGGTAATTTCCGTCTTTTTGCTGTATCGCCTTGGCCACGGCAATAGACTCCATGTAAGCGACCAGCGATATGGCTAATGCCATTGGGATAAGTGCTGTTACAGAGCTCCATTCGATTACCGGCACGGAGAAGGCAGGTAACCCTTCCGGTATCTCGCCGACAATACTCACCCCTGCCTGATTCAGACCGGTTATAAAAATGAGTGCCACCCCGGCTACCACCGCTATTAACGAACCGGGTATTTTTGGTGCGGTTTTTTTGATTATAAAAATCAACGCTATAGCAGCCAACCCGATAAGCAGAGTCCAGATGTGAATATTTGTAAACTGGGTTCCAATACCATATGCAATTTCATGCAAACCCCCGGATACCGATTCAACTCCCAGAAGATGATGCAGCTGGCTCAATCCTATCACAATTGCCGCAGCTGAGACAAATCCGGAAAGCACCGGATGAGATAATAAATTCACTAAAAAACCCATTCGCAGCAATCCAAATACAAATTGGATCACCCCAATCATCAAAGCAAGTAACACACTTAGCGTGATGTATTCTTCGGGGGAGTTCGCGAGAGGTGAAACCGCAGAAGCTACAAGCAGAGCAATAAGAGCCACCGGCCCGACGGCCAGATGACGCGAAGTACCAAGAATGGCATAAATGATCAATGGAACTACAGCAGCATATAACCCGTACTCTGGCGGAAGACCGGCAATCAGCGCGTACGCCATTCCCTGGGGAATTAACATTACCCCCACCGTAACTCCTGCAATCAGATCATCTTTTAACCAGGCTTTACGGTACTGAGGCAACCATGATATGACGGGTAAAAACTTTTGCAAATTATTCAGATTAAATAGTATTAAATCACACTTTATAACCCTAAGAGTGACAAATTTGTCTTATCATGCGGAGATTCACGAAGCTTGTACGAGGTTAGATTTTAGCTTCCTTTTACCAAATGAGATAGTTCATTCGATGATTTCAAAAAAATGCCGGAAGCACTAGTACTTCCGGCAGTTTTTTATCTTTACTTCATGTTTGCTTATTCAGCAACGACATCACCTTCGTTTTTTTTCCAGTTTTCGAAGTGATCATCGATCTGGACGAGGTCAGAATAGCCTGCACGCTTCAGATATGCCGCTGATACCGCGGAGCGGGATCCGGCTGTGCAATGAACATACAGCTTTTTGTCTTTTGGAATATTATCAAGATACTCCGGCAGACGGGAATCTGCTGCATTTACTGCACCCGGGATATGCTCCGGTTCGTAGTCAGCATATTTGCGAACATCAACTACTGCTATACCTTCGGCATCAAGTTCATCTTTTACCTCTTCAAAGGTTTTGGTTGGCATGGTTTCTACCTCGCCACC
>CAZDIA010000016.1:4723-61308 GCA_964505385.1 uncultured Chitinophagales bacterium
CGCGCATCAATCACTGCTACACCTTCCTGTTTTGCTTTTGAAGCAAGCTCTTCAGGTGTGGTATTTTCAGGCTGCGGAAACTTACCCTTTAGCACAGCCGGGCCAATCTTATTATCACGCTTCATTCGCGCGAAATACATTGGTGGCTCAGGCTGACCTTCAAGAATAAATTTCACAAAATCATCTTCGGAAGATGCAGATTTTAATGCGGGATTGAATTTGCGTTCGTATCCCAGAGTGGTTTTGGGAACTGCTCCAAGAGCCTTGCCGCAGGCGCTTCCGGCTCCGTGGCCCGGCCAAACCTGCATATAATCCGGCATATTTTCAATGGATTTAACGGTCTCATATAGCTTTCGCGCCGAAGGCTCCATGATACCGGCTTGCCCGGCTGCAGATTCAAGCAGATCAGGACGTCCCAGGTCGCCCACGAATATGAAGTCGCCGGTGGCTATTCCCATGGGCTCACTTGCTCCGCCACCTTTATCTGTTACCGCGTAAATCAGGTGTTCAGGGGTGTGGCCCGGAGTATGAATAGCCTTAATTTCAATGTTGCCAATGGAAAATGTATCACCGTCTTTTAGCAATTCATAGTCGTAATTGCTGTTGAGCAGCCATTCGTATTTCCAGTCTTCGTCTCCCTCATCAGAGGCATATACTTTCACGCCTCGTTCGGCATACTCCCGGAGTCCGGAAATATAGTCGGCGTGAATGTGTGTATCGGCAGCTTTTGTAATCTTAAGCCCTTCGGCTTCAGCGATCTGATCATATTGATCGATATCACGCATCGGATCAATCACAACAGCTTCACCTGTTTTCTGGCATCCTATAACATATGCATATTGAGCAATTTTAGGATCGAATACTTGTTTGAAAAACATATTTAACTCCCTGTTATTATTGTTTTTGTTTTCGTTTTAATTTAAACTCAGTGTGGAATCCTGTCTTTAATAACCCCGTAAACAAATGTTCCCAGAAGCGCGCCGGCAAACGGTATAAGCATAATGCTCAGTCCGGTACCGATCAGCGCGAAATAGGGACCGGGGCAAGCTCCGGTTAACGCCCAGCCAAGGCCGAAAATAGTTCCGCCGATGGCATACCTATACATCTGGGTTGGGTCTTTAGGTGCGATAGTTATCGGTTCTCCATTAATATCGGTGACATTAAACCTCTTAATAATCTGCACCGAAATGATTCCGACAACCACCGCCGCTCCGATGACCCCATACATATGGAAATCCTGGAATCGAAACATCTCCTGAATGCGGAACCAGGATATAACCTCGGATTTGGTCAATACAAATCCGAACAAAACTCCGAATATCAGATATTTTAAATTTGACATGATCTATATGAATTTTTAAAAAATGATTGGAAAAAACAGATGAGTGACAATCAGCCCGCCAACAAAAAATCCGATGACTGCCACCAGCGAACCAGCCTGGAGGTCAGACAAACCGCTTATTGCGTGCCCTGATGTGCAACCGCCGGCATAGCGAGCGCCGAATCCGGTTAAAAACCCACCTATTACCAAAAACAAAATACCCTGCCAGCTTAATAGATTTTCCCAGCTAAAGATGTCGGCAGGAACAAATCCTTCAAAATCACTGATACCAAGCGCCTGTAAATCACTGACTGTGGCCGAAGAAATAGCAATCGGCTCGGGATTAGCAAAAATCCATCCACCTAAAAAACCGCCGATGATGATTCCCAGGGCAAATACCATATTCCATAAACCGGTAGACTTCCAGTCATAATTAAAAAAGGATATGGAAGATGGTGCACACGTAGCACATACGTGACGCAAACTCGAAGAAATTCCAAACTGCTTATTTCCGAAGATAAAAAGCAGCGGAACCATCAGACCAATTAACGGCCCGGCTACATACCAGGGCCAGGGTTGATAAAGCCATTCAAACATGAGTCTTCATTTAATTTGATTAATGTTTAGATACCAAGTATAAGAACTAATATTTAAATATGCAAATATTTATATATTTGCTTACTTAAACGTGTTTAACACCTGTTCATTGTATGTGTTTTCAATTTCAATCCACCACCTCATTTTACTCCTTATTTTTGAGGCAATTGACAACATGCCGTTTCAGGAACAGGGTTCTCCTAATCGTATCAGTTAATAAGCCTGCTTCCGTTAATGAACTAGAAATAAAATACCGGAATCTTTCCGGCATATAACCCGCTATTTCATTTCAATACTCTTCAGCTTATTTCTATCTTTAGACCATCATTAATACAACACTTTTATCCTGTTAATAAGTTCAACTCACTTAAAAAGCCGGGTTGAGCCTGACAAACACATTTATGATTGATAAACCGAAAGATTACTGTGGAATTTTTGGCATCTTCAACCATCCCGAAGCTGCTGTGCAAACTTATTATGGTCTTCACGCCCTGCAACATCGCGGGCAGGAATCAGCGGGGATTGTTACCTCCTACTTCGATCCGCACCATAGCAAGAAAGTAATGCGGATGTACAAAGACTTTGGATTAGTGCTCAATGTCTTCAGCAGCAAGCGCATATTCCGGGAACAGTTATTAGGAAATGCCGCGATTGGTCACAACCGCTATTCCACATCCGGAGCCGCTACCAACGCCTCAAATATTCAGCCTTTTCGGATGCATTACAAAAACGGCAATGTTGCCATTGCTCATAACGGCAACCTGACCAATGCCCGTGAACTGAGGCAAAAATTTATTGATGACGGCGTACTTTTCCAGAGCACATCCGATACTGAACTTATTCTTCATCTCATCAGCAAAAGTGAGAAGCCCACACAGCTTGAACAAATTCAGGATGCCATCAGCAAAATTAAAGGAGCATACTGCCTGGTCTTGCTTACAGATGATAAACTGATAGCTGTACGTGATCCGAACGGTTTTCGCCCGCTTGCCCTTGGCAAAACCGGTGATGCCTTCGCGGTGGCAAGTGAAACGTGCGCCTTTGACATTATCGGAGCTGAATACATACGCGATGTGGAGCCGGGTGAGATGATGATTCTCGATCGTAATGTTTTTGATACCGGCCAGCCACGCTCATTTTTCTATGAGCCGGAAAGCGGAACCGATGTAAGCCAGTGCATTTTCGAATATGTTTATTTTTCCCGGCCGGACAGCCGCATATTCGGTGATAATGTAGATAAAATCAGAAGAAAATTCGGGAAATTCCTGGCTAAGGAGCACCCTCTGCCCGGTATTATACAAGGAGATCCCGGGGATAAAGACCCCGTTATTATATCAGTGCCCGACTCCAGCAATACCGCTGCACTCGGCTATGCGCAGGAAAACAACAAAGCCGGCAACAAATGCAAGTTTGAAATTGGTCTGATCCGCAACCACTACGTTGGCCGCACTTTTATTTCACCGGGTCAGGAATCCAGAGAAGTAAAAGTACGTACCAAATTTAATACAGTTCGTGGTGTAATTGAGGACCGGATTGTAGTAATTGTGGATGATTCTATTGTACGCGGCACTACCTCCAGATATCTGGTGGATATGATCCGGCAGGCCGGGCCCCGTGAAATCCACTTTCTGGTGAGCTCTCCCCCGATTATCGAACCATGCTACTATGGCATGGACTTCCCCAGCCCGGATGAGTTAATAGCTAACCGTTTTAATCGTGATTATAAAGCGGTAGCAGAATTCATCGGGGTGGATAGCCTGAATTATCTATCACCATCCGGATTGGTTGAAGCAGTTGAAGAGGCTCACCCATCCAAACATGGGTACTGTACTGCCTGCTTCACCGGCAATTATCCGGTTCCGGTACCCACCGGCATGGAAAAAGAAGAGAATGAAATCAGCTAATGACTTTTAATGACGCCCGTTTTATCAAAAGTGCCCCTGATCTTTCTCACTGCCCGGATGACGGGCTTCCGGAAATTGCTATGGCCGGCCGCTCCAACGTGGGCAAGTCATCGCTGATCAATTCGTTAACGCAGCGTAAAAAGCTGGCACAAACCAGCGGAAATCCCGGCAAAACACGGATGCTCAATTATTTCCTGATTGAAAAAAGGTTTTATCTTGTTGATCTGCCGGGATACGGTTTTGCCAAAGTATCAAAAAAAGAACGAAGCCGCTGGGGTAAGGTCATTCAGGAATGGTTTTTAAACCGCACGAACCTTACCCTTACCATATTGCTGATAGACAGCAGGCATGAGGCTACGGCGCTGGATCGCGATATGATGGTCTGGCTCGCCGAACACAATATACCTTTCGCATTGGCTTTAACTAAATGCGATAAGTTATCCAACAACAAACAACAACAGGCATTGCAAAAAATAAAATCTTTGCAAAATGCCATGAACATCGAAGTTCCTGTTGTGCTTTGCTCCGCAATGACCCGCCGGGGCATCGAAGAACTGACGGACTTGATTAATGAGTTCAGTTACAGAGATGGTCAATTACACAACTAAAATGCAAACCTGAAATAAATAGGTATTTTAAATAATGTCATCAAAAGTCTTACTTCTTGACAACGTAGACGATATTTGCAAACAAATCCTGGAAGAACGCGGATTCGAAGTTACCGTAGATTCCAACTTAAATGATGAGGAATTACTCGATAAACTTAACGATAAAGACGCGGTAGTTATTCGCAGCGCGACCAAAATCAGGGAATCGGTAATCAAAAAACTATCCAACGTGCGAGTGATCGGCCGTGCCGGAGTTGGTGTCGATAATATTGATGTGGACGCCGCCACCAAACACGGTGTATTGGTAATGAACACCCCGGATGGCAACACTATTTCCACTGCCGAACACGCCTGCGGGTTGATTTTATCATTGGCCCGCAACATTCCAAACGCTGTAGATTCCCTGAAAAACAATCGTTGGGATCGCAAAAAATATAAAGGCAGTGAGCTGCACGGCAAAAAACTGGGCATAGTAGGTCTTGGCAAGATCGGGGCTGAAGTTGCCCGCAGAATGCAATCGTTCGGGATGGATATCATTGCTTATGATCCGTTCACCACTCACGAACGGGCGCAGGATCTCGGCGTAGAGCTTAAGGAAGTCAACGAGCTGCTCGGTGAATCTGATTTCCTCACCGTGCACACTCCGTTGACGGAAAAAACAAAAGGACTGGTATCTCTCGAACAGGCAGACAAGCTGAAAAAGGGAATTCGCCTTGTTAATTGCGCCCGCGGCGGAATTTATAAGGAAGAAGACCTCATTCCTTTAATTGATAAAGGTTACGTAGACAGCGTGGCGCTTGACGTTTACAGCCAGGAACCGCCGGATGATAACCTTTACGAGATCCTGAAACATCCCCAGATCAACTGTACTCCTCACTTGGGTGCATCCACCGAAGAAGCCCAGGAGAAAGTGGCAGAGCAAATTGCCCGCCAGGTCGCCGATGCTCTTGAAGGCAAGGGATATAAAGGCAGCCTGAACGGCAAGTCTATTGCACTATCTACCAATGCAGAGGTGCAGCCATTCCTGGATGTTGCCCAAAGACTTGGTGAGTTTGTTGCCCAGGTTGCACCCAAAAACCAGGATACGATCGACCTGTCTTACAGCGGTAAATGTGCCAAGCATTCCGAAGTGCTTACCGATGCATTTCTGACCGGCTTTCTTGATGAAAGCATTGATGAGATGGTAAATTTTATTAACGCCCGCTATCACGCTGAAGAGCGCGGACTCAAGATTCGGGAAAGCCAAAGTAAAGAATCCAATATCTACTCGGATCTTATTACCGTAGATTTAAGCCGTGAAGCGGTGTTTCACCACTTTTCAGCAACACCGTTCCGCGATGGTGACAAACGCCTGGTGGACATCAACGGCTTTGGCATAGAGCTGAGCCTCAACGGCAACATTGTGCTCTGGAAGAATCAGGATAAGCCGGGTATGCTTGCCTCGGCAAGTTCCAAGCTGGCTGAAAATAATGTCAACATTGCTAACCTCAGTCTTGGCCGTACACACAAAAACAAACAGGCCATCACCGCCTTCACTGTCGACTCTGAATTGTCCTCCAAGGATATCAAAGACCTGGAAGACATCGACGGAGTGCAGGACGTTAGCTATGTTAGCCTGAAATAATGGTTTAGTTTTGTCAAGTAATACCTTGACCAGACTTAAAATAAAAACGCCCTTCGGTATTAGCCGGAGGGCGTTTTTTTGTGTTGCAATAAATACTTTATCCTCATCTTTTCAGAAAAGATCACTCGTCTCCAGAAACTCCTGGAAGTGGCCAATAGCTATACTTCGATGGGATATAAGGTTTTTTTGAAACGGGGTCATCTCACCGAAAGTTGATGTGTGGCCGTCGGGAACAAAAACCGGATCGTATCCGAAACCATTACTGCCTCGGGTTTCGAAGCATATATGCCCTTCGCAAATCCCTTCAAAAATATGCTCTTCATACCCGTCATAAAGAACAAGTACAGATCTGAAGCGTGCGCGTCGCTCTTCCGGAGTTTTATACTTTTTTAATTCGTTTAAGAGCTTCTCAATATTTTTTTGGGGGTCTGCTTCCGGTCCGGCATAGCGTGCCGTGTGGATACCGGGTTCCATATCCAGGGGATAAACCTCCAGACCGGTGTCATCCGCAAGAGAAGTAATTCCGGTTAGCTGATGGCAGGAATGCGCTTTCAATTTGGCATTCTCCTGCAGGCTGCTTCCATCTTCCCTAATAGCTCCGATCTCCGGAAAATCTTTTAGTGTTAACAGAGTAATCTCGTATCCCTCAAGGATTTCTCGAATCTCCTCGATTTTTCCCTCATTCGTTGATGCTACGACAATCTCGTTCAAAATTCTCTGTGTTATTATGTTAATTGTTTCAGTAAATAATATTGGGTAATGTAATTCACTAATATTTAAAAAAAAACGGCACCTTAAGAATTTTAAGGTGCCGTTTTTATCATCATTTTTTAAGATGAACTCGGAATTTCGGCAATCTTCCTGAATTCATCGTACCGTTCGGAAATTTTGTACGGTGATAATTGATCAAACCGCATTGGTCCGAAATCTTCCACACAAAAGCTCGCCATAACCGAACCGTAGATCACAGCACGGCGAAGGTTTGCATGTGAAAGATCATCCGTTTTGGAAAGCCATCCGGCAAAACCGCCGAGAAAACTGTCTCCGGCACCGGTCGGGTCTTTGATTTCAGTTAACGGAAGCGCAGGCGCAGTAAAGAAACCATCATCACTAAAAAGCATAGCTCCGTGCTCGCCTTTTTTAATGATCAGGATGGATGGTCCCATCTCACGAATTTTATCAGCCGCTTCGATCAGATTGTTTTCACCTGTGAGCTCACGGGCTTCGGAGTCGTTAATGATAAGACAATCAATCTTTGAGATTGTTTCTTTTAGCTCCTTGTTCATGCCTTCAATCCAGAAGTTCATGGTGTCGCAAATGGAGAGCTGGGGAGTGGTCATCTGATCCAATACTTTCTTTTGGATCACCGGATCCAGATTACCCAGACATACGTACCGGCTCCCTTTGAGACTATCCGGAACTACCGGATCAAACTTTTCGATTACATTGAGCTGCGTTTCCAGCGTGTCACGGGTGTTAAGGTCTTCGTGATAGCGTCCTCTCCAGAAAAAAGTGCGCTCATTTTCGTCAACTTTGAATCCATCAAGATTGATCCCGTGACGTTTGAATAAATCAATATCTTCTTGCGCGAAGTCTTTTCCAACGGTAGCAACAAGACGTACGGCATCGGTTAAATAACTGGATGCTAATGAAATATAGGTAGCCGATCCACCAAGGGTGCGATCTACTTTTCCTGATGGGGTTTCAATTCCATCGTAAGCTACCGAACCAACTACTAATACACTCATAAGAGGATTATTTCTTTGTTTTTATTCGTGGTTAAAAGACGGCGTAAAGGTAAGCAAGGCATTTCAGGAATAAAAATCATATTTGAACGCTTCCCTAAACACTCCGGTAAGTCCGTCAGAAACAACTTCGCATCCCGACATTTATTTTGAACCTTCTCTTTGTTTATACCCATTACAGTAACGGCAGCTCTGAAAAATACATTCTGCACCAGCCGGTCGATAGTAATATCAACTATCATTTACTTCACTCCTAACCTGGAAATAAAATCATTTTTTAAGAGATAAAATGGGGAAGATGAAAGGAGGAAAAGAAGTAAAGAAGTAAAGAATTCAAGATAATAACCCAAACTACTTTCTTATCTTGAATTCTTGACTTCTTTACCTTTTTAATTCTTTATTACACCGAAACGCAAAATTTTACTGCCCTAATAAATGGCAGGTACTAAATTACTGTCGCCTGATTTTGGTGTATTAGTTTTCCGGTAACACAATATTCGGCACATTTTTATCTTATTAGTAATTGGATTTATTACCATTACCGACAACAACCAAATTAAAAGTTGATCACATACACGTGCCTTCTTTTATAGATTTTTTAGAAAAACGATCAGGCCATCCGCTCCCCGGCAAAGTTGCCCAGATGGAAATGGCTCCGCAAACAAATGTACGCGAACGGCTGCATATCCCACCCGGAGCGCGTCATAATGGAGTGTTGATTTTGCTTCATGAAATCTCTGATCGTTTCGCGGCACTTTACACCTTGCGCAGTGACTCTGTAAATGATCACAGCGGCCAGATCTGCTTTCCCGGCGGTGGTTCGGAACCTCATGAGACGCTGGAGTTGGCCGCTATACGTGAACTCAGAGAGGAGGTCGGCATTTCTTTGGATCCCGGGGAAGTTCTTCTTGGCCTAACCCCTCTTTATGTTCCGCCGAGTAACAACGTTATCCACCCTTACATAGCTTATCGCCGTAATTTGCCAGATTTGGTCTTGCAACACAGTGAAGTGAGCGAAGCTTTCCCGTTGCACCTTGATAATCTGGCCGACTCAAAAAATTTGAAAGTGGAAGACTGGCAGATTAGTAATAGCACCATAAAAGTACCCTACTGGAAGATACACCGAGTGCCGCTATGGGGAGCTACCGCTATGATAACAAATGAATTAGTACACCTGTACAAAGAGTTCACCGGCCATTGACCTGCCCCTGGTCAATTTTATTTCAAAGCCAGGCCGAGAAGCATCAATACGCCCGTCTGAATAGCTCTTTCATCGCCGTTATATTTCGGATGATGCCAGGGATAAATCGATCCAGTTTCCTCACTTCCGCTTCCCAGGAAGAAAAATGTGCCGGGAAAATGCTCCTGGTAAAAAGCAAAATCTTCCCCCGCCATCACCGGCCTTTCCACTTCCAGAAGATGATCTTCACCGAGCAAATCAACCGCCACATTCTTCATCTTTTCCGTGGTATGTTTATCATTGATCACCGCGGGATAGCCCTCATCCCATTTAAACTCATACTCTGCGCCGGCGCCTTCCGTAATGCCTTTAATTATGTTCTCCATCCTTTTGCGAATCTCTTCAGCTGTTTCTCTTTGAAAAGTGCGAACAGTACCTTCCATTTCCACTTTTTCAGGAATTACATTATGGGTGGTTCCACCTTGAATTTTACCGATGGTCAGCACGGCGGGCTCTGTCGGGTCTATTTGTCGGGTGATTAATGATTGCAGCACGGTAATAACCTGGCCGGCAACGACAACAGGATCAACGGCCATATGCGGTGCGGCTGCGTGTCCACCTTTTCCTTTTATAATAATAGTAAACTCATCAGGACGTGCCATAATGGGTCCGCTTTTCACTGCTACCTCTCCTGGCTTATGATACGGGCTGGTATGCAATCCATAAATCTCCTGAACTCCCCATTCCTGCAAAAAACCGGTCTCGGAGAGCAGCCGTCCGCCGCCCGGAATTTTTTCCTCTCCGGGTTGGAATATTAACAGAATGATGCCCTCTATTTCTGATTTCATTTCCGAGAGCAATCTGGCTGTTCCAAGCAGATTGGTTGTATGAAAATCATGCCCGCAACAGTGAGCGACTCCGTTGCGCTTTGATAAAAACTCCGCTTTGTAGTTTCCCTCTTCCTCTATTGGCAAAGCATCAATATCGGCCCGTAGGGCTATTACACGATCGGATTCAATTTCACCTCTTACCACTGCCACACACCCTGTTTCAAGGGGGCGATGCACTTCAAGCCCATATCCCTGCAGCGTCTCCACGATAAATGTTGTGGTTTGAAATTCCTGAAAACTCAACTCCGGATGCTGATGAAGTTTTCGCCGGGTTTGTACAAGCTCCGGATAGATTTGGTCAATTTTAGTAGTAAGGCGGTCTTTCAGGTCGGTTTTCATATATCAAATATATTTGGTCACTTTAAAATAATGGGAATTCTAAATCAGTGCATCCTGTTGAATCGCATAATGGTAGCACTGCATACAAGTTGACAAATGGCAATTTCCGCGATATTCATCACAAACTCATAGTCGATTATATCTTGGGGTTTGTGTTATTACAAGCCTCTTAAGACGTTCAGCAATCTTAAATTCATTAAATAGCGCCTCCAAGAAAACGCCAATATTTTCGTTCCACTCGCCCCAAAAATGCTCATCCCGAAAGCGTTCGGGACTGCGCTTTTTAGGAGTTCACGTGCCTTGATCCTTGCGTTTTCTTAGTGCACTCAGAACTTTCTTACAAACACTAAATAAACTTATAGGTTATGCAAAAATTTGATCTTCACATTCCGACAAGAATTCTCTATGGAAAAGAGCAAGGTACAAAATTTGCCGATCATATTTCCCGGATTGCCGGTAAAGTGTTAATTGTTATCGGTGGTGGAAGCGTGCAACGTATGGGCTATCTTGATACTATCCAACAAATGTTGCACGAGCGCGATGTTGAAACCAAAGTTTTCGAAGGTATTGAACCTAATCCGCATGCCCAAACTGTAAATAAAGGTGCGGAAGAAGCTAGGAAATTTGGCGCCAATTTGATTCTTGCTTTTGGCGGCGGCTCAGTTATGGATGCAACCAAGGGAATGGCGGCACTGCTGTATATGGATGAGACCGATATATGGCCGTATGTACTTGGTGAAGAAAAAGCGGGTAAACTTACTGGTGCGATTCCGTTTGCCTGTATTCCGACGACCGCTGCTACCGCCTCCGAAGTAACTCCGGTATCTGTACTATCGAATCCTGAAGTAAAAGGGAAATCTGTTATCGGGGCTCAGTTTCTACGATCAACGGTATCCTGGCTGAACCCGGAGTATACTACATCCCTGAGCGCTACGGTAACCCGTGACGGAGCAAGTGATATCCTCAGCCATATTTTTGAAAACTACATTGTAGGAGGTAATGATTCTCCACTTGCTGACCGCTACAGCGAAGGCGTCATGGAAACAGTGATGCAAACCCTGCCTGAGGTAGTTAACGAGCCTGAAAATTACGCTCTTCGAGGCCGGTTACTCTGGGCATCTACACTTGCTCTGAACGGCATGCAACAGGCCGGCCGGAATCATGGTGAATTCGTAATGCATTCCATTGAACACGCAATTAGCGGATATTATCCGGCTATATCTCACGGACGGGGACTGGCAACTATTTATCCGGCATATTTCCGGTGGATGTATGAGCAGGACCGCGGGCGGGATCGCTTTGCCCAGTTGGGTCGTCGATTGTTTCAAATCACGGATACTGATGATGACCAGGCAGGCTGGAAATTTATCGAGCAGTTTGATGACTGGCTTAAGGACAATGAGTTATACCAGTCTCTGGCCGATCTTGGTGTGAATTCTGATGATTACCGGCCCATTGCTGATTACGCGGTACGGGTTTACGGAAAGAACGGGCAGTTAAATGCTCTTGGTGCAATTACCCCGGCTGACATCGAGGATATCTTAAAATCAACCGGGTAACACTTTGAGTTTTCTTACAGGCACTAATTAAAGGAGGCCGAAGGCTCGATACCGGCCTCCTTATTACCTTCCTGTGAGAGAAAATATTTGAATTAAAGACCTTCTATATTGATATTTCTGTCTATCACATCAACCAAATAATGCGAGAAACAGACTATGCTTGATCAGCTTATTAAACCCGAAATTCAGGAATTGATCAAAAACAGGAAGTGGAAGGATTTAAGAGATGCCGTTGAAGAATGGCCGGTTCCTGAAATTGCTGAATTGATGATGGGACTGGAAAAAGAGGACCGGGTTTTATTTTTTCGCACTCTTCCTCGTGATCTGGAATCCAATGTATTCTCCCACCTTGATTCCGAGCAACAAAATGCCCTGCTCGAAGAGCTCACGGATAACGAAACCAAACAACTTCTTTCCAACCTCGCTCCTGACGATCGAGCAGCTCTGATTAATGAATTGCCTGCCGAGCTGACAAAACAAATGATGTCCCTATTGAATCAGGAGGATTTAAAGGAAGTACGGCAGTTGCTTGGATATCCGGAAGAAAGTGTGGGTCGATTTATGACCCCTGATTACGTAGCTGTAAACTATGATTGGACCATTAAAAAGGCGCTGGAACATATTCGGAAAACTGCGAAAGAGAGTGAAACGATTAATGTCATTTATGTTACCGACAAAAACGAAAAGTTAATTGATGTTCTTGATATCCGGACCTTCATCGTGAGTGACCCGGAAAAGAAAGTTCAGGACATCATGGATGATACATTTGTATCCATATCAGCTTACGAAGACCGGGAAGCCGCGGTGCAAATGTTTCAAAAATATGATAAAATCGCCCTGCCGGTACTTGATTCAGAAGGGGTAATGCTTGGCATCATTACGGTAGACGACGTTCTGGATGTCGCCGAAGAAGAAACTACCGAGGATTTTCACAAAACGGCTGCTGTCGCTCCTCTGCAAGTCGGTTACCATGGCACCTCCATCTGGACTTTGTTCAGCAAGCGAATCAGCTGGCTGATCATCTTGGTTGGTGTGAACCTGGTATCATCAGGTGTAATTGAAGCTTTTGAAGACGTACTCGAGGCGACGATTGCCCTCGCATTTTTTATACCTTTGTTAATCGACAGCGGCGGTAATTCGGGTTCTCAGTCGGCTACTATTATGGTACGTGCTATTGCAACGGGAGATGTAAAACTTAGAGAATGGATGCGAACTGCAGGAAAAGAGGTCCTTGTGGGTTTAAGCCTCGGTGTGGCGATGGGTCTGGCAAGTTGGATGCTTGGTATCTGGCGAGGTGGATTTGAAGTCGGTATCGTAGTTGGTCTTGCCATGATATGCATCGTTCTTGTGGCCAACCTGATCGGTACGTTGCTTCCTTTTATTCTAACCCGGCTTAACATTGACCCTGCCGTAGCCAGCAGCCCACTGATTACCACCATTGTTGATGCTAGCGGTTTATTGATTTACTTCAGTATTGCAGCTGCATTTCTTGATCCTGTAGCATTAGGCTAAATCTGAAGAAAACTAGAGCATAAACAACATTTGGCTTTTACCTGCCGCTAACACAGGATTGTATCAAATTTGCGGGGTTTCACCAATTCAAATTAATTCGCGAATTGATAGCCCCGCAGCTCTGATAGTGTCCGGATCAAATTTCAGAATTCAAGGGTGAGATAGCTCATCTCAAAAAAATTTTAAGAAGACAAGATGATAAGATTTTAAAAAGTCGGGAATTTTACAAAATGAGAGTAGTTTGACGGAGCGACTGATGTTGCTGGGCGAGATGGTGCCTAAAACCCAGTACCCAGAGCCCAGACCATTCTTCAATTCTTTACCTTTTTTCATCTTCTCTCACCTTAAATATTTATAAAATATTTTGTTTCGTCTTGCCGGTATTCAGATTTGATATCAGCACCTCCCAATTAGACAGGAAAACACTCCTGCCTAATTTATGTTTACCCACACTTTTACTTGATTAAATAGTTTAATTCAACCAGTAAATCTAAAACTATCTCGATTTTTTTGATAAAATGAAATTAATTTTCAACACCACCCGCTAACAAGCGAATTTAGTGCAATATTTTTAAATACTTCGGTAGTATTTTGCTTTTTTTGCCCCATGCAATGCATTTGGCTTAATAATCGTTTACATTTAGTGATAAATTTTTACATTATCTAATTAACTAAATTTATATCAATTTCTATATATAATAAGGCCATGCCATTAACTGAACGCAAAAAACCACAGGCCGATCTTCGCAAATCATACTTTATAAATATGCAAGTCGGCATCATTATAACTTTGATAGTTCTAATAGTCATTGTTAATGTAAATCTGAATTTTGGAAGCGATCACGATTTTACAGAACGGGAACAACGAATTATCCAGATGGAGGATATCATTCGTACGGAGCAGGTTGAGGTTCCCCCGCCTCCGGCAAGACCGCGTTCCCCGGAACCGGTACCAGATTCTGAGATATTGGAAGATGACGTATTCGACTTCGGCTTTGACGACGGCGATGCTATATCCGAACTCCCGCCACCGCCACCACCACAGGATGAGGAAGAAGAGGAGGAGTACAGAATATTCGAAGTGGTTGAAGATCAGCCTTACCCGCACGGCGGAATGCAGTCGATCTATGACAATCTCCAATATCCTTCACTGGCCAGGCGTGCAGGTATCGAAGGCATGGTAGTCATTCAGTTTGTTGTTGACGAAAACGGTAATGTTAGCGAACCCGTCATCCTTCAGGATATTGGCGGCGGAACCGGACAGGCCGCGGTCGACGCGATTTTAAAGACATCCTGGGAGCCGGGTCGCCAGCGTGGACGGGCTGTACCGGTCAGGTTTCAGGTGCCGGTTAGGTTTGTACTGCAAAATCACTAATCTTCGGAAAGTTTTCCTGAAAAGCGGTTGGTTTTACCATCAACCGCTTTTTTATTTCAGTTTTTTCAATAAGGATGCCATTGTATTCCAGGGGAGTGTGAGACAGGTTTCCCTGGCAGGATAAGCTTTCAGGGTTTCATAAAGCGGCTGTTCAAACTCTACAGCTATTCCCGATTTAAACTTTTCGCCGGCAATCGCTTCTACCTCGCGAATCAGTTGTGAAACAAGTTTTTCATCCGACAGACAAAATTTAACGGCCGCCTCGGCAGACGCCGTACACAACATACATGCTTCCGGCACATATCGGATACTTTTAACCCCCGTTGACTGATCTCCCCCGACATAAAATGTCAACCGGTCTCCGCACTTTGGATTATAACCAGTCTCCTGGTAATCTGCTTCCGAAACTATTCCCCTGTGTGCCGTGGACTTATACCAACTTAGCAGAACTTTGCTGTAGGTTGTAGCCATAATAATCAGGACGTGACACCGGTAGGCGGACTCTCCTCACTTGATGGTTCCTCATCGCTGCTATCTTTGTTGTTCTCAGTCTCCTCATGCTCCGGCATAATCTTCTTATAAAATACCAGCAAGCTGATGATAGCTATACTTATTGCCATATCAGCCACATTGAAAATGTAGGGGAAGACAGCAAAATCACCGATGGTCAGATTGAAATGTATAAAATCTACGACGTGGCCATCCAACACTCCGCCATAATCTTTTAACCTGGCCAGTACAAGGCGGTCAATGATGTTTCCGATAGCCCCGCCAAGAATCAGTCCCATACAAATCATGAAAGCCGGCCTGGCGTAGCTGAAAACACGGTAGATATAGAAGCTGATCAAAATTGTAGCTGCGATAGCAACCAGAGATATCACCCACGTATCCGCCCAGCTGATACCCATAGCCATACCTGGGTTCTTGGTATAGTGAAATGCCAGAACCCCTTCAATAATATCAGCACGATGAAGCTCCGGCGTAGTTCTGATCACATATTTGCTCCATTGATCCAGGCTGGCCACTATCAGGACAGGCAAAAACAGAGCAAGTGATTTTAACTGTTTTTCAGACAAGTCTTATTTACGTTTCAACTTTGCTTCAATACTGATCTGGGTATGTGGAACGGCTTCAAGCCGGCCTTTGGAAATGGGTTTCCCGGTCACCTTACAAATACCGTAAGTCCTGTTATCGATGCGTTTAAGGGCATCATCCAGATATTTAATGAACTTTCGGGTTCGATTATACAACATGTAGGTTTTCTCACGCTCCTGCGCATCAGTACCGGCATCAGCCATGTGGAAAGAATAAGCTGACTCGTCCGAGGTGTTTTCGGTACTGTCTTTTAATGATTCTTGAAGCATGTCCAGGTCATTTACGGCCTCTTCACGCTTTTTAAGGATGATACCGCGAAAATACTCCAGTTCCTCGTCAGTAAAAGGAGTTACGCGTTCTTCATCATTATTTTTGGGCGCATTGTCCATATCACTCTATTTACTTATATATTGTTATTTCGTTTAATAGCGATCTCGCACTGATAATCGCCAATTTGCCAGTCTTTGACGTAATCACTTGAATCCAGCTCCGAATCCGATACCTTTTCGGCAAGAGTTTGTTCTTTAATATAATCCATCATCGAACTAATAGCCTTGCCAACTTCATCTGACCCGCTATAGCTAACTGAAATTCTGTCTGTTACCTCATAACCAGCATCCTTCCTCATATTTTGTACTCTGTTAACAAATTCTCTGGCAATGCCTTCCTGTTTAAGAGCATCACTCAATTCCGTATCAACGGCTACTGTAATTCCTTCTTCGGTTTCAACCGACCAGCCCTCAATTCCATGGCTAATAATTTCAATATCATCAGGGCCAAGTTCTACAGTTTCACCGTCTATATCAAATGTTATAGATTTGTCTTTTTCATATTGATTAATCTCTTCCTGACTTAATGATGTTATCAGGGGGGTTATCTTTTTCATTTTCTTCCCCATCTTTTTACCCAGAACAGGAAAGTTGGGTTTCGCTTTTTTGTGAACTACACCCGAATCATCATCTACATAATTAACATCCTTAACGTTGACCTCATCAAGAATAATGCTTTTAACCTTCTCAATTGCTGTTTTTTCTTCTTCTGATTTCGCCGGAAGTATAATTTTGGAAAGTGGCTGCCTTACATTGATCTGCTCTCGATTTCGAATTCGCAGAACCAATGATGTTACTAAACGTGCAAGCCTCATGCGATATTCCAGAGATTCATCAATCGATGTTTCCTCCACTGCGGGGTAAAACGAAATATGAACCGACTCTTCATCCTGCCGGGTCACTTCATTCAGCCGCTGATATAACCATTCACTGAAAAACGGGGCAAACGGGCTTATCAGCTTAGAAAGATTCAGAAGACACTCGTAGAGCGTCTGATACGCCGCAGTTTTATCCAGTGACTTGCCCTCTTTCCAGAACCGGCGTCTGTTACGCCTTACATACCAGTTACTGAGTTCATCGACAAAAGTCTCAATTTCTCTGGCCGCACGGGTTGGCTCATATTGATCAAGCCAATTATCGACATTCTTAATCACTGTGAACTGCCGGGAAATAATCCACCGGTCTAATTCGGCTCTTTCATTGTGGGGAATAGAAGCTCCGGAAAAAGTGAACTTGTCAATATTAGCATAAAGGGCGAAAAAGGAATATGTATTGACAATAGTGTTGAAAAACTTTCTCCTGGTATCTTTTAACCCTTCCTGGCTGAACTTCAGGTTTTCCCAGGGTGATGAATTACTCATCATATACCAGCGGGTTATATCAGCCCCGAAATCCTGAATAGTTTCAAACGGGTCGACGGTATTGCCCTTTGATTTACTCATCTTCTCACCATCGGCATCAAGTACCAGGCCGTTCGATACCACATTGCGATATGCGGGTCCGTCAAACAAAGTAGTGCCAAGAGCGTGAAGGGTATAAAACCATCCACGGGTTTGATCAACCCCTTCCGCTATGAAATCAGCGGGAAAGTTTTCTTTGAACTTCTCCTCATTTTCAAACGGGTAATGCCACTGAGCAAACGGCATGGCGCCGGAATCATACCAGACATCAAGCAAATCAGGAATGCGGCGCATGGTGCCGCCGTCTTCGGCTTTCCAGGTGATTTCATCTATGTGCGGGCGGTGCAGATCCAGCTCGGTATCATCATCAAGACCCGCTTTCTGCTTTAATTCTTCAATACTGCCGATACATTCCACATGCTCCGGGTTTTTATCATTTACCCAGAACGGAAGCGGTGTACCCCAGTATCGTTGCCGGGAAATGGACCAGTCTACGTTGTTTTCAAGCCAGGTGCCAAACCGGCCGGTTCCTGTGCTTGGCGGCTTCCAGTTGATATCGTTATTGATCTCAACCATCCGGTCGCGCACCTCAGTAGTCCGGATAAACCATGACTCCACCGGATAAGACATCAATGGAGTTCTTTTGCGCCAGTCGTGCGGGTAGTTGTGCAAATACGTTCCATGCCAGAACATCAACCCGCGCTCTTTTAAATTCCGATTAATACCTTTGTCGGCGTCCTTGAACCATTCCCCTGCAAAATCTGTAATACGCTCATCAAAACACCCTTCACGTGTTACCGGATTAAACATCGGGATGTCATTCGCCATACACGCATCATAGTCATCCGCACCAAAAGCGGGAGCTATGTGAACCACCCCGGTACCCTCTTCAAGTGTAACATAATCAGCCGGGACAACTCTCCAGGCACTTGATTTATCAAATTCTTTCAGAGCGTATTCAAACAGCGGCTGGTAGGTGTTGCCAACCAGGTCTTTCCCCTTTTCGACTTTTTCCACTGAGTACTCAAGGTCGCCAAGGACGCTGTCCAGCAATTCCTTAGCAAGGGTATAATATTCGGTTTTGTCACCCTCTGTAACCCGTACTGTAGCATATTCAAGTTCAGGATGAACTGCCAGTGCCATATTTGAAATCAGCGTCCAGGGAGTGGTGGTCCAGGCAAGGAAATACGAATTTTCTTCACCGTCTTTTTTGAACTTAACATAAATGGATGGATCCTGAACCTCTTCATAACCAAGACTGACTTCATGCGAACTGAGCACGGTTCCGCTTCCGGGAGAATACCACTGAATTTTATATCCCTTGTAAATCAGGCCTTTATCAAAAAGTTGCTTGAGTGACCACCAAACTGACTCAATGTAGTAATTTTCAAAGGTTATATATGGGTTATCCAAATCAACCCAGTATCCCATGCGGCGGGTTAAATTATCCCATAAATCTTTGTAGCGCAGCACACTCTCACGACACTTCTTATTGTACTCTGCAATGCCATATTCCTCAATCTGAGCTCTGCCCTGAAGCTCCAGCTCTTTTTCCACTTCAATTTCAACGGGCAGCCCGTGAGTATCCCAACCGGCTTTACGATCTACCAGATATCCCTTCAAGGTTTTGTATCTGCAAAACAAATCCTTGACCGTTCTCGACATAACATGATGAATACCCGGCTTTCCGTTGGCCGTAGGCGGTCCTTCGTAAAACGTAAACGGAAACCCATCTTCCCTGGTTGACAGACTCTTTTCGAAAATCTTGTTTTCGTTCCACCAGTTGAGAATTTCCAGCTCAGTTTTAGGATAATTCAGGTTTTTAACCTCTTTGAAACCTGTAGCCATAGGACGTATATAAAGACGATGTCGTGATTTTGAATTAAAAGTTTGAAGACGGCTAATATACAAAAATTACAATTTCCACGTTCACCCCATCAGTTATAAATCTTATAACACCGTATTGTCATGAGCCGCAATCTATTGATGCTTTCTTTTCTGTCATTTTCCGTGTTTTTTTGCACCGGCGAAGAAGCCAATCAGCAAAATGCACTGGAACAGATTCGTACCGACGAACATTACTTACAAAGCCGCATTTCTGAAGGCGCTGAAGGGCAGCAGCTTATAGAAAGATCTAAAAAACTTGTCGACCGCTATATCTCCTTTCAGGAGAATTTTCCCGATCACGATAAATCAGCAGATTTTTTATTTCAGGCGGGCATGCTCAGTGCAGAGATGCACGGTGATTTTGAAGATGGCATTCACTTGCTGAAAACCGTCCAGAATGATTATGAAGATCAGTTGGTTGCTGAGCAAGCATTGTTTATGGCAGGTTTTTTGTATGATTATGAAATCGGGGACCACGAATCGGCTCAGAAAATTTATACCCGGTTTCTGGAGATTTATCCGGACAGCGAGATGGCTGAAGGCGTTCAGCAAGCTTATGAGTATTCAGGCAGCGTCGCCGATCCGGATATACCTCAAATGCCGGCGACGCCGGAGGAGATTCATTAACAATTCAAGAATGTTGGCTTTCTTTAATAACGGATATTGTTGCCTGCATTATTCACCTTAAAATTTTTAAACACTTAAGACATTTATAGTATGGAATCAACTTTGCAGTCAGTCCGACCGATTACCAAAGAAAACCCCTACCGTATCTGCTTTGTATGCCTTGGTAATATCTGCCGCAGCCCAACAGGAGAAGGCGTAATGCAGCATGAAGTTAACCAGGCCGGGCTGAGTAGTTATTTCGAAATAGATTCGGCAGGTACAGGAGCTTATCATGTTGGCGAGAAAGCTAACAGTAAATCCCGGAAAGTAGCTGAGGAACACGGGATTAAATTACATTCTACAGCCAGAAAATTTGAACCCTCCGACCTTGATTATTTTGATTTAGTCCTCGCAATGGATCGGCAGAATTTCAAGGATTTAAAGTCCATGGCAAAAACGGATGATCATACAGCAAAAATTCATTTGCTGCGGGATTTCGACAGTGATCCGGATGATTTTGAAGTTCCCGACCCGTACTATGGCGGTTTGAACGGTTTTTATGACGTTTTTTACACTGTACAGCGAAGTTGCAAAGGTTTACTTGAAGAATTAAAACAGCACGTTACATCATGACATTACCCGACTCACTTCATGATACCATCATTTCCGGTTTCGGAGATATTACATCCGTTTCCCCTTCGGGCGGTGGCAGTATTAACCGAGCAGCCCACGTGCGGCTTGAAAACGGGGATTCCCTGTTTGTGAAATGGAATTCCGCTGACTTATACGACATGTTTGTTGTTGAAGAAAAAGGCCTAAGTTTACTTGATCAAGCAGATTCCGGCTTGCGGATTCCTAAACCTTTTGCACATGACAAGGTTGAACAGGAAAATCTGAGTTATCTCATCCTGGAATATCTCCCCGGCGGGCGCCCCTCCGACGGTGTGGATCAAAAACTCGGGGAAGGATTAGCTCAGCTGCATCAAACCAAATGGGATAAGTACGGGCTGGATCACGATAACTATATCGGGCGCTTGCCGCAGTACAACACTCCCCATGGAGAGTGGCTCGATTTTTTCATTAATCAACGACTGGAGCCGCAGGTGAAAATGGCAACCGAATCGGGTTTGCTTGGTTCACGCGATCAGCGCCAATTTGAAACACTGTATTCTCAACTTCCCGATCTGCTTTCCGGGGAACCTCCAAGTTTGCTACACGGAGATTTATGGGGAGGCAACCAATTCCCTACCGATACCGGTGAACCTGCTATATTCGATCCGGCCGTCTATTACGGCAACCGGGAAATTGAACTTGCATTCACCTATTTATTCGGCGGTTTTGGTCCCTCTTTTTATGAAGCGTACCAGGCCACCTGGCCACTTGCCCCTGGTTTTGAGGATCGAAAAGATATTTACAACCTCTATCCGCTATTGGTTCATGTCAATCTGTTTGGTAGTGTGTATGCCGGACAGGTTAAGCGAATACTTTCCCGATTTACATGAGTCAACCTGAATATCCCCAACGAATCGTATCGCTGGTCCCAAGTCTTACTGAATTGCTGGTAGATTTGGGACTTTTGGAAAATCTCATAGGCAGAACGCGGTTTTGTATTCATCCGAAGGATAAAATTGACCGGGTTCTCAAAATGGGTGGAACCAAAAATCCGCGAATCGATAAAATCCGTGAAGCCCGGCCGGATTGGGTTATTGCCAATAAAGAGGAAAATGAAGAAGAGCACATCCGTGAAATCAGAGAATTTTGTAAAGTTACTGTCTCCAAAATCCAAACCATTGAGGAAGCTTTAAACTGGATTGAAAAAATCGGGGCTATTACCGGCACATCCTCACGTGCCCTGAAGATAAATTCGCAGATCAGCCATCTTCTGCAGCAACGGAATACCTGGTATCCCAAAACCGCTGTCTATTTCATCTGGAAAGAACCGTGGATGAGCGTTGGCGGGGACACGTATATCAATGATGTGATGAGTAAGTGGGGGCTGACTAATATGCTTTCGGATCTTAAACGCTACCCCGAGCTCCCCCTTTCTGATTTGGCCCGCTTAAACCCTGAAGTTATTTTATTGAGTTCCGAACCCTATCCATTTAAAGAGAAACATATTGATGAAATCCACAATTTCTGCCCGGAAACCCGGGTTGAACTCGTTGACGGGGAGTGGTTTAGCTGGTATGGATCGAGAATGGTGCCCTCATTTGAACAATTGACTCAATGGCGCAACAGTTTGGAAGAATGAATCAGCCTTCATAATCGTTGAGAAATATGCAATTGTATCATCCCTGATATCTCAATAATTTAGCAACATGAAAATTCGCTATTTTTCCATATTTGCTCTGCTTTTTGTTTATTCATGCTCGGCTACCGAAGAAACAGCAGAGGAAGAGCATGACTCTGCAGGTATATCCGAGTTGGAGCAGCGCTATGCTGAATCAAATTACGTGAAAGGAATAGCCCGCCATGAGCAGGAAGAATATGACGACGCTATTGAGTATCTAAGTCATGCCCATCAATATTTTTCGGACAAGGCCTCGGTAAATTACGCATTGGCTGATGCCCATTATGAAAACGGGGATTATACAGACGTGATCTATTATGCGACTCAGGCTGTTGGACTTGAGCCGGAATCAAAATGGTATGGCCTTTTACTGGCTCGTGCCTATACCCGGAATAACCAGGATGATGAAGCACAGAAAGCGTATGAAAATATTCTGGAATATCATCCGAATGAGGTAGATATCTATTATCGTCTTGCGAGCCTGCATTCAAGGAATGCCAATTACGAGAAAGCTAATGAGGTGTACAAAAATATACTGGATCAGACCGGACCCCAACGGTCTATTTACTATCAAAAATTCCAGAATTACTCTTCCATGGATGATGAAGAAAATGCGATAAGGCAGCTTGAAAACATCAGCGAACTGGAGCCGGGCAACCTGAACATCATTCATATGCTGAGCCAGTACTATCTGGAAGCTGGACAAAGCGAAAAAGCATATGAGGCAATTAATGAGGCGCTCGAACGAAACCCGGATGATCCTGAAACACTGATCAATCTCGCCGACCTTTATATTGAAGAGGAAGAGTATGAAAAAGGCAGCGAAATTCTCATTTCCGTTTCGGGGGATACGCTCGTTGAACACAACCATAAAATGGAGATCGCTCAGTTTCTGTTGTCTCAATTTGCAGCCGACCAAGACAATGATACGCTCAATAAAGCTGCGCAAACTGTTGTTGACACCCTCACCGTGCAATATCCGGATGAAGGGTATTCCCACATTCTGGCTGCCGAATACTATGAGCTAAAAGAAGATTGGGACAGAGTACGCGCTCATCTTGAAGAGACTACCAATCTGATGCCTGACAACTCTTCCGCATGGCAACAGCGACTTCAAGCCTTGTACATGGAAGAAAATTATGAGAAGGCCATCCAGGTAGGCCTTGAGGCTAACGAGCATGTTCCCGATGACGCTTTGATCAAATTTTTTACCGGTTCGGCTTACTCAGTTGAAGATCAACATGTGGAAGCTATTGAATGGTTGACCGATGCTGCCGATATGCCGGCGCGTAATAATCTGCGTTCGATGATTTACGGCTCACTTGGCGATGCGTACTCATCTCTTGATAATTTTGATGATGCTTATGAAGCCTACAGCACTGCCATCGATTATGATGAGAATAATGATGTAGCCCTTAATAATTACGCATACTTCCTGGCGGAGGAAGAAAAAGAGCTTGAAAAAGCAAAAGAGATGGCCGAGCAGGCTCTGGAAATGCAGCCGGAAAATTCCGCATTTCTGGATACTATGGGTTGGATTTACTTCAAAATGGGTGATGCAAAGCAGGCAAAAGAATACATCAAAAAATCTATTGATACCGGGGATGCAACTGCCGAGGTAAAAGAACATATGGGTGATGTTTACGAAGAACTCGGTGACATGGAAAAGGCCAGAAAATGGTGGGGCAAAGCGTTAGAAAAAGATGAATCCAGAACTTATCTGGAAGAACGCATATCAGGAGCCTAATTCGCTCTTACATTGTTTAATAAGCATTTTATAAAATATCTGATTGGTTTTGGAGCGCTTCTCCTTGTTGTGGAAGGATGTGGCCCCATACGTTTTGTGCCTGAAGAACTTGATGAGGATTTTGAATCATCGGATAAAACTGCAGAGGAGTTGGTAGCCGATCTGCCAATGGAAACAGATCGCCTGGACCGGATAGAAGGCCGGGCACGTGCTCAGATCAGTTCACCAAAAGGAAGTGATCGCGCCACTGTGGACTTTAAAGCCGATCGCGAACAATCCCTGTTTACCCTTCGCAACAGCCTCGGGATCGAAGGCGGGCGTATGTTAGCCGATCGTGATTCCGTTTTGATTTATGATCGCATCGAAAGCACGGCCTACAAACTCTCCCATGATCAGGCGCAGAGTTACTACCTCCAGGGAATGACAGCCATTAACCTGCTTGATGTTCTGCAACCCGATTTTTCCGAAACCGATAAGTTTTCCCTTTTTGAAAGTGAAACTTCCTACGTGATGGTATCTGAGGACAATACCCAGTATTATTTTGATCGCAGCGATTTATATCTACAGCAAATAACATATCCCGAAGAATTCGGCTATCCGTTTTCCGAGATACATTTTACGGATTATGAAGATTTTGACGGCAAGGATTTGCCTATACGAATTCAAATCTTGAGTTCTGATAAAGAAACCAGTATTTTATTGCAACTCAGGTCGGTAACCTCAAACCCGGATGAATTGTCTTTTGATCCCGACATCCCTTCTGATATAACCGTTCAGCGCATATGAAATCAGTAGCAGTTCTCTTCGGTATTTTAATTGTGTTGCTTAATGCATCATATTTCAGTGCTGATGCTCAGAATTTCAGGCAGATGCGGGAAGAGATTGAGCAGCAGCAGGCATTTACTCAGAAGCAGATTGAAAATCTGCAAGAGCAGATTGATCAGGCTCAACAGGAAATCAGTGAAAAAGATGATGCTTACGAAGAGCTGTATCAGGAGTATCAGAATACCCGGCGAGAAGTTACACTGAGACAGTCACTTATTGAAAATAAGCAGGAAGAGCGCAGACAACTGGAAGCCGAGCAGGAGGTTCTGCAATCAAGTATTAACCAGCTCAGAGAAGATCTCGATCATTTGATAGAGCAATACAAGAAAACACTGACCTATGTCTATAAACACGGGCGGACATCCAACCTGGCAATGATTTTATCAGCAGGCTCTATCAATCAGATGGTGGTGCGTGCCCGGTATTTAAGTGAGTTTGAGGATCATCGCAAACGACAGGCGCGGCAAATTGAAGAAAAGCAGGCCGAACTGAGACAGGACGAACAGGAGCTGGAGCGTGCCCGCGAACAGGTTGCGGAAAACATCAGAGCTACTGAAGCCGAGCAAGAGCGTTTTGAACAGGTTATGCTGGAACAGGAAGAGCAAATTGCCGCGCTTCAGGAAGATCGTCAGCGGCTACAACAACAAAAAAACGCTTCCGAGATGGAAGCCATGGAGCTTGAAAATACTCTCACTGAACTGGTAGAAGAAGAAATGGCACTGCGTGAAGCTCGCCTCGAAGAACTTGAAGAAGAGCGTGAACGGCGTCGCGCAGACGCAGAAAACCTCAGGGGTAATGAAACCCCACGCGAATCCTCTCCTTCCGCAGATGCATCTCTGCCCGATGAAGCACAACTCGAGCAAATAACAAGCAGTTTCAAAGACAGAAAAGGAAATTTACCCTGGCCGGTAAACAGTGGCACCATATCCGAGAAATTCGGAGATCGCGAAAATCCGCTTTACGGAACGCGAACGTACAATCCCGGAGTACAGATTGCCACAAGCCCCCGTAACGAGGTAAAAGCGGTACACGACGGCTACGTATTTGCAATACGTCCGATGCCGGGATACGGCAATACCGTCTTTGTAAATCACGGAGATTACAACACCGTTTACGGAAATCTGAGCGAAGTGAAAGTCTCTATGAATACGGTGCTGCAGGAAGGCGATATTATTGGTAAATCCGGTGATGAGCAAACACTGAACGGGCAAGTGGTTTTTTTCATGATCAGCGAAGGCAGTGATCAGCATTTTGATCCGGAAGAGTGGATGTCAAATCAGTGATTTTTTCGTTACATGGCTGCTCGGACTTAATCACAGACATTAAAAAATTCTAAACAGCACTTTTATGCAGAGCACTCCACGTGCTTTCGCCTACGGCAATGCCACACTTTTTTTAGGCGTGATCATTTACTTTTTTTCTCAGGAACTTATCCCATTTGTAGAAATGGAGGGGTGGACCGGAACACTTTTTTCCGCGGGATTCATCCTTGTTTTTCTCAATCTGAGTTTCGTCATCTCCCGCAGGTTTTGTCGTAAAACCCTCGACATGGAGTTCTTTCCATATCTTATCGGTGCCATCCTCGTTTTACCCACCCTTATTTTTGTACAGATAACCGAACGTTTTGATATGGTGCAGGCGCAGCTTTTTTTCTCTGTGATGGTTACAGCCGCCAGCATGCTGGGGGCCTATTTCGGTATACAAAGAGGCTTGAAGTTACGCAATCAGTATTTGAGTGAGATATCAGATAAAGGGAGTTATGATCAGGAAGAACAAACTACTCGTACGATTACAAATAAGTGAATTTGAATTATAAGTAACCATAATGGCAGATGAATTAACTTTAACCGATAGGAGATGCGAAGCTTGTACAAAACAAACTCCTCCTATTGAAGGAAAAAAGTTAAAACATTATCTCGACACCCTTAATTCCGAATGGGAGCTGATTGACAATCACCATCTCACCAAAACATACAAGTTTAAAAATTTCCGTCATGCCCTTGATTTTACGAACAGAATAGGCGAAATGTCTGAAGAAGAGGGACATCATCCTGAAATTCTTCTTGAATGGGGCAGCGTAAAATTAACCGTTTATACCCATATAATTGATGCCTTAAGCGAAAATGATTTCATCTGGGCAGCAAAAGCGGAAAAGATATATCAGGAAAAATTTGAAGAGAAGTGAAAAGCGGCTAATTGCATACGAGTCATTTTGTACCTTTTTTGTACCCCTCCAATCAATAAAAAAGCCTTACAACCATCGGCTGTAAGGCTTTTTCCGAGCGAGAAACGGGACTCGAACCCGCGACCTTCTGCATGGCAAGCAGATGCTCTACCAGCTGAGCTATTCTCGCATTCAGCTCAATATTACGAAAGAACTTCGGAGAAATTGTATCCCTCTGAAATTTTGAAGTCATTTGAGCATAGAACTAAAATTTAATAATAAAGTCGCTCTATTGCAATACTTCTTCACTATTAAATATAAACTTTAGCGGCTACAAGTGCATCAGAAGCTGGCTTCTACATGTAATCTGATCATATTGTAATCTTCCATTTCGGCAAAGATTCCTTCGCCTTGTCCACTGAACAGAAATCCGCCAAGTGATATATCAAAATTGTCAATTTCCTGATAGGTTATCTCAGGGGTATAAAATATGGCGTAATTATCACCCGGATCATCCCAATCCGTTACTGACACGCCGCCTGTCAGGGGTTGAATTAAAAGCCTGTCGTGCCATAACTCCCTTTCAACTTCCCAAACGAGGTAATCATTAAGCTCATCCCGGCCCCTTTCGTGCAGAAATCCCCTGAGATATTGCATATTGAGGTAAGTGCCTCCGCTAAAAGTATAATCTCCGCCTATTACAAACTTCTCATATGGATCCTCAAGTAAAGTGGAGGATTCAACTCCTGTTATCGGCATGGCGACATCCAAAACAACATCAGATTCTGGAATAAAAAGAGCTACTTCACCCCATATGCCCACTCTGCTTATACTGCCTGCAAAATCAGCACCCAGAATATGGTGACGGGGAAAAATCATATCGGCATGGGCTAAATAGTCATCAGCTTCATCATCTGCCTCTATGTTGGCATAATCCGGGATTGGCATAGGATCTCTGCCATAGACATAGCTAAAAGAAAAATCGGTATTGGCTGCAAAACTTTGTAACCGTACACCGAGATTAGCACCTTCTGACAAGTTGTTCCGGGGCATGATCAGATTACCGCTTACAACAGGCACATTGATTTCATCCCTTTGAGTTTGTACAGGGATTTCAAAATCAAACAAGCCGGAAAATACGCCCATTGGCATGGCAGCCGGCCGGAAACGCGGAATATAAATCATCTCTAAGGAAGTTTGATGGGTGAAATACCACTGAAGATTAATAGCATCGGACCCCATTACCCGGCCGAAGTCCAGCACATCTTCCAGATCATAGGGATTCAGGTTGTTGGTTGGGTTGAAAGTATCGGCTGTACCCCAGGCGATTTCCTGCCGGCCTATTCGGAGATCCAGCTCATCAAATAAAAATCCATGTACATCAGCATACAATTCGCGAATTTCCAGATTCCATGGATTGATCTTGTCTTTCTGAAACAGGTCGGCATATTCTTCTGTGACAGAAGGTCCCATATGCCTGACCCAAATATTACCCTTGATTTGCAATGGTGTGAGCCGCTTTTCCAGCGACAGGTCCAAACGGTTTTCATTCCATGCCCAATCCTGTTCATCCTCAAGCAGGAGGCGCTGATCTGTTTCAATAGTTCCGCTCCACTGCAATGGGGTGTCTTGCGCTTGTATTCCGTTTGACAATACTAATAGTAGCGGAATCATTAAAAATGCATATCGTACCATAGTAAAATACTTTTGAAAAGAATGAAAGATTTAATAATACCGTAAAGCCTAAGATCAGGTTAGTTTCATATTTTATTCTTACCGGATAAGGTTTCGAACCGTAAATATCTGATCATCCATTTCAGTGTCGAACTCTACCTCTTCAAAGGCCATGCGGGTGCTGTGATCGCGCTGCAGGTCCTTCATATAGATCTCGCTTGAATACCAGTAATTATCTTTTCGCTCAAAGGTATAATCAGCCACTTTATACTCCTGTCCACCACGGTCATAGAATTCCATTTTTTCGGGATAGTAGTGATCTTTATTTAAATAGGTGGTTATATGAGAGTAATCACTGGTTCTGTCAGGCAGTGGTTCGAGTTCAAGCACAAAGTGGTTTTCCGTTTCTTCAAGCAATTCAGCAGAATAGCGATCGGCATAATTACCAGCCTCCAGGTCCTCGTAGGTAAAATCCGTGCCGGCGAAAGACTGGGTTTTTACATGCGATGCTATCCTCCTTTCGCGTCCGTAAGCCGGCATGTACATGTACATCACATCATCCGGCAATGACAAAAATGCAATACCTGCTTCATCAGCCGGAGCGGTAAACCGGAACAGACGATGTTCGGTGCCTTTCTGCCATACATTGGCTTCCCGCAATCTTTCAGAACCGTCTTGGTCGGTGAGCGTCATGCTGACTTCGCTGTATTGATCCTCAGCCGCATACATAACCTCATCCATCCTTTCTAAAAGAGTCTGCCCGTCCTGTGCAAATACCTTCCCGTTAAATACTCCGGTTAATACACACAATACTAATATTTTAATAATGCATTTATTAGTAGTAATGCTGTTTTTATTCATCGTTTTTCCTCCAATCTATTATGAGTAAAGAATATCAAATACCTTCTACTATAGTTCTGGTTTAGTTTCCCTTTTCTTCTGCCATTCCTGTTGTTTTTTTAAAACCAGCGGCAACAAAGTTAGTGTTGCCATACCGGCTACAATCATGGTTACAGCTATTAAGAATCCCAGTCGCTGCAAAGGCAAAAGCCTGGAAAACATCAATATTGCAAAACCGATACTTACTGAAGCCATGTTAATCACAATAGCTTTGCCGCTGATATTTATAGCCCGGTCGATACTCTTGTTGACATCTGTTCCTTTAGTGTATTCTCCCTGAAACCGGCTGATGAAGTGTATGGCATAGTCTATACCTATGCCGATAGTAACACTCCCGGTCAGCACTGTGGCGATGTCAAGGGGAATGTCGGTAACCCCCATAGCCCCGAAAAGCAGAATCACCGTAACACCTATAGGGATAATGGCTATAATTCCCCGCTCGAATGAACGCAGCAACAGGCTGGTCATCAATCCCACCAAAATCATAGCAATAATAAGGCTATAAGCCTGGCTGTGGACGATGCTTTCGTCAAGACGCTTATACAAAATCGGGATGCCGGTGACATCCATCTCGTGAGCCTCCGCACTCTGCTCAGCTACGTAGGTTTCAAAATTGTTTTCAACCTCTGTAATGACTTCCAGCTCATTGGAAGTCACATAACCTTGCACGATGCCTTCCTCAAGATTCCGGTTCACCAACTGATCCAGAATATCCTGCCCTTCCAGCAGGAACCAAAGCTGTACGATCTTGGCCCTATCGTCAGGTACCCGCTTGCTACCCTCCATGATTTCGTTCATCTCCTTAATCAGATCGGCCATGGACTGGCTGTATGGTATATATTCGTATTGTTCCATATAGTCCTGCGTCTGGTCCATCATCTGTAACAGCTCCGGATTTTGCGCATCGCCGCCAAATGTTACATACAGAGGTGCCACCCCGAAAAATTTTTCATTCATCAGTTCCTCCCCCTGTCTTGCCCTGTTATCTTCCTGAAAATAGTCGATGATCTCCACACGGCGTTCAATCTGAGTCATAGCTACAAAACTGACGGCTATTAACAGAATCCAAACCCACAGGAGAGTGCGGGGATAGTTAAAGACAAGCGCAGAAAGTTTTTGCGGAATGGTCTCGAAAAACTGCGATGACCGGCTCTTCACTTCCGGATTTTTTTTCCTTTCTATGAAGGCAAGCATGGCCGGAACAAAAGTTGTGGCTAATATGAGTGCACAAAATATACCGGCCGCCGAAAACATTCCGAACTCCTGAATCATCTCCAGATAAGAGCCGGGGATAAATGAAAGGAAACCAAATATGGTGGTTATTGAGGTAAGAATTACCGGCACTGAAATAAAACCAACAGCCCTTTTCAGTGCTCGCGCCGGATTGATTTGCTGTTCCGATATTACCGCATTAACTACGTGAATAGCATAAGCGCTGCCCACCGCAAGTAGAATTACCGGAATAACATTGGTCATCATGGTAAGTTTGAAGCCCGTCAAAGCCATAATCCCCAAAACCCATATGATGGCGATAAGTACTGTCAACATGGGAAGGAACACCCCGCGAAAATTCCGGAATCCGGCCAGCAGTAACAGGCTGATCAAAACAAAGGCCAGAGGAGCAAGGTATCGGATATCACTGAGTATGATGTGGTGTAACTCATGCAGTGTTACCGGCATGCCGGCATAATATATAGTACCGTCAAAATCGATATCATCAACCTTTTGGATGATGCTTTCCACAACTTCGGTCTTGTCGGCGTCACTGCGTATCCTTCCGTTAACCAGAGTAGCCCGGGAATCTTCCGATACTACAACCCCCCGATACATGTCTTTAGAGAGGGTGTACTCCTTGAGAGAATCCAATTCCAGCCGGGTTTCAGGTAAATCATGCTCATCCACAAGCCGACCTATTTCAATACCATACTCGGTATCCCGGATGTCTATGATATCGGTCAAACTGGTTACATAACCAATCCCCTCTACAGTACGGATGCTGTCGGTAACCTGTCTCACCTTTTTCAACACCTCAGCCTCGAAAACATGATCGGTTTCCAGCGCAACGATGGCCATTTCATTGCCGCCATAAGTTTCTCCAATACGATTAAAGAGCTCTGCAGAGGGGTCATCATCCGGGAGGTAACCCAGTACATCTGCATCGACTTCCAGATCTTTCATGAAAAATCCCATCACCACGGTAATAGCTACTACCGTAAGGATAATCAGATACCGGAGTCTAATAATCCCTTCGGCCAACTTTTCCATAATAGTTTTTGAGCCTAATCGCCTCTTCTTAAACCCGAGTAGAATAAATTGAGCATGGGGTCGATGAGGCGTGATTGATCATATTCATTGTTTCCTGTATACAGAGGTATCTCAAATCCCTTCACCGCCTGTAACAAAGCTTCCGCCACCATGTGAGTGTCATCAATTGCAAAAATGCCGGCTTCATTACCTTCGTCCAGGATTAACTTTATCCGCTCAATTTCCCTGTTGTCATATTCTTCACGGACTTTTTCCACCATATCCAGGTTGTGTAGCAGGTCCTGGCGAACCGCATCATAATAAACCGTCAGTTCTTTTAAGGTATTCATCCTGACATGCATATATGACCGCAATTTCTCTTCCGGCGATTCCGGCTGATCAGCGATTTCATCAAGTTTAGCGCCAAGCGTCTGTATCTCCTTATCCAAGACCGCTTTAAAAATTTCTTCCTTGCTGTTGAAATGCGCATATATAGTCCGTCGACCCTTCCTGGCTTCATACGCAATATCAGCCATTGAGGCCTTTTTGAAGCCGTATTTCTCAAATACGGTGCCGGCCGCCTTTAATATTTGTTCCTTTGTTGTCATATTTATACATGATGCGTATATGCACAAATATAGTGTAAAAGTGCATTTTTGTCAAGTTTATAACTCATGTACTATCTGCAATATTCTATAAATACAGTTGGACAACGGATTTCGGACTGGTAACCTAAGTTCGATTATTAAATGAGTAGAGCCTCTACGTACATCTGCGAATTAATCAGCAAAACTCAGCGAGAAACCCATTTGCCTATCTCTCGCTGATTACCGCAGATGATTTCGATGATTTATTCAGATTAATGTATTCAAATTTAAAGCATGAAGTAAATCGGAATCACATTAAATCATACAAAATTAATTTCATACATAAATTGCGGATAAAAAAAACAATCGAACTCAGGTTGGTAGGATGCTGTGGAAATCAGGTTGCCATAAATGATTCGTCCGCTACAGCTCGATTGGAATGATTTCCGGCTTTTCGGTTGGGCAGACTTGCCAAGACTCTTAAGGCAAAAATTTCTCTCACCTTTTCATTAGTGCACGAAGTGGGAATTAATAAGCCGGGATAACGAATTGACAAGCTACACCCTACTGCTCATTCCTTTTTGATTCTCCCTGCCGCTTCACCGTTACCTATCTGTTCCCGGATCTCCTTCTCATTCGGCGCCGACGGCCTGTCCCTGTAACGATCCACTACACAAATGAACCCCAGTGGCTCGCCCCGGTCTGCAATGAATTGGTGTATCGTGTTTGGTGCTACATATACCGTATCATGCAGAGTAATTTCTTTTACTTCATCATCAAGAATCACTGTACCGCTACCCCGGATCACTACAACGGTATGGGGATGCCGGTGATACTCAAGTGATGAATAGCCTCCGGGTTCAA
Source organism: uncultured Chitinophagales bacterium (assembly GCA_964505385.1). Lineage (GTDB taxonomy): Bacteria > Bacteroidota > Rhodothermia > Balneolales > Natronogracilivirgulaceae > SLJN01. The sequence goes on from CAZDIA010000016.1 coordinate 37,990, forward strand.
TATCAAAGTACCGGGTATGAAAATTCAATGCTTCTTCTCCGTCATTATTACCCAGTAAAGCATACCGGCAGATTGCTTTGAAGCCGCCTGAGGATTCCTTGTATTCTTTTTTCTCAATTCCCGGGAATGTATAATCGGCACATCGGATAACTTTGGATTTACCTTTATCAGCCATAGTGATCAATGTTTTGCAGGGATTTACAAAAATTTCGGGTAGCCTGTTCCAGTCCTTCAGGTGCTTCGTAGAGCGAACCACCGATTAGAAAGATGGTATCTCTGCCATAACGCTGAAGCCAGTACGGAACCGTATCCCTGTTAATGCCGCCGGCAGGCACAGGCCAGGCAGGCTTCCAGGGAAGATCCCGGTTACGTGCGGAAAAGTTAATTGCTTCGCAATCTTCAGAGGAATAGGAAAACCGGCCATCACTGTTTGCATAAATCACACCATCTGCGCCAAATCCCCGCCATAGTTCTCCATAAAGCAACGCGGGATGTAAACCACTATCAGAATGCACCACCATTGAGCCGCTAAATGCAGGATGAGCAAGAGCACCAAGCCCGAACTCAGCCGGTTGCGAAAGTGCATCCAGGCCTGTGAGATGCGGTGTGATCATCACCGCGTTTAAACCTGCCTCCCGGCAAGCTTCGAGGCGTTTGGGCAGATCTGTTGCAGTAGCTGTAACATTGGGGACATACCAGCAAGCGCGCCCCCGTTTTTGCTCTGCGTCGGCAGCCGCTTCGCTGCACTCTTTCAGCCGTTCATAAAACGGAGCACTATTTTGATTAGTCAACCCGTGATCGTCTTTTATGATATCCACACCGGCACTTGCGAAGCGGCTTAAGTACCCGGCTAACTCATCAGAAGTTAAGCTCACCGGCTTAAGCGCAGTGCAGCTCAATGCCCGCTCCGGCACTTGCAAACGTTCGCGAAATCCGGTAATTCCTTGCAAAGGACCTGGTAGCACATCATCGATTTTACTCCAATCCACGTGTTGAAGCTGAATTCCGGGTATAAGGGAAATATTGCCGAATATAACATTTACCAGTTGCAACTTATCGCCGTCAATAAGGCTTAAAGGCCAGTTTATTTCCAGCTCATAGCCCCCTTCTTCTTTTTTCGAGATACTGACAATCTCACCGGTTGGCGGAGGCGGCCGGAGTTTTTCAACAACAGTTTTGGGAAGTTCTGCGCTTTGCTCCAGAGCTATACGTTCCGCCAGGTCATATGCATCATCCTCTGTAGAAACTTTAAGGCGGTATCGTACAGGAAGCTTTCCCATTTAGCTACGACTACATTTCCAGTTTGATCACTTCTTCCCGGTCAGGACCCGTGGATACGAGCATAATCGGCACTCCGAGGAATTCTTCTATATAATTAAGGAAGTTTTGTAAAGGTGTGGGGAATTCTTTTGCGGATTTCATATCTCTGGTAGAACAATTCCAGCCCTCCATATCAGTCAATACCGGCTCGGCCTTTTCTATCAGATGGGGATCGGATGGATACCTTTGTGTTTCTTCCCCGTTAATCCGATAAGAAGTACAAAGCTTTACGGATTTAAATTCATCAAGAACATCCAGCTTAGTTATGGCAAGTTTAGTGAATCCATTAAGCTGCACGGCATGTCGCAGCGCAACCAGGTCGATCCACCCGCAACGCCTCGGACGCCCGGTCGTTGAGCCGAATTCATTTCCGGCTTTGCGAAGTTGTTCACCGGTTTCATCATGAAGTTCCGTCGGGAAAGGGCCGTTACCAACTCTGGTGCAGTATGCTTTAGTTATGCCTACTATTTCATCAAAAGAGGAAGGGGGAAGACCGGTGCCGGTGCACGCTCCGCCTGATGTCGGAGATGAAGAAGTTACATAGGGGTATGTTCCGTGATCCAGATCCAGAAGAGCGCCCTGAGCTCCTTCAAGCAGTAAGTTACTTCCCTGCCTGCAATGGCTGTTTAGTAAATTCACCGTGTCGGTGATGAATGGCCTGAGCTGTTCACCAAAAGACAACAACTGGCGGGTGATTTCATCAGGATCCAATTCATCCGAGTTATACAGATGTTTCAGCAAACAGTTAGAGTTTTCAGCTATGGCCTTTACCTTATCCGGAAGCTGCTCCGGGTAGAGAAGATCGATCATCCGAAGTCCCAGACGAGCGGTTTTGTGCATATAAGCCGGACCTATTCCGCGGCCGGTAGTACCAATTGCAGAGCTGGTGTTGTGAGCTTCCTTCGCAGCATCCAGCTTCTTGTGAAAAGGCAGAATGATATGGGCGGTCTCGCTTACAAAAAAACTTCCATCGAGCTGAACACCAAGTGATTTTACTTTATCCATCTCGCTGAGTAACGCTTCCGGATCGATAACTACTCCATTACCAATAACACATCTCGTGTTTTTGTGAAAAATTCCGGAAGGTATGAGATGGAGGATATGGGTTTGTCCGTCGAACTTGAGAGTATGACCGGCGTTGGCTCCGCCCTGATAGCGAACAACAACATCGGCTTCATCACTTAACAAATCGACAACTTTGCCTTTGCCTTCATCTCCCCATTGGGCACCTATAATTAATTGTATTGACATAGCTTTACATAAAAAAGGTGCCCATCAAGAGCACCCATGAATAATAACTTTGGTAAAAAGTGCCTCTACCGATTTATAAATCAGGATTGCTGATCAAAGGAAGTGACAGCCTCTTCAGTGGATTCATATTTTTGAAACACCGAGTCGAGCTGCGACATTTTCATCAGCTTTTCTATTTTCGGTGAAGCGTTTGCTACACGCAAGTCTCCACCGGCATTCCGCATCGTAGACAGTGCTCCTATGAGCATCCCGAGGCCAGAAGAGTTCATGATTTGTACTCTTTTGAGATCAATTACCACATTCTTCCAGCTTTCATCAATCAGTTCATGCAGCTTTTCATTGAGGCTGACCGCATCCGGGCCGCCTACTACATCACCATTGAATTCGATCACAATGCAATTATATCTCTGTGTAATACTGAAGCTCATTGGAGATCCAAATTAAGTTGCAGATATTTCATCATATAATAGTGAATTCCGGAACTTATCCCGAAAATTTTCAGGATAAATTCCGGAATTGGGGTAATTGATCGTCAGGCGATATCCTTACTGGTTTTCTGCTGCAAGTCAACAAGGAGTGAGCTGGCAACAAAAATTGAGCTGTAGGTTCCGAGTATCACACCGAGTATCAGAGCAAATGAAAATCCTCTCAGCACTTCACCTCCGAAAATAAACAACAGCGTTACCACCAACAATGTGGTTAATGAAGTGACAACCGTACGGCTCAGCGTATTGTTGATACTTCGGTTCACCATTTTTTCGAAGGCCTCGGTTTTGAATATCAACGAGTTTTCGCGAATACGGTCGAATACAACCACCGTATCGTTAAGCGAATAACCGACAATAGTCAAAAACGCGGCAATCAACGCCTGATCGATATCCAGGTTAAACGGGAGAATTCCGTGAAGTATGGTAAATACCCCAAGGGTGATGATCACATCATGGGCCAGTGCTGCCACCGCTCCCATCGAATATGACCATTTCTTGAATCGAACCAGGATGTAGATAAAAATCACAATCAGGGCGAATAGCAATGCAAGGACCGCAGCATTCCGGAGGTCTTCCGCAAAACTGGGCCCTACGACATCTGTACGCACAATTTCTCCCTGGTTATCAGGAAATTGATTACTGAAGGTATTCAAAATAACCGACTGGAGTTCACTGGTCCCCATGTCGGCATCTGTTCGAATTAGCAAACTTGCCGGATCCCCGTAATGACGAACCTGGGGCTCGGCACCCAAAGGGCCGCTTAGAAACTCTCTGGATTCAGTTACAGAGATGCTTTCCTCAAATTCTACTACGATTTCGTTACCACCACTGAAATCAATGCCGAGTTGCAACCCTTTAAATAGAATTGCACCAATGGATACAATAACCAATATGGTGGATATTACATACCCGATTTTTCGTCGGGGTATCAGTGTATAATTAGCTTGTTCAAAAAGACGCATGGCAATATTTACAGGTTAAGTTTATCCGAAACTGAGATTTAATTTCTTTTCTTTGGTGAGATAATCGACAATCACTCGGGTGATGACGATTGCGCTGAACAGCGACGCTATAATACCTGCCATCAAAGTAATGGCAAACCCCTTAATCGGCCCGATGCCGAAACTGAACAGAATAACAGCAGTCAGGAAGGTTGTGATATTGGCGTCAAGAATAGCACTCATCGCATTGGAATATCCACTGTCGATAGCTGCCTGCAAACTTTTACCTACGCGCATCTCTTCCCTGATTCGGTCGAAGATCAGCACGTTGGCATCCACCGCCATACCGATAGTCAATACAATACCGGCAATACCCGGTAAGGTAAGAGTGGCATTAAATGCGGCGAGGATACCGAAGATGAAAAAGATGTTAAGCACCAGCGCGAGGTCTGCTATGGCTCCTCCTTGTCTGTAGTAGAAGATCATAAACAAAATAACCAAAGCCATACCTGTTGCCACTGAGGTAAAGCCGGCATTAATGGACTCCTGCCCGAGTGATGGCCCGACTGTTCGCTCTTCCACAATATTCAGGGGAGCCGGTAATGCACCCGACATCAGAATAGTTACAAGGTCTTCAGCTTCTTCAATACTCTCGAGACCTGTAATAGATGTCCGCCCGTCAGCAATCTGAGTTCGGATATTCGGGAAGGTATAGATATGATCATCCATAAGTACTGCTACCGGGCGGCCTATGTTGGCGCCTGTAATTCGTGACCAGGTCCTGGAGCCCTGACGGTTCATGCTCATTGAAACCTGTGGAGCATTGGTCTCCGGATCGAAATCCGGACGGGCATCGGTAATCACATCACCGGTTAGCTCATAGTTTTGATTAACAGCTACCAGCGCATGATATCCTTCAAACATCGGGTTAGCCGTCCATTTAAGCTCGGAATTGCTTGGAAGCATATTTCGGACTTCATCCCGGTTTAATAACCTATTAACTTCAGCCGTATCTCTTTCGGTTGCGTAACCGAATACAATAGACTGTCCTTGCGGCGGCAGCAATACACTAAGAAGTTTATTTTCGGTATCATCAGGATCGAGATCGACCAGTTCCTCTTCGTCAAGTTGCGTTTCTTCGTCTTCATCAAAAAGTTCTGCAATTCGTTGGAAGGAGTCCATGACTTCGCTTGCTTCCGGAGCCAGGCGAAATTCGAGGCGGGCGGTTCCACTCAGCAGATCTCTGACGCGCTGTTCATCATCAACGCCAGGCAACTCCGCGATAACCCGGTTAGCTCCCTGACGCATAATTGAAGGTTCAGCCACACCGAATTGGTCAACACGATTTCGAACAATTTCAAGTGCGCGACTAATGGCTTCGTTTTGCTGAGACTCCAGATATGAAACCACCTCGCTGTTTTCAGATCTGGCCGTGATTCCGTACTCATCGGAGCGATAGTATCGGCTCAGCCGTCCATCACCATCACGGTTTTCAAATTCTTCAACAAACTCTTCAATTAAATTGGATCCTTCTTCACGAGCAGTTTGACTGGCAGCCTGAACTACATCTTCGAGTTCATCATCTCTGTAGTCTCCAGCCAGTTCGAGCAATAGCTCATCAGTAGCCAGTTCCAGAGTTACGTGCATTCCGCCCTGCAGGTCAAGACCCAGGGTCAGAATGCGTGAACGTAGATCATCGAGCCGTTCACGGTTTTCTTCCATATAGGTGGATCGCTCCTCCTCAGATAACTCCGACATATGGCGCTCTTCCAGCCAATACCGGGCAGTGAAGGAGAGATAGTATCCCGTCAACGCCAGAAAAAAGACGATGAAGAATATTTTGGTTCCGCTTCCTTTCATGATATCAGTATATAAAGTGTTTAGGTTTAAAAATGGGGGATTGCGAATGATCCTGCTGAGGCTAACTCAGAAGCTTCATCCGCAAAATGAATGAGAGTCATTAAAACTCAAGAGAGATGAGATAGGCCGGGTTATAAACCCAAACCCGTTCAAACAGAAACTAAGGGGCGCGAATGGAAATGTCTGTAAGGAGAGGGGCATTGTCGATATTCGGCTGGAGTTCTCCGGTTAACAGCACTTCAGCCTGTGGAATTTCAAATGCCGATTTGCCGGATGAATAATTTAAAAGCCCGGCAAACAGATGCTTTTCAGGTGTCCATCCGGGTCGATGATGGCGTTCAATCGCCATTTCTCCACCCATCGTCGATCCTTGCTGATAACTCCTCCATTCCTTTTTGATCAACTGGTAAATTTCTTCATCGGTATGCTCGGAGGCATCATCAAGGTCGAGGGCAAACCACTCGGTATGATTATAAATCAGCTTGGTGGCACTCTTGATAACATCATCGGTGTTGTCCAGATCACGAACTTTGTCGTCTACCTGATCTTTGGCATCATCTTTAGCCAACTTGGACAACCACTTGGCGAACTGATCCGCTTCGGCATCAACCGTTTGCCAGGGTGACAAAAACGGCACGAGACCCGCGCTCAGCACCAATAATATTGTGATTCGAATGGTATGTAGGCGAAAAAACCTCATCAACCAAAGTTAGAAACTTTAATACGATAGAACAACTAAAAAACGGTTAAATAAATAATCTGTTATAAAATTAAAGCTAAGTTTAATCTGCATTATTCACCAAGAAATTTAGTTGTGGTCAAGGCGTCGCGGAAATGATGGCGGAAACGCAGTCCACAGCTAAATTTCGCAGCGTACGACTTTAGATATAAATTATAAATATGTATTTTTAAGTATATCATTGAAAGCCAAAACACTATATCTTATCCCAATTAACTTTGTGAATAAAGCAGGTTAAGTTATTTTGATAATGATAAGCCGGTTTACCAACCATATAATGCGCTAACTGAAAACTCGGCGGTCAAAAACTTCAACACATCAAAATATGTCACGGCAAAAAGTAATAATTATTGGCTCCGGGGTGGCAGGTTTGAGCTGCGGAATCCGCCTTCTGGAGGCCGGCCTGGATGTCAGCATTGTCGCAAAGGAATTACCGCCCGATACCACATCAGACGCCGCCGGTGCAATCTGGTATCCGTTCAAGGTATATCCGGAAGACAAAGCGCTGGAGTGGGGAAAAAACAGTCTCAAAAGTTATTATAACTTGATGGAAAACCCGGATACCGGGGTCTATCCGGTTACATTTACAGAATATTTTGAACAGCCTGCGCCCGACCCGTGGTGGAAACCGGCGGTGCGCAATTTCCGCCGGGCTAATACTGAAACTCTCCCCCCGCTTTATCGTGACGGTTATGTATTTGATGTACCTTTTATCGATGTCCCCGTCTTTATGCCATGGCTGAAAAACCACTTTATAAGCCTGGGCGGTACGATAAGCCGGAAAAAAGTTGACACTTTCTTCGACTTGGATGGCAAAGCGGATTATATTGTTAACTGCACCGGATTAGGCGCGCGCGAGCTATGTGATGATAAAGAAGTTTACCCCGTGCGCGGACAAAGTGTTAAGATTGATGCCAAAAATGATGGCGGACACTATCTGGATCAGACCGGCAGCCTTGCTTTGTGCTACGTATTGCCAAGACGAGGGGATATAATACTCGGAGGCACGGCTGAAGAACACGATTACAATACCGGTCAGGAATCGGCCGCGCAAGAAACTATCCTCGAGAAAGCAAAAAAACTGGATCCTACTCTGCATATTTCTAAGGTTACCGGATACACCGTTGGACTTCGCCCTGCCCGACAGGAGGTCCGGCTCGAAAAAAGAGCGTTATCCACCCGCACTGCTGTCATACACAATTACGGTCACGGCGGAGCAGGATTCACTATGGCATGGGGCTGCGCTGAAGAAGTAGTTTCTCTGATTGGATGAATGAATTTAATCTTTTCATGCCCCCCCGTTTTTGAATATTCATCATTTTAGTAGATATTCTCACTTATCTGCTCAGTGAATTTATATCATTATATCTGAGTAGACAGCTAAACAGTTCAACCCATACAGGATTGGGTTGACAACCTCCAGGCAGAAATCCACCTTCATCTATCCGTAATTTTATGGTGTACATCATTGTCATCAGCTTACTTAAGCTTTCTTTTTTAATGGCTGCTGAAAGTGCAGCACAAGAGCCGTTGACTCCCGATGATTTCGATCAATGGCAATCTATTTCCACCACCGAAATCTCGGCCGATGGCAACCGGTTTGCCTATACCATTGAGCCGGTTGAAGGCGACGGTTGGTTGAAAGTTCACGAAGTCGGAGACGATCCGGATGAAGCCGCCAAATTTGACTATGCCGACAACCCCGAGTTTTCCGAGGATAATCACCGGCTCGCATTTCGGATTGGTATTTCTGAAGAGGAACGGCGCGAATTGGAAGAGCAGCAGGAGCGCGTAACCTATGATTTAGGTGTAATGAACCTGGAGTCCGCCGAAGTAGATACCTTTTCAAATATTTCAGGATTTGAGTTTTCTGATGACGGTAAGTTTATCGCGATGAATAAATATAAGCCGGAAAATTCCAATGCCGGCGGCAGGGATGTAATTCTGCGTGATCTTGAAGAGGGGGCAAATCGCATTCTCGGGAATGTATCTGAGAGCAGTTTTAATGATGACGGTTCACTGTTTGCTCTGATCATAGATTCATATGATAAACTTGGTAACGGAGTCCATCTTATAGACCCCGAGGATCAGTCTACCCGGGTGCTTGATAGTGAAAAGTCCGAATATAAATCCCTCACCTGGAATGATGACGGCACCGGCCTCGCTTTTCTGCGTAAAGAAGAAGAGCAAAATTACGAGGAGCCAACTCACACCCTTTTTGCATTCACCGATCTGGATTCTGATAAGCAAAAATACACATTCGATCACCAAACATACGGTGACTTTCCTGAAGATCACAGACTGGTAGATTATACCAACCCACTCTGGTCAGATGATGGAAACCGGCTCTTTTTTGGAATAAAGGAATGGACTCAAAAAGAAGAGCCGGAAGAAAAGGAAGAGGAAGAAGATCCCGATGACCATCTTGATCCGACAAACGTAGAAGTGTGGCACTGGCAGGATGATCCGACGCAACCGCAACAACGAGTGATGCGCAACCAGCTTGAGCACTCAAGCCTCCGTTCTCTCTGGCACCTTGAAGAGGATCAGTTCGTGCAGTTAAAGGAGGATCATCAACACTCGATTACATTAACCGGGGATCAAAAACATGCCGTGATTTATGATCCTGTTCCGCACATGCCGCGTTTCCGCGAAAGCTGGAATGATGTAAAACTGGTTGATGTAACCGATGGCAGCCGGGAAACGATAATCGAGCGTCATGAACTCGTGCAAACTTCTCCGGAAGGTCAATTTTTACTCTATTTCCGCGAAGACGACTGGTGGAGTTATGATATCGAAGCATCGCATCACCACAATCTCACCGAAGATATTGACGCCCGGTTTAATGATTCCACCCAAGTAACCGGCCGTGAATATGATCAGCCTCACGGATCCGGTCAGTGGGCGAAAGAAGATCAATGGGTGTTGTTGTATGATCAGCATGATATATACAAAGTTTCCCCGGATGGTACCGGTGCCGAACGCATCACCCATGGAGCTGACGATCAGCTTCGCCACCGGCAGTATCGCCTGGACCGGGACGCCGATGCTCTTGACGCTGATGGTGATATTTACGTCTCGCTTTTTAATGAGCGTACCAAAGATCGCGGGTATGCAAGAATCGATGATCAAAATGAAACAGAAATTCTGATCTATGAATCCCGAATGATCAACCGGCTGGCAACGGCAGAAGACGATGATGGCTATTATTTCCAAAGCCAGACTGCCGTTGATTCGCCGAACTATTATTACGTTGATGATAACTTTGATAATCCTGAGGCGCTGACAAACACCAATCCCCAGCAGGATGATTACCATTGGGCTGATGATGAGTTGATCACTTACACTAATAAACGCGGGGAAGAACTTGAAGGGCGGTTGCTTTACCCGGCCGATTATGACCCGGATAAAGAATATCCGATGATGGTTTACATATATGAAGAACTTTCCCAGTCGCTGCACAGCTATTCCATGCCCAACCGGACAAACGCATACAACCAGCGCCGTTTTTCTTCTGAGGGATATTTTGTCTTTATGCCGGATATCACCTACGAACTGCGCAGGCCGGGAGAATCGGCTGTTGAATCCGTTGTGCCGGCGGTTGAAAAAGTTCTTGAAACCAGCATGATCGATGAAGACCGCATCGGGCTTAACGGACATTCCTGGGGAGCTTATCAAACCAGTTTTATCATCACGCAAACCGATCTGTTTTCCTCGGCTGTAGCCGGCGCCCCGCTTACCAACATGATCAGCATGTACAATTCCACTTATTGGAATACCGGAGTGCCGAATAAAACCATATTTGAAACCAGCCAGGGACGCTTCCCCGAGCCTTATTGGGAGGATTGGGATTATTTCGTAGATAATTCACCGGTTTTTCATATGGATGAAACCGACACTCCGCTTCTTCTCATGTTCGGCACTGAAGATGGCGCCGTCGATTTTAATCAGGGGGTGGAGCTGTACAACACGATGCGGCGTATGGGGAACCCGTTTGTGATGCTTGTCTATGAAGGGGAAAACCACAGCCTCGCCCGGAAAGAAAACCAGCTGGATTATGCCACCCGCGCTTTTCAATGGCACGAACATTATCTGCTGGATGAAGACCCTGAAAACTGGATAATTGAAGGATTGCCATATATCGACCGACCGGAAATTCAGGAAAATTAATAATTGCAGAAAACACAAATGACCAACGAACAGATAGCGGCATATCTCGAAGAAATCGGTGTACTGATGCGGCTTGCCGGAGAGAATGATTTCCGGGCATCAGCATTTGATCGAGCCGCCCGGACTATTGAAGCCCTTGACACGCCGATCTCTCAACTTGTCGAGGCCGAAAAACTTACAGAGATCAAGGGTATCGGGAAGTCTATTGCGAAAGATATTTATGCGCTTTCAGAAACCGGTACAATCCCCGTTTTGGAAGATTTGCGGGAAAAAGTGCCTGATGAGCTGAAAGAATGGCTGCGGATTTCCGGACTCGGACCCAAAAAGATTTACAAGATCCATCATGAGCTCGACATCACCACCATTGATGAGCTGAAGGATAAATGCCGGGATGGCTCGGTTGCCGGTTTGTCCGGCATGGGCAAAAAATCTGCTGAAAAAATTCTGAAATCCATAGAGTGGATGGAGCAGTTCAGCGAACGTTGTCGTCTGGATGAAGCCGCGCACATTGCTGATCATATTTATCAGGATTTAAAAGATCACCCCGCTGTTCAACAGATTTCAGTAGCCGGCTCCCTTAGCCGATGGAAAGAAACCATTGGTGATATCGATATTCTGATCGCCGCCGAGCCTGCCGAAGCCGGCCCGATATTTGATCTGTTTACCCAAAACGAGCAGGTAGTAGAAGTGCTCGGACGCGGGGAGACCAAAAGCTCTGTACGAACTGAACAGGGGCGTCAGGTTGATCTAAGAGTAGTAAAGCCAGCGGAGTTTCCGGCGGCATTAATGTACTTCACCGGCAGCAAGGAGCACAATGTAGTAATGCGCCAACGTGCCCGCGACCGCGGGTTATCGCTTAATGAATACGGTCTGTTTAAACTTGACGAAAATAAGGAAACCGATTTCAATCAAACTTTAACTTCCGAATCCGAAAAGGAAATCTACAGCCACCTTGAACTTGGATGGGTACCCCCGGAGCTGCGGGAGGATCGCGGGGAGTTTGAATGGTTTGAGCAAAACGAAACCATTGAACTGGTTAAATCTGAGGATATCAAAGGAGTATTGCACGCCCACAGCACCTGGAGTGACGGGAAAAAATCCATTGCGGAAATGGCAAAAGCGTGCATAGACCGCGGCTATGAATATCTGGGGATTTCCGATCATTCACAGTCTGCCGCTTACGCCGGGGGATTAAAACCGGATGATATACGGCGCCAGTGGGAAGAAATTGATGAGCTAAATCAGCAGTTTGCTGATGAAGGCACAAACTTCCTCATATTTAAGGGGATTGAATCCGACATCTTATCCGACGGCAGCCTTGATTATGACTCCGCACTTCTTGATGGCTTTGATTTTGTGATCGCCAGCATCCACAGCGGCCTGCAGATGAATCGTGATGCGCAAATGGCCCGGTTCAAAGCTGCCATTGAGCATCCTGCAACAAGGATAATTGGTCACCCTACAGGCAGACTTTTGCTTCAGCGGGATGGAAGTGATCTGGATGTAAGCCGTATCATAGAATGGGCGGCTGAGCATAACACAGCCATAGAAATCAACGCAAATCCTATGCGGCTGGATCTGGATTGGCGGCACGGACAAAAGGCGTTGGAATGCGGCTTAAAAACCGCCATCTGCCCCGATGCTCATACTACTGAAGGCATTGACCACATTCACTATGGGGTGCAAATTGCCCGAAAAGCCTGGTTTGAAAAAGAGCGGGTATTAAGTAGTTTTTCTGCGGAAGAATTGAGGGGATTTTGGGGAGAGTGACAAAGTAACATTGTGACAGAGTAACAGAGTAGCAGAGTGAAAGAGGCACCAAGGCAATTAAGTCTTATTAAGTAGGGATTAGATTGGACATTTTAAGATGTATTGGTATTTATTATGGGTTTTCTATCAAAGGATCACTTTGTGCCTTGATGCCTCGATGCCTTGGTGCCTAAATCAAAAAATATGAAACACATAGATCATATCGGCATAGCAGTTAAAGATATTGAGCAGGCTGTATCCAATTACGAAACCCTGCTCAATTCACCTTGTTACAAACGTGAAATTGTAGAAAGCGAACAGGTTGATACCGCCTTTTTCCTGAAGGATCAATCTAAAATAGAATTGCTGGGAGCGACTTCTGAAGAATCTGCCATTTCCAAATTTTTGAGCAAAAAAGGGGAAGGACTACATCACGTAGCTTTTGAAGTAGAGGATATCCATGCTGAATTGGAAAGGTTGAAAAAAGAAGGCTACACACTGCTAAACGAAAAGCCAAAATCCGGCGCTGATAACAAGCTGGTTGCATTCATCCATCCGAAGAATAATAATGGAGTGCTGATAGAGATTTGTCAGAGCAGATTATAATTCTCCTGACAAGAACCTTTATACCTTAGTCAGGAATTGTCATAAACAACAATTCTGAAGCATAGCTATCCCACAATTGAGATTTTAACATTCACTATTTATCCGGCAAATGGATAAGGCGTTATATATGTTTTCCTACCCAAATAACCCTGCCAAGAATTTCAAACCCCGGCTCATCCGGATTGATCCCAATCCCGGAGTCAGGCGCTTTCATTGTGGACAGCCGCAGATGTCCACCAGGGAGTTGCTGGATCATACGAAATTTTATAGCTCTGTGAATTTTGACGAGATATATGCCTTCTGTTGTAAAATAGTTATGTTCCGTATCCACTAAACACATACTGCCTTTGGGAATATAAGGAGCCATTGACTGGCAGCCGGCTTCAGCTATTATTACTGACTCCTGCGATTTTATCCCGGTTTTTTTTAGAAAATTATCAGTGATCAAAATACTGGAGCCCGAATTATCCCATGCATTATCCCGTATAAACGCTTCTTCTTCGGGAGAGGTGTTGTTAGAAAATTCATAAAAAGGAATTGATAAAAATGCATCGGTGCTCCCATCCTCATACTGAACCGTAAATTTCTGAGTAGTTGACCGGTTTGATATAGTTTTTCTAAATACCGGCACACCGTCAAGAAACAGCCATTCGGGATTCAGTTCCGGAACCGATTTGAGCAATTGCTCTAAACATTTTACAGATGGCGCCGACACTCCTTTTCGGTACCGATAGTATGTTGATAAACTACTACCGCATAATTTTGCAACTTCATCCGGCTTCTTATTCAATACTTTTTCAATAGTAATAAAATCCTTCATAATCTTTTTGTATTATTAAGAACAAATCCTTATCCTCATTCATTGGATATTAGGCTTAAACACTTTATAAGCTCTCAGCATTTATTCCTGGTAATCAATAACAAGCCGGGTAAGCAGAAAAAATAACCCCTTTGGGCATATAATGTTAGGTGATGACCATTTTTTACTTCATCTCCTATATATATTATATGTCGTACTCCTAACTTTGAACTTAGTGACTTTTAAAATCACCCATTCAAAAATTTAATTTTGGGACAAACTAAAAAGTGCAAGCATGGTGGCCAGAAGGTGACAGGTACTACATAGGACAGGCCTTTGACCGGCTACAAATTAGGTAAAATAAAAGGAAGTCCATAGAATTTCTTTTGAAGATTCATTCATACAATGACCGTTTAATTAATTACAACAATAGTCTGAAAACTATTTTGAGAAACAGCATCAAGTAGCTGTTTATAATTGCCTTACCCTGTTATCGCTCTTATTTATTTTTCATAATTTTTTTATGTGTTACAATACTTCTGACAATAACTTACAGAATCATAATCAAAAAAAGAGTCTGTTATTCATCAGCATTGCTGATAGCAAATTCGAAAACTACATCATTGATATACTGCAAAATCAGTTTGAGGTCACTCACAGTTATGATCAACTTCTGACTGAAGCCCCGGATCTTATTCTTGTGGATGTACAGCGGCTGAAAGAGTTGGAGCCGGAAATCCAAAAAGCTAAAGAAAAAGCAGCATCAGTTTTTCTGCCCCTTGTAGTTTTTGTGGAAAATCCAAGGGAGCATATTCCAGAATATGTACTTGATTTTGCGGATGAGATGATTCCTGTTCCAACCCCGGATGAAATTCTCCATGTCAGAATCAAAACTGTTCTTAAAAGCCGAAACTATTGTTTGGAACTTAATCGCAATTACGAAGAACTTGAGAAAAAAAATCAGCAATTAAATTTGTACGCAGATGCAATCAATGCTACTACTTCAGGTATAACTATTACTGAGGTTCGTGATGATGAAAATCCAATCGTTTTTTGCAACGATGCTTTTTAAAAATTACCGGATATCAACGGGAAGAAGTTATTGGCAAGGATTTACTGTCTATCCAGGCTGATAAACAAGTTCAGAAAGAAATTAAAGATTTACGTACTGCAATTAAAACCGGCCGGCCGGCTCGTAAAATATTGAAGAGTTATCGTAAGGATGGCAGCCTGTTTTGGTGTAGTCTCAGTAAATCTCCCATTTTTAGTAAGAATAATAAAGCTGAATACTATATCGGCGTACAAGAGGATGTTACTGATTTAATTAAAACCCGGAATGAACTCGAAAAGAGCCGAAAACTTCTAAAATCCATTACCGATCAAACCAATGCCGCTATTTGGGTAAGAGATACAAAAGGGCGGCATCTGTTTGCCAACAAAGAGTTCAAAAAACTGTTTAATCTTGAAGGGCAAGATGTTGTAGGCAGATCGACAACTGAATTGTTTGGTGAGGAAATTGCCCGGCTTTTTTCATCCAATGACCAAATGGTATTATCATCCGGAAACCCTCAGATTATCGAAGAACAGGTTCAAACTGCCAATGGTTTACGTGACTTTAAAACCAATTTGTTTCCGCTCACCAATATAGCCGGTTATGAACACGCAGTCGGAGGTGTTGCAACGGATATCACAGATCAAAAAGAAAAAGAAAAGGAGCTAAGGTTACACTCGCATCTGCTTAATGAAATAAGTGAAGCTGTTATAGCAACAGACTCAGAAGGAAATATAATCTACTGGAACTCTGCGGCAGAAGATATTTACGGTTGGCCTTCAGAGGAAACTATAGGACAAAACATTTATTCTTTAGCACCACCAGACAAGTTGTCTGATCAAGAGAAAAGGATGCTCAATTCAATTGGCAAGGGTGAAAGATGGTCCGGTGAATTAGAAATATCCCGTAAGGGCGGCACTACATTTCCGGCATACATAACCAGCTCACCTTTTTTTGATAACCAAGGCCAATTGCAGGGTGCAATCGGAATTACTATAGACATCACCGAGCGCAAAAAACTTGATGATGCTCTAAGAGCTTCATTAAAAGAAAAAGAAACTCTGCTTTCTGAAGTGCATCATCGCGTTAAAAACAATATGGCTATCATTACGAGTATGATGCAACTGCAAGCTTATCACGAAAGCGATGCAAACGTTGCTGAAAAACTGTTGAATTCAGCAAACAGGGTAAAAACCATGGCTCTAATTCATGAACAGCTATATGATACAGAAAGCTTTTCCCATCTTGAATTTTCCTCCAATTTGAAAAAGCTGGTTCCAACATTGGTTGAGTCCTTCAATTATCGGGAGCTTAAGCTAAATACCAGATTTAATTGTGACGTAATTACCCTGAATATAAATCAAGCGATTCCCTGTGCTTTGATAGTTAATGAAATAATAACCAGCATTCTCAAACACGCATTAATAAAAAAAGAGCAAGGAGAAATCACAATAAGTCTGTCTGAGGCCAACAACCAGGTTACTTTATGTATTACTGACAATGGGGTTGAGTTGCCTCAAAATATATTTGAAGAAGGTGCCGACAAAAATTTAGGGCTATCAATTATCAGGAATTTAACACTTCAATTAGAGGGTGATTATTCCTATAAACCTGAAGCTAAGGGTTTTCACTTTTCCCTCACTTTTGATAAAGCAGATGTTAAAGGGGCCGGCAGTAATTTGGTATTGGTTTAATTATTATTGCTGCCAGGTTGCGAATAAAAAGATTGAAGAAAAAGGTTGCGTTTTCCAAAGCTCTATTCAAACATATAGCGAGAATTTTATATATTTAAATTTGCGCCAGTTGCAGCTATCACCTCAACGATTAGATTGATAATTCCGTTAGGATTGATCCGAAATCGAACCAATAGTTAGCACGGTTTGCAAGAGCAAAAGGGTACGAAGGAAAGTATTAAAAAGCGTGCCACCTATTGATTAAGTAAAATAAAAGTCTATGCAGGATTTAGAGAAATTAGCGAAAAAGGAACCGCTAATACCTGAAAATGAAGAAGAGAGGTTAGAAGCACTAACAAAGTATCTGAAACCCAATGAATATCCGGTATGGAAGAGCTCCTATGACCGCTTGGTGAATCTGGCTGCCTGGATTTGCGGTGTACCGATTTCCTACATTAGCCTGATTGGAGAAAATACGAACTACCAGCAGGCTTGCTACGGATTTCAAAAGGACTCTATCCCGCGTGATCAAAGTTTGTGTCAGTTTACCATTATGCAGGATGACCTTTTGGAAATTCAGGATACCCACTCTCAGGAGTTTTGCAGAGGTAATCCTTTTGTTGAAGGTGATTTTAACCTGAGGTTTTACGCCGGGATGCCACTTAAATCCCCAACAGGTTTTAATGTCGGTACCTTGTGTGTGGTGGATCACAAACCGAACTCTCTCTCGGATGAACAACGAAAGGCATTGAAAGTTTTGGCCGACGAAGTTGTTGCCAACTTTGAACTGAATGCCGCCCGCAAAAAGCTGGAACAGGTAAATAAAGAAAAAGACGAACTCATCAGGATTGTAAGTCACGATATGCGTAATCCGTTAATGGGGATTATTGGTTTTTCCGAGTACTTGCAGACTGAGGTTGCCGATCAGGAACACAAGCAGATTCTCGAACATATTGAAGATGCCGGCACCTCAATGATGGGAATTGTGAATGTACTGTTGAATGCCGAATACATTCAAAACGAAGCGTTCACACTGAGTCGCAAAGAGGTAGATGTAGCTGACTTAACCAGGGATGTGATCACCTTGCACCGCCCGTTCAAACTGTTGAAACATCAACAGCTTACTTTGAACATTGAAGAGCCCTTGAAGTGCAAGATCGACCCTGAGAAGTGGAAACAGATCATCGGGAACCTTCTCAATAATGCCATCAAGTTTACTCCGGAAGGCGGCAGAATAACTCTTGATCTGAAACTAACCGGTACCCGGAAAAAGATGCTGTAGCTGAAAATTTCGGACAGCGGTATCGGCATGAGTAATGAAATTCGCGAAAATCTGTTTAGCGGAAGTGATACGATCCGGCGAAAAGGGACAGGCGGTGAGGCAACATCAGGGGTTGGCATGGTATTGGTTAAAAAATATGTTGATTTACATCTCGGGAATATAGAGGTTGATACCATACCGGATAAGGGAACGGAGTTTACGGTTCAGATTCCGGTGTAATGACGCAAAAGGTGTGATTTTTATGAAACAAACTGTCCTGGTAATCGACGACGATCTAAATGTTGCCCGATACGTAACCTTCAGGTTAACCAAAAAAGGATTCGAGGTACATCATGCTGATAATGGCATAGATGGTATTGAAGCAATCAAAGAGATCAACCCGGATCTGGTAATACTCGACATGATGATGCCGGGCATCGACGGGCGGGAAGTGGCAGAACAAGTACGGGAGCAGGAACTGATTGACCCGAAACGAATTATAGTTTTATCCGGAAAAGAAGTAACCGATGAGGTGAAAGCGATGTTTGACCTTGGAATTCACGATTATCTTCAAAAACCTTTCAACATCGATAATCTGGTCATTCGGATCGAACGAGTACTTAACTCACTGGCAACCTGATTATGATTTCAGGTATAGAAGCATTAGCAGTACAATTTATTTTTATAGTTCTGATTGTGCTTGCTCTGGTATTCCTATTATTGATCATATACACCGTGTACAGACGGATAGTTTCAAACCGGAATCGGAAAAGGTACGCTGAAGCTGAAGAGTATGTGCTGCCACTCATTTACAGTTATGCTGATAAAGAAATCGGTCGCAAAGAGTTTTCAGATCAGCTACGCAACCAGTTTGATATTGTGGCGGCCTTCCGGAATATCAACTCGATGATAGAAACGCTCAGGGGAGAGGAACAAAAAAGACTTCGGAGTTTGCTGGAGCTCACTAAATTCAAAAGCTACTACCTGCGAAAACTGCGTTCATCCTCCCATATCGACTTAGCCCAAACGTGTCTTTATTTCGAGAAAAAAAGCCTGACCGACCGGTCCACCGTTCAGCGACTGAGCAAGCTGCAATACCACGATTATTCGGTAATCGGGTATGCCTCTACGCTGGCATTGATCAACTCTACTGATCAGGAGACACGCGACCAGGCTCTGGAGGTTTTCCTCAAAAGACCGAACAATGCATCTATGGCAATCAGTGACATTGTGTACAAGTACGACTCCAATCACAAAGATAAATCCCGCGCGGCTGACAATTTGATGCAGCATGCAGCTGACCCAGAGGTTCCGGTAAAAACAGCTACCGCAGTAATTCGAATGTTTCCGGTTTTGGGGTATTACCAACTCACAGATGCTCTGTATGAACTTTTTACCACTCCTCTTGCGCATGATCAATCCGGTTTGCTTCGATCCACCCTGATCGACGTCCTGGATCAGTTTTCAGCTGACGGTATGATGCAGCCGCTGATCGGCAACGCATATCATGAGTCCGAATATCAGCAGGTTCGGTTGGCTACGGCTAAATGGATTAGTGATAATTACAGCAAAGAGCTGGATGAGATACTGCTGCAGCTTGCAACAGACACAGACCTGGAAGTGCGCATCATGGCGCAGATGACGATGTTGCAATCATCACAGCTTCCCCAGCTGGAAGCCCGCATACCTGAAACATTACAGCAGGAATGGGAAGAAATCAAAAATTCGGGAGGTAAACGTGTCTCTCTTCTTTAACATACTGCTGGTGATCAACGCTTTGGTCATTCTGTATTTTATCATTTTAAACGGTTCCTACATCTATCTGAGCATCGTATCCTTTTTCCACATCCGCAAATACAAGGATATCGACCGTATTTTTAAACTTGAAGGCGTTTACAGCACACAGCTTTACAAGCCGGTCAGCATTATAGCTCCGGCGTATAATGAAGAGCAGTCGATCATAAGTTCGGTGAATTCACTTTTGAATTTGAGATACGCTAATTTCGAAGTTGTAGTGGTCAACGACGGCAGTACCGACGCAACACTTCAAAAGCTGATTGATAACTTTAACTCACCCCGGATAAACGCCATCGCCCGAAATACCTCAAACACGAGCCGATACGCGGCGTCTATACCTCTGATCGCTTCCCCCGGCTGATTGTGGTGGATAAAGAAAACGGGCGCAAAGCTGATGCGTTAAATGCCGGCATCAATATGGCGAAACACGAACTGTTTTGCGCTGTGGACTCTGATTCACTGCTGGAAAGTGATGTGATTATCAAGATGCTGCGGGTGTTTATGGAAGATGAAAGCACTATCGCGGTTGGAGGAGTTGTCCGGATTGCCAACGGATGCACCATCAAACACCGGGAGATAAAAGAAGTGCGGCCTCCCAAAACATTCCTCGGTCGCATTCAGGCGGTGGAATACCTCCGCGCCTTTTTGTTCGGCAGGGTGGGCTGGGATTATTTCAATTCCCTTTTAATCATCTCCGGAGCGTTCGGAATTTTTGATCGCAAAGCGGTTATCAAGGCGGGCGGATACCTGCACGATACCGTTGGCGAAGACATGGAGCTGGTGCTGCGGCTGCACGATTATCATACCAAAGAGAAAATTCCGTATCGGATACGATTTATCGCTGAACCGGTCTGCTGGACCGAGGTGCCCGAAGACCGGAAAACACTATCCCGGCAAAGAAACCGGTGGCATCGCGGCCTGGCCGATGTGTTGTATCGTTACCGCCACATGATATTCAACCCGCGCTACGGCCGCATCGGGATGGTAGCAATGCCTTTTTTCCTCTTTGGCGAGTTGCTATCCCCGATCATTGAACTTTCCGGGTATATCATTGTCGCGATTTCCTGGTGGATTGGAGCAATCAACGCCTGGTTCGCGCTACTGTTTTTAACGGTCGCCGTCGTTCTCGGGATGATACTGTCGCTGACCGCAGTTTTCCTTGAAGAGTTAAACACCCGGCGCTATGATAAAGTCAGGGATATCATTCTGCTCGCCTTTTATGCACTACTCGAAAACCTGGGCTATCGGCAGCTCCATGCTGTCTGGCGGCTTCGCGGTTTGTGGGATTATCTGCGCGGAAACAAGCAATGGGGAGTGATGGTGCGGAAAGGAATTGGAGAATAAGTACTAAACTCAAATTTGGCAAGAATTTGATACTCACCATCACAATATGAATTCACAGCAACACCTAAACAACTTGAATAGCAAAAAATGAGTTCCAGAAACAGCATTTTCAAATCTATTTCAAATTATTACCAGGACTTCATTCCGATTTTTTTGACCGTATTATTCTTTTTTTTCATTGCCAGAAGTGTTGAGGTTATCGCTGTAAACCAACGACATGTTTTACCGGAAGGAGCTTACGTTTGGGCAGCTTCCTTGTTCTGGGATATCATTTTTGCCTGCTTCCTATCTTTATTTTTGCTACTGATCTACTCTCCGTTAAGATGGATGAGTAAAAATGCTTCACTGATTGCAACAGGCTTTGTGCTCTCCATTTTATTGTGGATATCAGCCGGATTAATCGGGTATTACATTGAAACTCTTCTTCCCTTAGGCGCCGATTTTTACGCGTATAGCTTTTCTGAAATTCAGAACACGATTCAGACATCTATATCCATCCGGATCTGACACGGGTTATTTATCCTGGCTGTTCCGGTTATCATAGGACTTTCCGTCTGGAGGCTTCAAAAGATAGCATGGCCGTCTTTTGTCATTTACTCAGGTTTGGCCTTTTGGGAAGATGCACCCGAGCAAACCATTGAACTCATTGAAGAGGCGTGGCATTTTCATCCCGAGCATCCCGATTTGTGGTTCCGTAAAGCGAGAGCATTGAATCAAAAAGGAAAGCGCACACAGGCTGTTGATGAGCTGGAATCATTATTGGATACTCACCCCGATCATGAAAGCGCGCAAGGACTTTATGAGTCAATAAACACGAATTTATAATGTAATTTCAGGTTCAGAAACTAAATTGCACGCCAAAATTTGCTGATGTGATTAAGTAATATTCTTCCGGATCAAACCGCATTTCCTGACGAGTGAGCGACAAGCTACCGTACAAGGTGAGATTATATCTTAGTTTTTTGCTCGCCTCGATCCCTCCATACTGAGATTTAAAGAAAAATAATTCTTCATCCTGATCCTGAAAAAAACGTTCCTCCGGAGAAAAACCGAATCCGCCGCTGAGTCCGATATAAGTATCGCCATCAGCAAAATAGCGTCGAAAACTTAAATTGTACGAATTTGAGACTCCGTCGCTACTCGGCGTGAAAAACGGGCGAAGGCTGAGCATCCAGTTTCCTCGATAATGGGTTAGTGAGCCAGTGTAAATCCATACTTCACTTCCTGAGAAGTTCAAATAACGCAACCCGGCCGAGGCTTCAAAGCTTTGAGGTAACCTGAAATACGGCTCGATGCCACCACGAAATGAAGGAAAGAGAAAATGGTTGGACCCCCCTGTGTTGATGTACATATAAACACCATCCCTGATCGGAGGATACCAGTCAACTTCTGCCTGAAAGCCATCACTGCCGAAACGATTGGCATAATTAACTCTTCCGATTATGGATCCCAGTTGAGTGAGCCTTGAAACCTGTACACTGCCGAGTGTTTGCGGGTCAAAAATTTCAGTGTAGCGATCATGCGTAGCTGAAACGGAAACCGTATAGCGCTGCCGCTCTTGCCGAACACTCATTTTTAGGCTCTGAATGTCAGAGTTCGACGGATTGATTCGCTCAGCCTGCTCGATGGCATCCATTGCAGCCTGGTAATTTTCAACAGCGAGTTGAGCACGAGCTCTCTGCAACCAGAATGTGTCGCTTGTTGAATGGTGATTCAATGCCCTATCAGCTTGTTGAAGTGCATCTTCAGGCTGATCATCCCATAATTTTACGGTAATATTTAAATCGAGTGCTTCATAATGATCCGACTCCCGCTCCAGAATATACTCGGTTTGCTCAAGTGACTCCCTATATCTCTCATTCCAGGAGTAAATTCTCGCCAAAAATAAACGAACATCATGGTAATCGGGTGAGCCTTCCAGAATCTCAAGCAGTAAAGTTTCAGCTTGATCATAATCTCCATCAAAAGCGTAATTACGTGCATCTTCAAAAGCACTATCTACATTTTCAATATCCTGAGCCGTTCCGTTTTCTGAGCTAATAAACAGATTGTAGCATACTCCGATAGCAATAAGAAAAACTAATCTACCCACAAAAAATCTCATAGCAGTTCAACTAAAATTGGTTTGCATTGTTTAAAAACTGCGAGCAAAAGCTAATTGATTAACATTGCATGGAATGACCAAACTTCAGATGTATTTAACCGTGTAATTATCTTAATTAAAATGGCTAATTGAAATCATAATATTTTTTTCACTTACCAATGCAAAA
>CAZDIA010000017.1:0-57664 GCA_964505385.1 uncultured Chitinophagales bacterium
AACCCTCGACCCACGGCTTAAAAGGCCGTTGCTCTACCAACTGAGCTACCGATTCTCCGTTTTTTCTAAAGATTCCAAAGATAAGGCAGAATTTCTATGAGATCAACTCAAAAAATAGCTGTCTTATTTTGTGATTCATCCTGAAAAATGAGATAAACAGGATATACCGGGACAAAAATTTTTTAAAAGAAGTTACCGGGTGCTGGGCGCTGGTGCTCGACAGCGCCCAGCGCTCTGCGCTTTGCACCAGAAATGGCAGAAGTAAATTTTAGGGTCGAGCGGAACAAAGATACCGGCGTTTTCATAGAGGCACTACTTAATCTCATCACGGGCTTTTTCAGTAACCTGTTTCAGCACCTCTTCTCTTTGCTTGCTTTGGGTTTCGTCTTCATCCTCTTTGGGCTTAATCTTTTCAAGCGCCTGACGAAAATCTTTGTCCGTGATTTTAAAATCAGAGTAATCCAATTCCTGTTCCATAATTTTATTCACAGACTCTCCCATGCCTATATTGCGGCGCATGCTGTTATAGGCGCCTTCACGGGTGATGAAAGCAATATCGGCACCGGAAAGGCCTTCCAATTCCGGAGCAAGTTCATCCAGATTGAACTCTTCATCTACCGGCATATCCTTAGTAGTTAACTCAAAGATTTTTCGGCAACCCTCATTATTGGGTTTTTGCACTTTCAGCATGTAGTCAAAGCGGCCGGGGCGCAGCAGGGCATTGTCGATTAGCTCCACACGGTTTGTAGCAGCCATCACGCAAATGCGTCCGTAGTCCTCAATTCCATCCATCAGCGACAGTAACTGATTTACAAACCGTGCGTCGGTGCGCAGGTTTTCCTGGCTGGAACGCTGCTGAGCTACGGCATCAATTTCATCAAAAAAGATAATCGCCGGCTGTAATTCACTTGCTTCCTCAAAAAGATTACGCAGGTTTTCCTCCGACTGCCCGTGATATTTATTTATAAGTTCCGGTCCTTTAACCGATATAAAATGCGCCTTGATTTCATTAGCCACCGCTTTGGCAATCATGGTCTTACCACATCCGGGAGGACCATACACCATCACTCCCTTATGCGGTTTAATTCCCATGTGCTCAAATAATTCAGGCTTTTTCAGTGGCAGCTCCACCACCTCCCTGACCTGCTTAATGATATCATCAATGCCTCCAATATCATCAAAACTGGTTTCAGGAATGTTACGCTCCGGTTTTTCCCCTTCTTTATCACTGCTTTCGGTTGAACTTTTACCCGCTTTACCCGAATCTCCTTTAGTAATTTTATGTATAATCCCAACCGGCCTGGAAATCACCCTGGAGCCTTCCACTGTATCTGCATGAAGAACCGACCATGCCGGGTTATCTTTAATATCAATGGTATCGGGCAACCTGGAAATAATGCCTTCCACTACTGAGAAGTCAAAACCGGGACAAAGCATCAGCAGCTTATCCTCAGCCTCCTGTTTGAGAATAGCATGAATTTGGTTTTTATCAACCTTCCAGGTGGTAGGGCTGATAAAACTGCCAAACTGAAACCAAAACTTCTTTTCTACCAGATTTGATTTATTCTCCGGCAGGTAGCGGTTGATTGCATTGAGTTGCGGATAACCCCACCCTTCCTGAAAGTCGATTTCGCTGCTGTCGCGCATACCACGCAGTTCCTGCTCATGCTCAACCACCTTGTTGAGTTTTTGAATCAGTTCATTCCGGGTAATCGGCTTGTCATTTATATAAATAGCTTCGGGCTCAACATTTTCAAGCCGCTCAATAAGTGTTTGCAGATCCTGAAACCGCGATCTAATCGTTTCCGCATCGGTAATTAAAGTAAATCCTGAAACATCGTCATCAGCAAGATTCAGTTTTTGCAGATCAGATATAGTATCGGTGTATTGACTGTTAAAAAATATTTTTAATAAGAACTTCATTTAGCTCATTTTGTTTAAATTCAGCTACCAATTAACAAGACGTTGAAGGCGTCCATTCATTTTATATATTATAAGCAATGGACATATGTTTGGTTTTGGTTTTGTAACCAAGGGTATTAAATCTAACTACTAATTCTTCAAAACATCGTGCTTATGGCAACCATATTCACTCAGATCATCAATGGCGAAATTCCTTCACACAAGATTGCCGAGGATGAAAATTATTATTCATTTCTGGATATCGATCCGATCAGCGAAGGTCACACGCTGGTAATTCCCAAAAAAGAAGTCGATTATTTGTTTGACCTCGAGGATGAAACACTTTCCGGGCTGGTTCAATTTGCCAAACCGATTGCCCATGCATTAGACCGTGCTTTGGGATGCATGCGGACCGGCGTTATCGTGGAGGGGCTGGAGGTGCCTCACGCCCACATTCATCTTATTCCTATTTATCGCACCGGACAAAAGGTGGTACTCGGCAATAATATTCAGATTTCCAATGAGAAAATGGAGGAACTTGCCGCAAAAATACGGGCAGAGGTTAACATATGAAAATCCTCGTCATTAACGGCCCGAATCTGAATATGCTTGGTAAACGGGATTCCGGGCATTACGGAAATTTGACGTATGATGAATTATGTCAAATGTTGGAATCAAACTTTCAAAGCCATATTTTTGAGTTTTACCAATCCAATGATGAAGGCGAACTAATTAATCGTATTCAGGAAGCTGTCAGTGAGGATTGGGACGGCCTGCTCTGTAATTTTGGCGGGCTGAGTCATACCTCTGTAGTCATCCGGGATGCAGTCGAACTGATTCCGTTTAAAAAAATTGAGGTACACTTGTCCAATATCCATAGCCGCGAAGAGTTTCGTCACACTACTCTGACAGGTGGAGTGTGTAACGGGATAATTGCCGGGTTCGGTCCTAAAAGTTACGAACTGGCGGTTAAAGCACTTGAAATTGTATAAAATTCTTATGTTAATGTGTTAGGTATTATTATTAAACCTGATTCGCTTTCGGGGCTTATAATTAGCGTAATTATTAATCAAATCATTAATTCAACTTAAAACCAAGAGGCAAATATTGCGAAGTGCCAAGGAACAAAAAAATCCAATATTTACTGATCTGAACCCTACCGCAAGACGTGTCGGAATATTTATTGATGCTCTGAGTGTGACACTTAACGGTGGTTTTGGTTTGCGATATGATATCCTGCGCCGGTTTGGCTGTCGTGACGGCGCATTTCCATCACGCCTTAATGTTTATCTTGCGTATGATGAAAACCGGGCCAAAGATGATCCCAATTATGAAGCAAAAACTGAGCGTTTCTGTGAAGTACTTCGGGATTTTGAGTACAAAGTTTTTGAAAAGCCGGTAGAACACCTACCCGAAACCGAACAGGATGCTGAGCTGGAAAAATCAATTGTTGATGTCGATATATCCGTGGATATAATTTCGCAGGCTCATGAGCTCGATCGGGTTGTGCTGCTTGCCAATGAACCGAGCTACAGAAAGGCTGTAAAAGCAGCCCAGCATCGTGGTTGCCGTGTTGAACTGATTGGCTTCGACAACATTAACCCAAAATTGAAAAGGGAAGCCGATATGTTTATCTCCGGCTATGTAATCCCGGGGCTGCTTCCGGTAAAATCCCCCTATGAATGGGGAACCGTTGGCTCCCGTGTTCGGGGTGTATGTTATGATTTTTCCCATAATGAGGGATACGGATTCCTGCGCTACTTATCTCATATCAATGATCGCCTTTGGGTTACGGACTCCCGCGCGGGTGACTCACCTTACAATACCGTATTCGCCCATGTCTCTCAATTCGAACAAGATTTTGATACCTCCTTTCTCCCCAGCCGTGAACTCATATTTGAATTTAACCTGGTGGAAAATGAAAAAGGCTTGGTGGCAGAAGATATCGTGCTGGTTTCCGCACCTTAACTCCCCTTTTTTTAAAAACCTGAGTTCGATTCTAAATCAGCAGTATTTATAGTTCATTTCCCAAGAACTGCACATAAATCAAGGCTGCCCTGGTTATGTCTTGATATCTTAATTGTGATCGTTTTGGTGTAACTCCCTGTTTATCTAACCACAACGGGCACAAAGAAGGCACAACGGACACTATGTTTTAATAAAAATGATTCTTTCTTTGTGTCCGGAGCTTGTTGAAGATGCGAAAAATTCCTGACCTACGGTTTGGGCAAGTGTAATAAATAAAATCTTAACAATTGCTTACAAAAATCCTGGTTAATTTAAAAACAATCGAACTCAGGTTA
Source organism: uncultured Chitinophagales bacterium (assembly GCA_964505385.1). Classification (GTDB taxonomy): domain Bacteria; phylum Bacteroidota; class Rhodothermia; order Balneolales; family Natronogracilivirgulaceae; genus SLJN01. The sequence continues at coordinate 4,206 of CAZDIA010000017.1, forward strand.
AAACGGCATTTGATCCAGTGTTCACTCATAGATCAAAAAAAGCCCGGCACCTTTAGTATATGCCGGGCTTTTTTTTGTTACTACCAATCAGAATGGTTATTGGGCTGGCTCTTCCTCTGATTCAGTTTCCGATTCCAGCAGCTCTTTGGCCGAACCCTCATAATCGATGTTCGGTCCGAGCCATCGTTCAACTTCTTCGATTGTCATGCCTTTGCGTTCGGCATAATCAATCACCTGATCTTTATCGATATTTCCGAGTGAGAAATATCTGGATTCAGGATGAGAGAAATAGAACCCGCTTACCGAAGATGCCGGATACATGGCAAAGCTGTCGGTCAGCTCAATGCCGGTGTACTCTTCTACATTCATCAGATCAAAGAGGGTACGCTTTTCGGTGTGCTCGGGGCAGGCGGGATAACCCGGTGCCGGACGAATACCGGTATACTTCTCTTTAATCAGTTCCTCGTTGTTGAGCTTCTCATCAGAGGCATAGCCCCAGAGTTCTTTCCGGCACTTCTCATGCATGAGTTCGGCAAATGCCTCAGCAAGGCGGTCGGCTACAGCCTTTAACAGAATGTTGTTGTAATCGTCATTTTGCTTGTCGTACTCCTCAAGCATTTTCTCAATGCCGATACCGGCGGTAACCGCAAAGCCACCCATATAATCTTTAATCCCGGTATCTTTAGGAGCCACAAAATCTGCAAGAGACTGATTCGGCTGTCCTTTCCGCTTTTCAGTTTGCTGGCGAATCATATGGAAGGTTTTGAAAACCTCTTTTCGGGAGTCATCTTTATAAACTTCAATACTATCGCCTACTGCGTTTGCGGGAAAAAGTCCGCATACCGCTTTAGCCTGTAGCTTCTTGTTTTTGATGATATCGTCCAACATTTCGTTAGCATCATCAAAAAGCTTTTTGGCTTCTTCGCCGACCACTTTGTCCTCAAAAATCTTAGGATACTTGCCTTTCAGCTGCCAGGTCTGAAAGAACGGGGTCCAGTCGATGTATTCCCGGATTTCCTCCAGCGGGTAATCATCAAAATTTATGACACCCAGCTCATTAGGCTCCGGTGGCGTGTAACCGTCCCACTCAATCGGGGTTTTATTTTTACGCGATTCCTCAAGCTGGAGATAATTTTTGGTCTGTTTCCGATTGGCGTGATTTTCCCTAAGCTCACTGTATTCGTCAGCGATTTTCTTGGCGTATTCTTCACGTGACTTCTTGCTAACCAGATTGCTCACAACCGGCACACTGCGGGATGCATCCAGCACGTGAACCGTCGGGTTGGAGTAATTCGGCGCAATTTTCACCGCAGTGTGAATACGGGATGTGGTTGCCCCGCCAATCAGGAGCGGTACGGTGAAGCCGGCTTTTTCCATTTCACTGGCCACGTGAACCATTTCGTCGAGGGATGGGGTGATTAAGCCGCTAAGACCGATGACATCAACCTTTTCTTCTTTTGCTTTCTGGAGGATGTCTTCACACGGCTGCATAACGCCCATATCCACAACATCATAGTTGTTACAGGAGAGTACCACCGAAACGATGTTCTTTCCGATATCGTGAACGTCGCCCTTCACAGTGGCGAGCAGTACTTTAGCCTGCGGCTCCTTGTTTTCCTGCTGCTTTTTCTCTTCCTCGATATACGGGATGAGGTGCGCTACAGACTTTTTCATCACGCGGGCACTTTTCACTACCTGCGGCAGGAACATTTTTCCTTCCCCGAACAGATCGCCCACCACATTCATACCGTCCATGAGCGGGCCTTCAATCACATCAAGCGGAGACGGATATTTCTGCCGCGCTTCTTCGGTATCTTCAGTGATATGGGTGACAATGCCCTTCAACAGTGCATGTTCCAGCCGTTTTTCCACGGGCAGTTCACGCCACTCATCCTTTTTGGATTCATCCTCAGCTTCCTGTTTGTAGGTTTCGGCAAAATCAACAAGTTCTTCGGTGGCACCTTCGTGCTTGTTGAGCAATACAGCTTCCACCTTCTCCAGCAGCTCTTTGTCGATGTTGTCATACACCTCAATCTGACCCGCATTAACAATACCCATATCCAGGCCGGCTTTAATGGCGTGGTAGAGAAATGCGGAGTGCATCGCTTCGCGAACCGGGTTATTTCCGCGGAATGAGAAGGAGATGTTACTCACACCACCACTCACTTTGGCCAACGGGAGGTTTTCCTTGATCCACCTGGTTGCGTTGATGAAATCGACGGCGTAGTTGTTGTGTTCTTCGATACCGGTAGCAACGGTCAGAATATTGGGATCAAAAATGATATCCTGTGCCGGAAATCCGACCTCTTCGGTCAGGATTTTATAGGCTCGCTCACAGATTTCAATTCTTCGGTCATAATTATCGGCCTGACCTTCTTCATCAAACGCCATTACCGTAACGGCGGCGCCGTATTTCAGGCAGGTTCGGGCTTGTTGCTTAAACTCCTCAGGTCCGTTTTTCAAACTTATGGAGTTTACAATGCATTTTCCTTGCAGGCATTTCAAACCCGCTTCTACAACTTCAAATTTGGAGGAATCCACCATCACCGGAACCTTAGATATATCCGGTTCGGCAGCGATCAGGTTCAAAAACTGCTTCATCACCTGATCGGATTCGATCATACCCTCATCAAGGTTCACGTCGATAACCTGCGCACCATTCTCGACCTGTTCTAATGCGACAGAAAGTGCCTCTTCGTAATCTTCTTCTTTGATCAGACGCTCAAAGCGCTTGGAGCCGGTTACATTGGTGCGCTCACCGATGTTTACAAAGGTGTCACTCTCTTTGTAAATGAAAGGTTCCAGACCACTGAGGCGCATGTTCTTTGGATGCTCAGGGATTTCGCGCGGCTTGTGTTTGGCTGCCGTTTCGGCAATCGCTGACAGGTGCTCCGGTGTAGTACCACAGCATCCGCCCACAATATTGATAAAGCCTTCCTGAGCATATCCGTCGATCTGCTCGGCCATAAATTCGGCGGTTTCATCATACTCGCCGAACTCGTTGGGCAGGCCGGCATTCGGATAAAGGCTTACATTGCATTCAGCCACTTTGGAGAGCGCCTGTATAAACGGACGCATTTCCTGGGAGCCCAATGCGCAATTAAGGCCAATGCTCAACAGGTTTGGTGTGTGTGCAACGGAGATATAGAACGCTTCGGTAGTCTGGCCGGAGAGCGTTCGCCCGCTTTTGTCCACTACGGTACCGGAAATCATAACCGGCAGGCTTTCCCCGTGGTTTTCCTCGTAATCGTAAAGCGCGTGGATGGCAGCCTTCGCATTGAGCGTATCAAAAATCGTTTCCAGCAGGATGATGTCCACCCCACCTTTGGCGAGTGCCTCTATCTGTTGATAGTAGGTTTCGCGGACTTCATCAAAATTAGTAGCCCGGTAGCCGGGATCGTTTACATCCGGCGAAATGGAAAGGGTTTTGTTGGTCGGGCCGATGGCACCGGCTACGAAACGAGGTTTATCGGGGTTCTTTTTTGTGTACTCATCAGCTGCTTCTTTTGCAATTTTAGCAGACTGGATATTCAGCTCGTCAACGAGACCCTCCATATCGTAGTCGGCCTGAGCGATTGTAGTAGAACTGAAAGTGTTGGTTTCGATAATATCCGACCCTGCTTCCAGCCACTGGCGATGGATATCTTTGATGATTTCAGGTTGAGTTATACTCAAAAGGTCATTATTCCCCTGCAGATCGGTGTGATAATCTTTGAATCGATCTCCGCGATAGTCTTCCTCACTTAGTTTGTGTTTCTGAATCATGGTACCCATTGCACCGTCAAGCACCATGATACGATTCTTCAATATATCTTTAAGCTGGTCTAATTTGTTAGACATTAAAATATTTTGGTTTGTTCAAATTTACTTACATGCCAAAGAGCATAGCGCTCCATTTCATAAGGTGATTTGGCTCGCACAATCTCTAAACATAAGGATTTTAACCTTTCAAATCACATTATAAACAGGTTGAAATTTATGATTTAGCTTCTGACCAGATAATTAACGAACTACTTTTAATATGTTGTCCTCAAGTTCTAAAGTTAAGTATATTCAGAGCTTAGCTTTCAAAATTATATCATAAGAAGGGGTTTGAACGTTATGATGATTGTGGCACGTATTGATTATTTCTTCCTGCGGGCCGCGAAATTAAAATTATTAAATAATGGAGGTGATTATGAAAGTATTCACTAAAGCACGCCTTATTCTATCCGCTTTGTTTGCTGCAATTTTACTATTTGTCGGAATAAGCCTTCCAAATCAAACGGCTGAAGCGGAAACCATGAACCTCGAAGGAAAAAACGTGGCGTTTTTGATTACTGAGGGATTTCATGACGCTGAAACACTGTTTCCGAAGGGCTACCTCATCAACTATGGAGCAAATGTTACCTTAATAGGTGAGGAACCGGGGAGTTTTACCGCCTATAACAGCGATGTAACACTTTCTATAGAAAAAACAATCGCCGACGTATCGGTAGATGAGTTTGATGCATTGGTTATTCCCGGCGGGCACTCGCCCGGAAATCTGCGTGAGAATGACGACGTGATCGGTTTTGTGCAAAATTACATGCAGAGCGACAAACCGGTTGCAGCCATATGCCATGGACCGCAGGTTCTGGTTACTGCTGATGTAATATCAGGAAGAAATCTAACGGGATTTGAAGCAGTGGAAGATGAAATTACCGAAGCCGGCGCTGATTTTCAAGATACTGAAGTGCTGGTTGACGGTAATATCATTACCTCCCGGATTCCGGATGATCTTCCGGCATTCAGCCGAGAGATTGCAATTGCCATAGCGGATTGAATAATTCATCATATCAACATCATCTATGCTAAAAAGCCGGGGCCAAATTCCCGGCTTTTTTTATCTCATTGCTTTTTTTGAATATAGGCTCCGGTACAATTACTTCATCCGAAAATAATCCCGATTTTTTATAAAGGGTGTGATCCAAATCATCTACTAATTACGTATGGAATATTAGAAATCGGTTGAATTACCAGTATGATTTGATAAGCAATGTGGGATATTGGTTATATAAAGCCGTCTTGTAAATAAACAGGCGTCTTTTATATAAAAACTTAATGTTCAATTTGTTATCTTTATAGCTTAAACTTCGGAATTATTCCTTGATGGATAAAAATACTGTCCTAAGGATCCAAAACCGGAGTTTAACACGTGTTACAGTGCAAAAAGATATCAAAATTGCTGTGTGCGAAGTTTTATGTATTAGTTACATTCTCCTTCGTGCTTCCAAATGTAAAAACTCCTTTAGCATAATTGAAACCTCAAACTACAAAACCATATCAAATTTCAGTATAATGAAAAAAGCCTCGGTGAGTATTTTTATCCTGTCAATGGTTGGGCTCGCTTATTCGGATGTGCAGGCTCAGCGTTTTCAGGAAGAGGATATCGTCATTAACGGTGGTCTCGGTGTAGGAACAACCTTCAGGACTGCCGGTGTCGGCTTATCCTCGGGGGTGGAGTTGAATATGCTGTCGCTGACATGTGGAGTTTACTACATTTGGTTAAGGTCTGCCGGCTATTAATTCAAAAAAAAACGATAGTCGTGTGATCTATTTTAACTCTAAAATGCGTATATAAGCATTGAGATTAACCAAATTGTATGGTTAAATTTTGTTCACGTTATCCTAAAATTCAAAAAAAGGTGTATCTATGAAAAATTCAGGATTTGTTCTTACAGCTTTGTGCTTACTCTTATTTATGGGTTATTCCCCTATGGATGCTGATGCTCAGGTGCCTACAACCGAAGGCGATATCTCAGTAGGAGCCGGAGTCGGTTTCGGATCATCAGTTGGTGGCTGGGGCGGAAACGAGCCCGGCCTTCAGCTAAATGGGTTTTATACTATAACTGATGATATCCGAGCCGGTGCGGGGTTTATTTATTATCTTGTTGATCAATCTGATTTCAGTTCTACCGAATTTAACATTGATGGTCACTATCTCTTTCAGCAAGAAGATGAAATGATACTGTATGGTGTCGGCGGTATCAGTATTGGTACCTACTCCTGGGATACTGGAGTCGGAAGTGTATCATCAAGTGCTACCGGGCTAAACCTTGGTGGAGGAATCGAGTATAATGTAGGCCCTGTGTTGCTTTTCGCAGAACCTAAAGTAACTGTAGGAGGTTTCGGCCAATTCAATGTTACCGGTGGTGCAAGAATGCGTTTATAACAAGGTTACAATTCAGTTCAATTAGCCTTTAAAGCCGGCCTCCTGTAGTTCAGGGTGCCGGCTTTTCTATTTTGTGACTATCTGGTACAAAATTCTGTACGCCTTAGTCAAAATACTTTGACCCATTTACAAGATGGGTAGCACGTTATGTGGATGAAATAGATAACAGAATGATTATGTCATCTACATCTATGAGTAAATCCCCGCAAGCTGAAAAATCGGCTCAATATGCATTTATTAATATCAATGGAATGAGCTGTGCTAGCTGGGTTGGAAACGTTTAAAAGGCATTAACCGCAGCTAAGGGAGTACGGAAAGCGAATTTAAATCTCGCCAACAATGAAGCAATCGTTACCTACTGCGGCGAGGATCCTGAAAAATTATTGGAGGTGGTACGTTAATCCGGGTACGATGCAGAAATAGCCTGCACTTATGTTGACGGGCCAACACATATTAGCATTCTCGAAATTTCAGGAATGACCTGCGCCTCGTGTGTATCCAACTTTGAGCACGCTCTGACCTCCGGTGGCGGAGTGCATAAAGCCGAGGTAAACCTGGCTAGAAATCAGGTTGCTGTTGAGAGTAAGGGACAACTGCTTAAAAGTTGATCGAATCCGTTTGAAACGCTGATTATGGCTCAAAGTTTTGGGCATCATTTCAGGCACAGGTGTTTCCATGTAAATAATCGGAGGTCGCGTCTCTTACTATTTCAGCGAACTCTTCGAAGTGGACAATGAAGATCTGTATATATAGCGGCCTTGGCCTTTATTACAGAGGATTTTCGGATGAATGGGCTGTTAATCCCGGTGCTTATGCCGCCTTTCACGCTGGTGTCCGATACTACTTTGCGGATAATATAGGCGGATATGCCGAAATCGGTAATAACTGGGGTTGGTTAAACATCGGATTAGCTATTGGCATGTGAGTCTCTACCAACACATGCTTAAGCTCACCTGATAATAAATTTATCGGTTGTCCCAACAGGCTGCCTTTCTGTTTTGAAAGGTGGCCTTTTTTATCTATTCAATCAGGCTCAGGCAATAGTATATTGAGGGTAAGTGACTACTTTAATATTTGTTGATAAATCTGTATCTACAGTAAATCAACCTGAAACCAATTTTGAACTACAATGTTAAAGCTGTTACTGCTTGCCGTATTTATTTTTGGAACTACACAGATCGCCAATACACAACCCCAATCTTTTTCGGAAATTGCCGGGCACGAATTCGGTGACCGCATTACCAAAAACCACCAGATGATCGAATACCTCGAACATGTGGCCGAACATTCCGATCTGGCTGAGCTCCTGGAAATGGATCCATCCTGGAATCAAAAACCTCAGGCTATGCTTATTGTATCATCCGCCGAAAACATGGAGCGGATTGATGAAATCCAGGAAAACGTGCAGCTATTGGATGATCCCCGCGAACTGAACCGATCTGAAATGGAAACTATCCGGGAAGATCAGCCTGCTGTGGTCTATCTCGGCGGTTCCATTCACGGGTTTGAGCTTTCAGGTGCCGAAGCCATTTTGAAATATCTGGAACGGGTGGTTACGCAGAATGATGAAGATGATGTTTCCGAAATTCTTGAAAACACGGTCATCCTTTTTGATCCCATCATCAATCCCGACGGACGGGATGCGTTTGCTCAGGAAAATCATCAGCGTACCGGACGGCTGCCCAACCCGAGCCGTGATGATTGGAATAATGATTTCACATCATGGGAAGGCCTTCAATTCCGAACCAGCCATTACTTTTTTGATATCAACCGGGATTGGTTTGCCCAAACACACCGGGAAACGGCAAACCGCGCACCGGTTTTTCAACTCTGGAGACCACAGGTTGGCGTAGATGCCCATGAAATGGGTTCTGATGTGGAATTTTATATCGATCCCCCAACTGATCCTACCGCTCCCTTTTTTCCGGATTATACAACCCGCTGGTTTGAGGAGTTTGGAGACGCTTTTGCTGAAGCCTTTGACCTCGAAGGTGTTGAGTATATGACCCGTGAAATGTTCAACTACTTCTATCCCGGATATACGACTTCGTATCTGAGCTACCAGGGCGCTGTCGGGATGCTTTTTGAACAGGGCTCATCCCGTGGTTTTGCAATTGAACGCGCCGATGAGTCGGTTCGAACCTATTCGGATGCAATCCGGCAGCAGTATATCGTCACCGAAGCGTTGGTCCGGTTATCCTCGGATCGCCGGGAAGATATCATCACAGAATACTACGAGGCGCACGAAGCCGCCATTGATGATGCTCAGGATGGAACGCAGCGATTTGTGATTACCCCCGAAGGCGACCCGAACCTAGTGGCTGAAGGAGTAAACCTGCTGATGCGCAGCGGTGTAGAAGTCCACCGCCTTCAACAGGAAACAAGTCTGAGCCAGGTGAGGGATCGTACGGGTGATGAAATCGGAAGCTATACCTTCCCGGAAGGATCTTTTGTGATTGAGACCACCCAGCCACGTAACCGTTTTCTGAAAACCATGCTGGAGCCTCAAATCGAAGTTCCGGAACAATTTCTGGAAGATGCCCGCGAGAGGGTTGATCGCGGGGAAAATCCACGATTTTATGATATCACGGCCTGGTCTATTCCTATGTTGTTTAACCTGCAGGGATTTAACACCACTGATGGTAGTTCACTTGATTATGAACAGCTCGAACGCCCGGTGCGGGCAGAAACAGAGGACTTTGATCGTGCCGATTACGCCTACCTGATTGATGGCAAACAGACGGCCAGCGTAGCCGCTCTGCACCGAATGCGGGATCAGGATTACCGAGGTGCAATGCTCCAAAAATCGACCCGGATTGAGGGGCAAGAGTTTGCAAGCGGCACTGTCATTTTTCGCACCGGACAGAATCCCGAGTCTCTGCATGGCTCGCTGGAAACTATGGGTGATGTTTACAATCTTGATATCTCTCCGGTGAATACCGGTCAGGCTGATGATGATTATCCATCGCTTGGTTCTAATGAAGTTATCCCGGTTAAGCAAAGTGATATCGCATTAATCGGAGGCCATCCGGTTCATGCCTATTCTTTTGGCTGGGCGTGGTTCACACTTGATCGTCAATATGAGATTGATCAGGAAGTGCTCTTTTCCCGTTCACTTGGCGGCAAGGACCTTAGCAGCTGGGACGTGCTGGTTATGCCTGCACTCACCGATACTTCTCAGATGAACAGCTACCTCGGGGAGAGTGGCAAAGACAAAATACGAAGCTGGGTCCGTGATGGCGGCACACTTGTGACCATTGGCAATGCAACCGACTACAGTCGCGAACAACTCGGTGTAGGATCTCTTACATCTTTTTATGATAAAGAAGATCACGAAGATGCCCAACGTATTTCAGTTCCCGGCGCATTTTATGAAACCTCTCTCGACGAAAACGAGTGGCTGCGATCCGGTTATGATGACGAAATGCCGTTTCTGGTTTTTTCCGACCGGATTTATTATCACGATGACGAACCTCCGTCTGCCGGGCAGCGAAATGTCGTGTCAGTAACTGAAGATTCCCCTCGTCTTTCGGGACATGCCTGGGAGGAGTCGGATGAGCGTCTTCCGGAAGCCTCTCTCGTTTACGAGGAGCGCATAGGCTCGGGAAGAGTAATCATGTTTGCTGAAGATCCTAACTTCCGCGGTTACTGGCGCGGGGCAGACCGGCTGTTTCTGAATTCAGTGGTTGTGGGGCCGAGTGCGCCATGAGTTGGTTTTTGGGCATAAAAAGTCCTGGTAAGGTGAATTAATCACACGTATATGACGGCGGTTATAAATGATAACAGGTGCTGTCGTGTTTTTAAACTCTACCGCTCATCCCACCCAGGCATCGGAAACCAATAATCGTGTGTCGCCAGCTCATCGGGCCAGACTACGGCGCGCTCACCTTCCTGCCACTGGATAAACAATCCCGTGTTGGCGGTTTGATAACCACGCTCATCTACAGCATATTCGCTGAATACCGTCTGTGTTTCAAGTTCCAGCAATTCATCCCGTAATGCATCCTGATCTTCGATACTGCCGACATTTTCAGCGGCTTCTATAAACAGCTGACAACTGCCGTAACCACCCGCTGCATGAAAACTGGGATTGCGATCAAATTCATTTACATAATCCTCCACAAACTCATCCACACCCGGATTCGGAACACTCGGCTCCCAGGCTGACAGCCCGAAAATATATTCGGCATCCTCCCCGAGGCCTTCCTGAAATTCATCCACCGCCCCCGAAGTGCCGAACATTTGAACATTGATGTCATTTTCCTTCATCTGCCGTGTGGCCGCAATGAAATCATCCAGTGGTGAGGCGGCCATACCTACGACTTCAGCCCCTTCATCCTCAAGTTTCTGAAGGATATCGGTAAAATCTTCCGTACCGGTCGCATACGTTTCATGGACGACCACCTCCATACCCAGATCATTGGCATGTTCAACCGCCCCATCCCCGGCAGCGCTGGGGAATAATTCATCTTCCTGAATGATGGCAACCCGCTCAAGATCATTTTCATGAGCAATTTCTATCAAACCTGCCAGAAAAAGTTCGGCAGGCGGAAGAACCATAAACAGATACTCCCGCCCTTGTTCCCAGATTGAAGTGGTTGCAGCAAGCGGTGAGATATGTACCATGCGGTGTTCCTCGGTTACAGGGGCAACGGCCTCAGTAAGCGTAGAACCGTAAGGACCCATAATCGCATCTACCCCGTCTTCCACAATCAGCTGTTCGTAAAGCTCTATTGCGGTATCGGAATCGGATTCATCATCATAAATAGTAAACTCGATGTCCCGGCCAAGCAATCCGCCGCGTTCATTCACGTGTTTTTCGCAAAGCAGATAGCCATTACGGGCAGCTACTCCCTGCGTTGAATACGCTCCGGTTTCCGACATGGTGGCACCAATGCGGATGGGTTCGTCTGTTTCCTCACATCCTGAAATTGCAAAAAAACATGCAGCTGTTATAACTGCAATCGAAATAAGAGTTGATTTCATGCTCCGCTCCTTATATGACTGATTTATGATATGATCTTTACGGAATTTTGATCCGCCATCCTTTACTTAAGTTCCTGTCACCACTTTATATTACCTTCATTCAGAGATTGTAAATGCAATTTGGATATCGACTTGCAGCCGTGTTTGATGTTTGACGTTTGATGTTTGTCAGAACATCAAACGTTAAACAGTTAAAACAAACGGGTTTGGCTATCCGGGGATTTTTTGGCTCGCTCCATCTCGGGTTTTTTCGGATATGCCTTGCCTTTACGAAACATATCCGGCGAAAACGGTTTTTGATACACTCTTGATGCAATACCTTGAAGCGCAAGTTCTCCCGCGCTCGTAATATTCAGCCTTGTGCCTTCTTCCTCCTGGAGAAAACCGAACTGCTTGAGGTCATTGATTATCAAAAATGCAAGCTGTGGTACAATATCCAGGCTTTCTTCAACCTGACTCCGTAATGCGGCGTTATCTTCCGGCGGATAAAGCACACGTGCAAGTATATTCATTTCAACATCGGTCAGCGGATATCCCCGGGAATCCGGCGTCAAATATTGATTCCAGGCTGTCTGGCTGTAATAAAGTCCAAACCAGAACTTCGCTTCTTTTACCAACTTCCGGGTTTCAGCACAGGCGTAATACTCTCCACTGGCCGCCTTAACCGGCTCTCCCCGAGAGCGGTACATAGATACCAAAGTAGCCAGGTCCAGAATATTTAAATTGTCCGGATAGCGAAAATATTTGTTTTTTTGATCCATCCGACTCCGCTTTTGTTCGTCTACGCTGATTCCTTTTGTTTGATCAGATCGATTGCCTGACCCATATTAAGATTCTCCGCATCCATATGCTTGGGAATGCTGATATTTTTCTTTCCGTATTTGATATACGGACCATACCTGCCGGTCATCACTTTGATCTCGGTATCATTTTCGGGATGCTTGCCCAAATCCACAAGAACGGAAGAACCGCGACGGTTTTGTTTTTTCTGTTTAAGCAATTCCACAGCACGGTCGAGGTCAACCTCCAGCACATCATCATCTTTTCCGAGAGATTTAAATGTACCGTCATGTACCACATAGGGACCGTATCGCCCGACTCCCGCTTTGACTTCTTTTCCGGTTTCCGGGTGCTCGCCCAAAGTGCGCGGTAGTGATAATAAGTTCAGAGCGGTTTCCAGATCAAGTTCTTCGGGTTTCATCCCCTTCAGCAGCGATACCCGTTTGGGCTTTTTGCCTTCTTCACCTTCACCAAGCTGCACATACGGACCGTATCGCCCCGTACGGATGTACACCGGTTGTCCGGTTTCCGGGTCGGTACCTAAAGTTTCAGGCCCCTGCTCCTCTTTCTTCAGCAGCTGCTGAAGTTTTTCCACGGTGATATCACTCGGAGCCAGATCCATCGGAAGTGAAGTTGACAGTGTTTCCTCACCATCTTTAGCCTGCACGTAAGGTCCGTATCGCCCTACATAGAGCCTCATCCCGTTCAACCCGTCAAGCGGCAGATCAATTTTCCGGGCTTCCTGCGGTTGAATGTGGGCTTCCTGCCGCTCAACCGATTCTTTAAGGCCGGTCTCACCTTCATAGAATGACTTGATGTAATCGAGCGGCTCCTGTTTGCCCATAGCGATTTCATCAAGCTTTTGCTCCATTTCGGACGTAAAGTCGGCATCAACCAGATCAGGGAAGTGTTTTTCCAATAATTCAGTAACGGCAAAAGCGGTAAAGGTAGGTACTAGCGCATTCCCCTGCTTATATGCATAACCGCGATCCTGGATAGTCGTAATGATCGTTGCATAGGTGCTCGGCCTGCCGACACCATCCTTTTCAAGTTGCTTCACCAAAGTCGCCTCCGTATACCGGGCAGGCGGCTTGGTCTGATGCGATTCGGCTTCAAGTTCCTTGCAATACACGGTCTGTTCGTGCTGAAGATTCGGCAGAGTCTTTTCCTGATCTTCTATTTCAGCATCAGGGTCGTCACTTCCTTCTACATATGCGCGAAAAAAGCCTGGAAACAAAATTTTCTTACCGCTTGCCCGAAATTCAGCTTTTTGATCCTCATCCGATTCCTTCCAGCTCGCAGTGATGCTCACATTTTGAAATTCAAGTCTCGCTTCGGCCATTTGCGTTGCCATTGTGCGCTTCCAGATCATATCATAAAGCTTGAACGCATCACCGCTGAGTCCCGTCTCTTTGGGCGTTCGAAAGCTGCTGCCGGCCGGCCGGATCGCTTCGTGCGCCTCTTGTGCGCCCTTTGACTTCGAGGAATATTGGCGCACATCTTTGTGCAAATACTCTTTGCCATACATATTCTCCACAGCGGTTCGGGCTGCCTGGATAGCCTGGCTGCTCAGGTTTGTGGAGTCGGTACGCATATAGGTGATGAAACCTTCTTCATACAGGCGCTGAGCCGTACGCATGGTCTGCCCGGCGGAGTAACCGAATTTCCGGTTCGCCTCCTGTTGCAGACTTGATGTGATAAATGGTGGAGCCGGCTTCCGATTCTGTCTTTTGCTTTCAATTTCCGAAACCTGCCACTCCGCATTATTCAGATTTTCCTTCAGACTTGAAGCTTTTTCTTCATCAAGCAGAAGAATGGAGTCCGGCTTTTTAAGTTTGCCGGTAGTCTCATCAAAATCTTTACCGGTAGCCACCCGCTTGTTGTATGCATTTAGAAGTTCCGCGGTAAAGATATTTTTGGAGAGATCGGCTTCCGGTGTTAACTCCGCTTTGATCCCCCAGTAGGTTCCGCTTCGGAATCGCATGCGCTCACGCTCACGGTTCACCAGAAGCTCAACAGCCACCGACTGTACCCGGCCCGCAGAAAGACCTGGCGCAATTTTTTTCCAAAGCAGCGGCGAGATAGTATATCCCGCCAGCCGATCAATAATTCTGCGGGACTCCTGAGCGTGGACCAGATTCATATCGATATCACGGAAATCCTCAAGCGCCTTTTTTATAGCATCCTGAGTAATTTCGTGAAAAACCATCCGCTTCACCGGGATTTTCGGCTTCAGCGTTTCAATCAAGTGCCAGGATATGCCTTCTCCTTCGCGGTCCTCATCAGTTGCCAGGATTAGCTCATCGGCTTCCTTTACTTTATCCTTCAGGGATTTAACCGTTTTTTTCTTTGATGACGGAGTCACATAAATCGGCTCGTAATTGTTGTCAACATCAATACCAAGCTGCCCGGCTTTGGTTTTTTTGTACTTGGCAGGAACCTCTTTGGCGGACGCAGGTAAATCACGTATGTGACCATTACAGGAGTCCACCTGATATTCTTTTGATAAAAATTTCTTGATGGTTTTCGCTTTGGTAGGCGATTCAACAATTACGAGCGATTTCATGAACTTCTCGGTTTTATAATCTTATTTTTTAATCAGTTCCAGCAGCTCTTCTGCGTGAGCTTTGGTATTTACTTTTTCAATTATGTCCAAAACCGTGCCATCGGTATCTATAACATAAGCCGAACGAGATGGTGAATTAAATGTTTTTCCGTACATCTTCTTTTCAACTATGGAATCGGTCGCTTTCGCAAAGTTAAAATCGGGATCCGAAGCCAGCCAATAGCTGATATTTTTCTTCTCAGCGTACTTTTTATGGGAATTACATGAATCTTTACTGAGAGCGATTAAGTTGTAACCCTGCCTGTCAATCTCCGGGTAATATTCTGCCAGGCTTTCGTTCTGCCGGTCACATCCGCTGGTATTATTTTTCATGTAAACCGATACGATTGTCGGTCGATCCAGCAGCTCTGAAAATTTTACTTCCCGCTCTTCTCCGTCTTTTACTGCTTTCAGCTTAAAATTTGTATCGATTTTTTCTCCTTTGGAAATCATATAGTACTCCTCAAACTTTCAGGTTATAATTTACATTAAAGATAAATTTAAAATTTACTGATCTTCGTTCCTTCAACTATACACCCTGAGCTAAAACCTGTCAGACCGAATCAGAAGATTGATCAAAAAATTACTGCCTGCTCTGGTATATCAGCCACTTTGCAACAGATGCCACAGCCAAAGAATGATGAATATCATTATTAGCAACTAAACCCAAAAACTCTTCAACCGGCACTATTTGAACTCTAACCTCTTCCGAGTCATCTAGTTCCTGATTATTCACCTTGCGGCAATCACGGGCGAGAAAAATATCACATCGGTTGTTCATTATTGCCGGATTTGCCGAAACATGCCCCAGATGTATCCAATTATCAGTAGTGTAGCCCGTTTCTTCATCTAATTCTCTTTGTGCAGCTGATAGTGCAGATTTATCGGTATCATCCACTACTCCGGCCGGAATTTCCCAGGTAATTTCTTCAATACCGTGGCGATATTGTTCAACAAGAATTACATTCTCATTACGATCCAGAGCAAGAACATTAACCCAGGGATTGGTTTCTGTTACATAAAAATTACCTTGAATATCACCTTTGGATGATACAACTTCTTTTCGAACAACCTGCCATATAGGACAGGAATATTCCATATGTTTACTGACTACACGCCAGGGCTTTAGTTTTTGATCCGACATACAAACCGTTTATTTATGATTTCAACTGAGCAATACTCCCTTAAACTACAAGGCAAAAAAAACAAAAGCGATTTTAATACCGAAGTTGAGCAGGCCTGCAACTTAATGGATGAAATCTATACCGAAGGGTATTATCCGAAAGTAACAGTAACCCGGACTTGGTCTGAGCATAACCCGATAATTGAAGGTGAATTTGCCCGGCCGGAAGCCATCCGCTGGTACCTTGAGCGTGAGTTTCTGAAAATGCTTCGCAGCGGCGCCGATATTATGATCACGCCCTCGCGCCCGACAATTTCACTAAATGATCCGCTACTCATGGAAAGCCTGGATGAAGACGATTGGGACTTTACCCAGAAAAAAATGTTCCTCTTCCGGGCTGAACGCATTGACCTGTCACTGAACCGACTCGAACATTATACCGGTACCAGGGCTGAAGATTTCCAGCGCTATATATTATTTACAAATTACGATATGCACGTGGAAGTATTTAAGCAGCGATTTCCGGACTGCACAGGTCCCAGCCATCCCGTTCAAATGCCGGCTTATCATTACAAAATGGATAACAATATGGGATTTACACTGATCAACATTGGTGTAGGCCCTTCCAATGCCAAGACCTGTACCGATCACGTTTCTGTGCTCCGTCCCGACTGCATGGTGATGGTCGGCCACTGCGGCGGCCTCCGTAACCGGCAGGAAATAGGTGACTTTGTACTCGCTGCAGATTATATGCGTGATGACCGTGTGTTAGATGACATGCTTCCGCTGAATGTCCCTATCACGCCAACTCATATCCTGAATATTTACCTTGAAGACGCTCTTCAGGAAGATAAAATGAACTACCGCATCGGTACGGTGTACACCACTTCCAATCGAAACTGGGAGTTCACTAAAAAACGCACCGTACGTGAGATCCATGTGAGCCGCAGCATCGCCATTGATATGGAATCAGCCACAATTGCTGCTAACGGTTTTCGATACCGGGTGCCACACGCAACCTTACTCTGTGTGAGCGACAAACCCTTGCATGGAAAACCTAAGCTGAGCGATACGGCACAGGCATTTTATCAAAATTCCAAAGAAAGGCATCTGGAAATGGTGGTGAATGCCTTAAACCGCATCAAGCAAAATAACCCGAATGGTTTGTCGAATGCCAGCATCCGCGCTATCAACGAACCGCTTATGGGTGGAGGAGTTTAGGTGCCTGAATTCCGGTATAGAATTTGCGAAGTTTCCGATATCCTAAAACTTCGACATGCAGAGTTGCGTGCTGGGATGCCGCTGAGTACTGCACATTTCAGCTGTGACGATCATCCCGACACAATACACTTTGGTGCATTTTTACCGGACGGAACAAATGTTGCCTGCATTACGGCAACTCCCGATGAACATCCAGGCCCCAATGTCTGGCAGCTCAGGGCTATGGCTGTAGCCCCGCGCTACCGGGGCAGCGGAGTTGCATCCGGATTGATGAAATATGTCGATGACTATTTCTATAATAAAGGTGTTAATCAATTGTGGTGCAACGCTCGGGAACGGGCAATCCCATTTTACCTCAGACTTGGCTGGCAAATTGATTCCGAGTGGTTTCATATCTCATCTATCGGGCCTCATAAGAGAATGATTAAGAGTTTGAGCGAATAAGTTTGCAGTTGTAGAGAGATTTAGATGACTTGCTTCCGGATGCTAAAGCTTCAAGACACCTGAAAAATCAGGTGCGCCCCATAATCAGAAAATAACCCTGCTGCCAACCATGATTCACTTATCAGGTTTGGAGTAACAGCAACTTTAACCAGCGAGTCTTTTTTGTCCTAAGATATCGGATCGCACTGGACCTCAAAGTGACTCATCCGCTCTTTGCAACAACTTTCATGTAAGGTTTAATCCGCCGGGCGCTCTTTGTAAATATTTTATCAGCATAAGTTCAACATTTCAATTTGCGATCTATGAAATCTACCGAATATCCTCATTCTCAGAAAGCTCATGTAACCGTTAAGGAAATGCAGGCGGACGAGCAGCCACGGGAAAAACTTGAGCGATATGGCGCTTCGAGCCTGTCTAATGCAGAGTTGCTTGCCATTTTGCTTCGCACCGGAACCAGAAACCTGAATGTCGTTGAAGCTTCCAGGTCAATGCTGAACACACATGGCTCACTTCACAGGCTTGCAGGCAAAGAATGGCAGGAACTGAAAATTATTCGGGGAGTCGGAAAAGTAAAAGCGATTACATTGGCGGCTGTTTTTGAAATTGCCCGTCGCCTGCAGACCGAAGAGGCCGGATCACGGGTAAAAATGCAATCTCCTGAAGATGTGGCTGGTTATTTCGGGCCTAAGTTGAGAGATCTTCGGAAGGAACACTTTCTTGTAGTATTTTTGAATGCGGCCAAAATTATGATAGGCCATAAAACCATAAGCATTGGCGGGCAAACTGCTACAGTAGTTGATCCCCCTGAAGTAATGCGTCATGCCATCTTGAATGATGCGCACAGTATATTGATTGTGCATAATCATCCTTCAGGTAACCGCAAAGCATCGCGCTCCGACCTGAATCTGACTAAACGCCTGAAAGATGCCGGGCAAATGCTCAGTATCCCATTGGAAGATCATATCATAATTGCCGGATTTGAATTTACAAGCTTAAGAGCAGAGGGACATATGTAATTATTCGGTATTACTGCGTTGGCGTGAAAGTCGTATATTCACCGCCAAAAAAGTCCGAATGAAAAATTACCTTATTTCCCTTGTTCAACAGGCACTCGGAAAAATCACTTCCGAAACTGATCTTCCCGAAGTTACTATTGAAAAACCACGCTCACCCGAGCATGGCGACGCTGCGACGAATATCGCCATGCTGCTTGCAAAAAAGTTGCGTGATAACCCGCGTGCAATTGCCGGACAAATTGTTGAGAATCTTGAGTATGACCCTGAATTAATCTCCGCAGTTGAAATTGCCGGCCCGGGCTTCATCAATTTTCGCCTAGCTCCCGGCTTGCTGCACCGGCAGCTTGAATCCATCCGCAGTGAGGGTGTCGGCTACGGAAAAACCTCGGCTTATACAGACAAGAAAATCCAGGTGGAATTTGTGAGTGCTAACCCGACCGGTCCGCTAACCGTCGGCCACGGACGCAATGCGGTATTGGGTGATACGGTCGCGCGTCTTTTTGAGTGGTGCGGCGCTGATGTTGACCGCGAATATTATTTCAACAATGCCGGCCGGCAAATGCGGGTACTCGGCGAAAGTGTACGAGCACGATATTTAGATCTTATTGGTAATGCAACCACATGGCCAGAAGGCGGTTATGAGGGAGAGTACATAAAAAATATTGCAGAAGAATTAAAGAAACAGCACGGTGATTCCCTTCGCGATCAAGATGATACCACCCCGTTTAAAGAAGCGGCTGAGGATGCCATTTTTCGCGACATACAACAAACCCTTAAACGAATGCATATTGAGATGGATCAGTATTTCAATGAGTATAGCGTTTATCAAAGCGGGGATGTTGATCGCGTCGTCGAACAACTCAGAGAGAAAAACCTGGCTTATGACCAGGATGACGCCGTTTGGTTTAAAACCACAGAGTTCGGCAAGGAAAAAGATACCGTTTTAGTAAAAAACACCGGTGAGCCCACCTATCGCCTGCCGGATATCGCTTACCACCAGGATAAACTGGATCGTGGATATGATCTATGCATTGATGTGCTTGGCGCCGACCATATAGATACATTTCCGGATGTATTGTCGGGACTTGAAGCGCTGGGTTACGATAAAAGCAAAGTAGAAGCCCTGGTTTATCAGTTTGTGACACTGACCAAAGATGGCAAGCCTTATAAAATGAGCACCCGTAAAGCCAACTTTGTAACGCTGGATGAACTTATGGATGAAGTGGGTGAAGATGTGACCCGCTTTTTCTTTTTGATGCGGTCTCCAAACACCCATCTCGAATTCGACATTGGCGAGGCAAAAGAAGCGGGTGAAAAAAATCCGGTTTACTATCTGCAATATGCACACGCCCGCATCCACAGCATTCACCGGAAATTCAAAGATACCGAAGCGTCAACGGCCGCTGTTGATTTTAGTTTGCTTACACACGAAAGTGAATTAAAGCTTATAAAAACCCTGATTGATCTCCCGGAAATAGTGGTTTCAGCTACCGAAAACCGGGAGCCACACCGCCTGATCAACTACCTGAATGAGGTAGCGGCATCATTTCACAAATTCTATCATGATTGCCGGATTATCGGTGAAGACGATAATCTTGCCGCTTCCCGAATGGCTCTGCTTGAAACTGTAGCGCTTGTGATGAAAAACGGACTTACCATTCTGGGTATATCGGCACCTGAGAAAATGTAAGTGAACTTACTGGGTGGTAACTGATTTCAATAACTCAAAATTAACAATACCGAGCTTCCTGTGTTTTGTGGAGCTAAATCCTGATTCCCGGAATTGCCTCTTAACAGTTTTAGGTTTGGGAAAATGAACGCCACCGGGAGCCAATCCGGTTTGAAGCAAGCGGCCGGTCAGTGATTCAGCTGAAGTCAGATACATCATAAAACAGATGCCTTCCGGCTTAAGTACTCGCCGCATCTCCCGGAGAACGTTTTCAGGTTCGTAAAGTTCATTATATGTGCCGCCGCAAACGATCACATCAACTTGATCATCAAAAAACGGGAGTCGGGCGGCATCTGCACGAAGCGGATAAAAGCCCGTGTTTTCATTTTTGCCATTTCGAATAGCCTGGCGAAGCATAGGTTCGGAAATATCCAGTGCAAAGACTTCAGCTTTTTTTGCCGATTTTGAAATGGTCCGTGCATAAAACCCGGTGGAAGTACCTATATCCAGAATCACTTTACCGGATGGATCACCAATCCAGCTCATCATCAGACTCGCTTCATCATCCATAGAAAAATCCTGACCGGAGAGTATTCCGATAGAACGTTTGCGCCATTGATTCTCATAGACCGAAGCGGTGAAAGTGAAATTGTTGCTATAGTTAGCTATGGAACTGCCTGGCATTCCGGTGTGCGGAAGCAAATCAATAATATTGTGGGAGATGTTATATTCATGCCTATCACGGCAGGAAACAACTCCATTGAAAGATTCATCAAAAAAAGCCACCCGTGAATCGATCTCGAGAGGATGTCTTCTATCATTAGGGCATTGCAGTTCCGGCATTCTGAGGAGTTATATGAACACTATTTGCAGTTACAAGCAGAATATGCGTGATAGTTTTAGTTCGACTACAAGCTGATAAGCCGTAGCCGGCTGTTTCATAAAGAGGTGAAGATGTGAAGAAGTCAAGATGACAAGAATTCAAGAAAATTAACTGCGAAAAACTATCGAAACCGCATCACCTTTTTGAACACTTAGCATATTTTGTGCATGGCCTTTATTAAGCACAACCTCCAACATACCGGAGCTCCCCCGGATAGCTGCCGGCTCTCCATCCGGTACATCAGAAAAGGTTGAGACAATCTCATTCAGAATTACATTACCTATGTAAATCTTGAAACTTTTGTCTTCAATCAGCGATAATTCATTTTCAGATATATTGGTGATCAGATTTCCATACGCATCGATATGAACTACCCAGCCTTCAATACCTTTATCATCTGTGATAGGCATGGGCATTTTGTAGGTTTCCAGTTTCCCGGCCACCGGGCCAAAGTGCTTCGGTTCCACACCTTTGGATGCGTATGCTGCAACCGGCGCGAAGATATCCCGCCCGTGAAAAGTTTTGGAGATATGCTCCCGGGTATAATCCGGATTTTCAAGATAATAACCGGAAACTTTTCTGCCTGGGAAAGTAAAAGAGAACAATCCGTTATCCGGTCCGACAAATATCTGATCATCCACCTGAACAATAATTCCCTTGCGGGATGAACCCACACCCGGATCCACAATACCCAGATGCACCGTTCCCGGCGGATATAAAAATGCCGCATTACTTATCACCCACGCACCTCCCATAATATCGGCGGGGGCTATGGCGTGCGAGACATCAATCACATTGGCCTCGGGGTTGATGCCAAGTATCACCCCTTTTAATGCGCCAACGTAGTGATCCTGATATCCGTAGTCTGTTGTAATAGTTATGACGGGCCGTTTACCGCTCATCACGCATAGGTATTCAGCATAACCGGCATAACCAGCATGAGCATATCTTCATCATCATCCTGGATAGATGGACGTACAATGCCGGCCCGGTTAGGGGTAGAAAATTCAAAAATCACTTCGGGATCATCTATGTTACTGAGTACATCTGCCAGGTATTTTGCATTAAAACCGATTTCCATTTCCTCGTTTTCGTACTCGCAGGGGATCACTTCCTCGGCCTCGCTGCTCATATCAATATCTTCTGCAGATATCTGCACCTGATTCGGCTCCATCTTCAGCCGCATTTGGCGTGTACTGGAGCTGGCAAATACCGAAACCCTCTTCACGGTAGCCAACATCTGTTCACGGTTTATTTTCAGCTCCTTATCATTCTCTTTCGGGATAACCGAATCATAATTCGGATACTGCTCATTGATCAGCCTGGTAACGATTATAGTTTTTCCACTCTGAAATCGCGCATGGTCAGAACCGATGGTGATTTCACAATCCGTTTCTTCCAGAGCTTTACTAACCAGCGTGAGCGTTTTTTCCGGAGTGATGAAGTTGGTTTCTTCTGAGCCGACCAGGTCTTTACGGATTAACCGTACCAGCCGGTGCCCATCTGTAGCAACAACCCTGCTTTCCTCAGAGCCAATCTGGAAGTAAACTCCCATCATAGCCGGCCGCAGATCATCACTTGAAACAGCAAAACTGGTTTTTCGGATTACATCTTTTAGGGCTTCCGTAGTCGATTTTATGATCACACCTGAATCCAGCTGTGGCACATCCGGAAACTCATCCGGGTCATCCCCTGCCAGTTTATAAACTCCCTGGTCAGTGCGGAATTTAACCTGGAAATTATCGGTAATATCAAACTGCACTGGGATATCAGGCAGTTGGCGTAGTGTTTCCACCAGTCGGCGTGCCGGTATAGCCACAGCACCATCATCTTCAACACTGGCTTCAACAAATTCCACAATACTAACCTCAAGATCAGTTGCACACAAGCTGAGATTTCCATCTTCGCTCTTGAACAAGACTGTTTCCAGGATAGGAAGAGTCGCCTTACTTGGCACTGCACCTATTACGGCCTGCAGGCCACGCATCAATTCGGAGCTGGGGATACTGAATTTCATATGAATTGCTGTTTTAAATAGTTTCCGTACACAGTTTTATTTATCATACTATAATAACAGATACTGCTACTCTCTGCAACTCTGTAATTATTCTTTCACCCTTCAAATAATGAAAATTTTGATCTGCGAATAAGCGATTAAAAGAGTAAAGCAATATTAGTTATTAAACTCCGCTCATTTTATATAAAAATTATCACAGCCGATGCTACCGCAGCTGCTTATGTTGATTGATTTGATTTCTGGTTTATTAACCTGTTACAAGATTCAAGTGGCAAAAACTTTATATCATTTCAAAAATAATAACTGAGCTGTTTTTTACTTCTGCCAATTTGATTAACTTGACTCCTCTATATATAGTGATGAGTATATACCCTACATTTCTGATGCCAAAACTCAAAATTTATCTACTTACCACACTGCTTACCATCGGATTGAGTGTTCCAGGTTTCGCTCAGGATTTTGAAAGCGCAAAGTACGGTGGTGATTTCCTCTCCGTAGGTGGAGGAGCACGCGCACTTGGCATGGGCGGGGCTCAAACCGCTTTTGTTAATGATATTACCTCCGGCTACTGGAATCCTGCCGGATTGGCGCGTATGGAAGATCTGGAGCTGGCTTATATGCACTCTCAGCGATTTGCAGGTATTGTGAATTATGATTACGGAGCTCTCGGATTACCCGTACGAAATTCTGAAGGAGTTATAGGGATCAGTTTTTTTCGCCAGGGTATTGACGGCATAAAAAACACTATGGAAGCGTGGGATTTTGAAAACAATCGCCCCCGTTCGAACCCCGCCGATTATTTCACCGAATTCAGCGCTGCAGACATGGCCCTGTTTTTGACCTACGCGGCTGCCGCTACGGATAATCTGAACTGGGGAGTTTCGGCCAAAGTGATTAACCACCGGCTTGGCCCTTTTGCTGACGCCTGGGGATACAGTCTTGATGTTGGTATGCAGTACCAGACTTCAGATTACTATTTTGGAGTTAACCTGATGGATATTACCACCATGATGAAGTTCTGGAGTGTGGACTCCGAAGAGCTTGCCCCGCTTGGGGATGAGGATATGTTTGGGGGCGAATTCGGCAGTGAAATGCCGGAGGGACAAAATGAACGTGTCCTGCCCACGGTCAAACTCGGACTTGGCAGAATATTCGATTTCAATGATTTTCAGCTAACCACAGCTCTTGATGCTGATTTCCGTTTCGAAGGGCGGCAGACGTATTTCTACAATGTAGGTGATATCAGCATTGAACCACATGTCGGTGTTGAACTTGGCTATCATGATTTAATATTTCTGAGAACCGGCGTCACCGATTTTCATCTTGATGAAGAGGGTAATCATTATGTTTCCCCGACAATCGGAGCAGGTCTTAAGGTCGGATCTGTATTTCTGGATTACGGTTTCAGCAGTTTTGCAGGTATTGCATCCGATTTAGGTTTTACACATCGCATATCTCTTAACGTTTCACTCGACCCGGATGTGTTCAGCCGGTAATTGAAGATGAAAAGAGGTAAAGATGTGAAGAAGTAAAGATGAAAAGAATTTAGCCTACTTAGCTGCTCCTTCAAGCTATTCTTATTTTCTTGACTTCTTGTCATCTTGACTTCTTAAAATTCTTCATGATAAAGGGGATACGGAAACAAAACTTTTCTTTGAGCTTTTGAAGATTTGACTCAATTCCCTACCTTTTCAGCGCTGTAACTCCAGGCAACCTACTCCGACTCTCACATTTAATTAGTGCCTCTAAGAAAACGCCAATATCTTCGTTCCTGATCTTGGCGTATTCACAGGTCACTTAGAGTTTCTTACAGACAACTAATTTGCGATTATAAATGTCATCATTTTACGCCGATGTGGCACTCCTGACCGAAAACCGATATGAAGCTGCCACCGCCAATAAAAACGACTGGTATTTTCAAAATATCCTTCATGATGACCGCCTTTTAAGTGATGCCCTTTGGGAATACGGATTGACTACTCAGCGAGTTGACTGGGCCCGCCGGGATGTTGACTGGTCTGAATTCAGATGTGCTGTCTTTCGCACTACCTGGGATTATTATGGTCAATACCAAGAATTTTCTGAATGGCTTGCTAATATTGAGAAACAAACGATTCTTAGCAATGATGCCAGTATCATAAGATGGAATATTGATAAGCATTACCTCGCTGATCTTCAAAACAGAGGGATTTCTGTTGTCCCATCGCGATTTCTGGAAACCGGTTATGAACTAGACCTGAGTAGCTTACTCAAGGAAACCGGATGGGGCGAAGCTGTTATCAAACCGTGTGTGTCCGGTGGAGCAAGGCACACCTACCGGGTAAACTTTGAAAATGCTGATCACATAGCTTCATTAATCCAGCCTGTTCTTGCCAAGGAGTCTTTTTTGTTGCAACCTTTTGTTCGGGAGATTATCAATACCGGCGAAGATACTTTGATGGTATTGCATGGTGAGTTTACCCATGCGGTGCGAAAAGTAGCAAAACCTGGGGATTTCCGTGTTCAGGATGATCATGGGGGAACATACCGCACATTTACCCCAACCGCTGAACAGATCCAATTAGCTGAGCAGGCTATTTCGGTGGTTGAACCCTATCCTGAATATGCCCGGGTTGATATGGTCCGGGACCATAACGGGCAGTGGTCCATCATGGAATTAGAACTTATCGAGCCTGAACTTTGGTTGCGTGAACACCCTCCTGCTGCAAAAAAAATGGCAAAAGCTATTGCCGGATTAATCCACCGCAAAGAGGGAAAACAGAAAACTTCCTGAGAGTGAACCAATAGCTTGCTTACTTCTTTTATACAGATTTTATGAGAACTGCGTTTCATGCAAAAGGATCGATTGCAAAATTTTCCTTCAATTGAAATCCGAGTTAAAACCTGCTGACCAATAGATTGGCTACTGTCATCATAGCCGGCCCGACAAGTGCCGGCAAAAGCCAGGCCGCAATAGATATCGCCCGGGAATTTGATTGTCCGGTTATATCCGCCGATGCCCGTCAATGTTATAAATATCTGGATATTGGCACGGGAAAAGTGCCGGCTGAGATTCTTGAAGAAATCCCGCATTATAATATCTCCATTTTTGAACCTGATGAGCCTGATACGGCCGCAGATTTTGCCAATCGTTGCAAAGATTGGAGCGGGGAAATTTTGCAATCCTCTGAGCTTTGTTTATATGCCGGAGGTAGTACGCTTCATCTTGAATCGATACTTTATCCTTTTGATGATATCCCGGATGCTAATCCCGAAAACGTAAGTAAGCTGGAAGAAGAAGCTGATACTTTCGGCGTTGAACATCTGTTCAAAAAACTCAAAAACGTTGATCCTGTTTATTCAAAAAAAATGGACGGTTTCAATCGCCATCGCATAATCCGGGCACTTGATGTGTGGATGCAAACCGGTGAACCTTTCAGTTCTTTTCATCACAAAAATAAAACTAATCCTGATGCTGATCTGATTTTTATCCTCTCACCCGAGCGTCAAACACTTCACGAGCGCATTAATAACCGGGTTGACGAGATGCTGAATGAAGGTTTCGTTCAAGAGGTTAAATCTATACTTGAGATGGGATTTTCACCAGAGATACAATCGCTTAAAACGGTAGGCTATCGCGAAGTGATTGCTTATCTTAACGGCGAACTTGATTACCCGAATATGGTTGAGAAAATCAAAACACAAACCCGGCGATATGCCAAACGGCAGATTACCTGGTTTCGCCGCTGGCCTGATGCTGTGTGGATTGACTCAGGCCAATCCCGGGACAAAATCAAAAAAGAATTAATTTCTTACATAAAACCGCTCATAAAAAATCCGTAAAACGATGGCTAAGTTTCACGCCGAAATCAAAATACGAAAACGCCCTTCAATTCTTGATCCACAGGGGAAGGCTTCTCTCCATGCTTTATCCAACCTTGGGTTTGAAGGAATTGATGAATTACGTATAGGCAAACTAATAAATATCACTATAGAGGCTGACTCAAAAGATCAAGCGGAAGCTCAAGCGCGCAACGCATGCGAAAAGCTTTTGGCAAATGAGGTCATGGAAGATTTTGAAGTTATTGTAACCGAACCCGACACCGTATAGTTTTTAAATTTTTATGGCTGCTACTATTGGTATAATCGTATTCCCAGGATCCAACTGCGATCATGATGCTTATTACGCTCTAAAACACGAAATCGGCGCGAACACCCGCTTCATCTGGCATAAAGAAACCGAAATTGATTCCGTCGATGGCATCATCATTCCGGGCGGATTTTCTTATGGTGATTATCTCCGATCCGGGGCAATTGCACGATTTTCCCCGGTGATGAAAGAAGTCGAAAAATTCGCAAATGACGGAGGACCCGTTCTAGGTATTTGTAATGGTTTTCAGGTTTTACTGGAAGCCGGACTGCTTCCCGGCACAATGATGCACAATAAGCAGCTCAAGTTCAGCTGCCGTATGGTTCATGTTACCTGTAAAAATCCTGATACGATTTTTACCTCCGGCATTAATCGTGGCCGGGTGTTAAAATTGCCGATCGCTCATGGCGAAGGCAATTACTTTGCTTCTGATGACGAATTGAAAAGATTGTATGATCAAAACCAAATTGTGTTTACTTATACGGACGAAAATGGAAATCCTACTCCGCATGCTAACCCGAATGGGTCTGTTGAAAATATCGCTGGTGTATGCAACCAAAAAGGCAATGTACTCGGTATGATGCCGCATCCGGAACGGGCGGTTGATCCGAATCTGGGATCAGAGGACGGCAAAGTTATTTTAACCGCCATGCTAAACTCTCTTGAACCTGCCTGATATGAATTTCGAACTTCTCAAAAAAATTACCCAAACACCTGCCGCACCAGGATATGAACAGGAGCTTACAGATTTCCTGAAGTCTCATTTCGAATCCCGCGATATCCCGACCCATATAGATTCAATGGGTAACCTGACGGTTACACTTGGTGAAGGTGAACCCACCGTAATGAGCGCGGCTCATGTGGATGAAATTAGTCTGATATCTACACATATTGAAAAAGACGGTTTCATCCGGTTCAGTACTTTGGGAGGATTTGATCCGCGCACATTATACACTCAGGCGGTTACGGTGCTATCAAAAGAGGGAGCGATTCCCGGAGTTATCGGCGGGATGCCTGCGCATATTCTTAGTGATGAAGAAAAAAAACAGGCTCCAAAAATTGAAAACCTTTATATTGACACGGGGCTTCCCGCGGAAAAAGTAAAAGAGATTGTGCCCACCGGCACTTTAATAGTCCGGGACAGGCCGCTTCAGCAGATGGGAGATTGTATCACTTCCAAATCTTTGGATAACCGGATTTCTGTCTACATGCTTGCTGAGGCCGTTTTAAGTTTATCCAAAGAGAAACTGCCTTGCACTTTTAATGCTGTTTTTACGGTTCAGGAAGAAGTGGGCATCAGGGGAGCTCGTGTTGCCGCTCAGCGTTTACGACCTGATATCGGGATAGCATTGGATATCACTCTGGCCGCTGATAACCCCGGCGTGGAAGAAAGCAGGTGGGTTACCAGGCCGGGCAAAGGCACCGCAATTAAAATTATGGATAGCAGTGTTATATCCACGCATTCACTGGTCAGTTATATGATTGAGATTGCGGAAAAAAATGAGATCACCTTTCAACGCGAAGTTCTCACAGCGGGGGGCACCGACACTTCCGGAATGCAGTACCTTGCAGGCCTGGGATCGCATGTTACCTGTATCTCCACACCGACAAGATATGTTCATAGCGCGGTTGAGTTGTGTGATATCAATGATGTAGAACAAGGAATATTACTGCTGCAACACGCTATCCGCAAAATTGACCGTTATCAACCGGATGGATAATCAAAACGAACATAGCACTGCTTCTAAACTCTTCGGCGAGGATTTGGTCAAGCGGTACCGAAAACGTACCGTGGCTGATCATGTCTCCATTTCGGTTAAACAGTCCGAAATTGTAGGTTTGCTTGGCCCGAATGGCGCGGGTAAAACCACAACGTTTTACATGGTAGTTGGCCTGATTCGGCCCAATAAAGGAGAAATCTATTTTGATGATACCCGAATTACCAAATGGGCTATGTATCAAAGAGCCAGAAAAGGAATTGGGTATCTGTCTCAGGAAGCATCTGTTTTCCGTAATCTTACCGTTCGTCAAAATCTGGAATCCATTCTGGAATTTTTTTCGGTTCCGGCGAAAGAGCGCCGGGAGCGGTCCGATCAACTCGTTGAAGAATTTGGCCTTGAAAAAGTAGTAAACAGTAAAGGATACAATCTTTCAGGCGGAGAACGGCGCAGAACTGAAATTGCCCGCGCCATGGTCACCGACCCGAAGTTTATGTTGCTTGATGAACCATTTGCGGGAGTGGACCCTATTGCGGTTGAGGATATTCAAAAAATCATCCAGTCGCTTAAAAACAAAAATATTGGAATTTTGATTACCGATCACAACGTTCATGAAACACTTGCAATCACCGACCGCGCATATTTGATGTTTGAAGGAAGAATTCTGAAAGAAGGCAGCTCAGATTTTCTTGCTGAAGATGAAGAAGCCAAAAAACTCTATCTTGGCGAACAGTTTCGTCTTGACCGCTATAGTTATTCCTGATTTAATCAAAAAGACAGCACATGAAAGTCAATCAAATAGATGTACATGAATTGAAAGCTAAACTCGACAGCGAAAACCCGCCTGTTTTAGTTGATGTCCGTGAACCAATGGAACGAGAGTTTACGCATATTGATGGTGAATTTATTCCACTTGGCGAGTTGCCAGACCGGACAGACGATCTACAGGATTACAAAAATCACGAAGTCGTCATCTACTGCCGAAGCGGTGTAAGAAGTGCCGAAGCGTGCAAAATCCTGCAAAAAGAGGGCTTTCAAAATGTCAAAAATCTTCAAGGGGGGATTCTTTCCTGGTCTGAGGAAATCGATCCCACTATCCCTCAGTACTAATAATTTGAGTGATTAGAATCTGAAAGAAAACTCTAAGTGCACTAATTAAGCGTAAGCCGCAATCTGATTTAGTAGTTCGTCATTGCTTTCGGTTCTTTTGAGAACCTGTAGCAGACTCGCCATTGACTCCGCAGGATTCTTTTTGAGAAGATATCGGCGCACCATATCTCTTTCTTCCATAGCGCCCTCCACAAACTTATCTTCATTCCGGGTTCCCGATGCGGCAATATTTATTGCCGGATATATCCGCTCATTGGCAAGTTCACGGTCGAGGACCAGCTCCATGTTGCCGGTTCCTTTAAATTCTTCAAAGATCAGGTCATCCATGCGGGAATTCGTTTCTATGAGGCACGTAGCGATTATTGTCAGTGAACCACCATTCTCAATTTTCCTTGCTGATCCAAAAATCTTCTTGGGTATTTCCAAAGCCCTGATGTCAAGTCCGCCGGAGAGCGTTCTTCCGCTGTTGGCCTGAGCTGCATTATATGCACGGCCCATACGGGTGATGGAGTCAATCAATAATACCGCATCACCACCCATTTCGGCGATTCGTTTAACATAACTTAGTGCCAGCTCCGATATCCGGGTATGGCTTTCTGTCGGACGGTCATTGGAAGAAGCAAACACTTTGCCATGGGTAGTCCGCTTAAAATCCGTCACTTCTTCCGGGCGCTCATCCACAAGTAAAACTGCAAGTTCGACGTCAGGGTGATAATTCTCTACCGACTCTGCAATTTGTTTTAATAATACCGTTTTTCCGGTTCTTGGTGGGGATACGATCAGGGATCTTTGACCTTTTCCAACCGGTGCGATAAGATCAACGACTCTCATTTCGGTTTCATCAGGGCGTTTTGAAAGTTTGATTTGTTCAATCGGCATAATTGGCCGTTGCAGTTCAAATCGTGGCGCTTTCAGCCAGCTTTCAAAAGGTTCCCCATTAATGGTATCAACAGTTGCTACCCGAAGATTACCTTTTTGGTCCTGCTCAAGCTCGCCTTCGACTACAAGTCCCGGTTTTATTTTAAAAAACCTTACCTGATCGGGATTTAAAAAAGGGTCCTTTTCAGTTTTAGTAAACTCGTGATCCAGTTTTCTGATAAAGCCATACCCCTTGGGCGTGAGTTCGACAACTCCGCTAAAACGGCCTGCCGGTTTCACATGCTCGTTTTCAAGAAATTCGGGGAGCTGCTCTTTATTACCGCCTTTTTTCTTGCGACCTTTTTTCTTATGGGTATTACGACGCTTTTTGTTTTTATTTCTGTTATTACTCATTGGGTTCAACCGTATCATTTGGATTGATCATAGACATACACAGGCGTGAAGCAAAACTCTATTACATTTTGCGCCACTACTGATAAAACAGACAGGAGCTATTTATTTCCCGATTAGCAAAGTGACCACTCCCGCCTCTAAAATATTAATTTTTATAAAAAATAATTTGATACCTGAATATGTCTTGAGACCTTCAGCTTACCTTATCGGACAGTAGTTTCCTCATTAATCCAGGCATAGCACTCGTCAATTTCTCCATCTATCATAAATGAATCGCCGGTTTCCCAGCCCATAAAGTGCTTATCGCTTGAAGAAGGCATCACATTCTCAAAATTTTCGTACCGATTTTCTACTTGTCTTTCAACACCTGGATCTACCTCCAGCGCTTTATCAAGATAGTCGAGAACCAACCAGTAAACAGTACGGTCTCTACGCCCCATGTCGCCATTAGTACATTGGGAAACTGTCTCACTATAAATGTCGGCTATTCTAATATATGGCTCACCACTATCAGGGTTCTGATCGGAAGCTCGCTCGGCATAATCGCGGGCTTCTTCAAAATCTCTCATGTTTTGATAATTGCGGGAAAGCCGCAGCAGCGTTTCGTACCGTTGCTCTGAATCTTCGGTAAGTTCAAGGGATTCGCGCAAATATTCATTTCCTACATCGTAATCTCCTTCATCGTTATGAAGCCGTGCCATTCTTATCACGTTGTCATAGCTCGGGTCAGTCTCGTAGATTTCCCTGGCCTTGTCCCATTTTTTATCTGATTCGCCAAGTTCATCATATAGCTCGTAGATTTCCTCCATAACTTCGACATTTCCAGGATCGTCATCGAGAACGGTCTGCAACCATTCGACCCGCTCTTCCGGATCTTCGAATATATCACTGCGCATTTGATCGAATTCCGCTTTCAACTCCTCGTCCGCATAAGGCTGTGCGCGATCCATCCAGTCGAGAACTTTATCAGTTTCACCTTCTCTTTTCATATTTTGAAGCATGATGCGAACGTAGTATCCGTCTCCACTTTCTGTAGTGCGTTCTACATCTCTATTAAAAATGGTAGCATAGTCTTCATAGGCTTTTTGCATCCCGTTTTCAATATAGTC
The DNA here is from genome assembly GCA_964505385.1 of uncultured Chitinophagales bacterium. Taxonomy (GTDB): domain Bacteria; phylum Bacteroidota; class Rhodothermia; order Balneolales; family Natronogracilivirgulaceae; genus SLJN01. The sequence continues at coordinate 36,481 of CAZDIA010000017.1, forward strand.
GGAATGCTCCTGATAAAAGCGGCCCCGGTTCATGATCCATCTCCATTCATCAACTTCGTCTTCTTCGTATTCATTGAAGAACCAGTCGAACATTTGCAGTGCGGAATCCACGTAAGCTTCCTGTAACTCAGGCTCTTCCGCCATATTGTGCTTTTCCTTGTAGATGGTAATCATCCGGTCAAACATGCGATCGCCCCGGTAAGCGTCTACATTTTCCATTTCTTTGGGATGTTCACTGATTAAATATCTTCCGTATTTCAGTGCCATTTCCCACTGCTCGTTTCTGTATTCATCCTGAAAAAGCGAGAATACAGTTCGCGATTCATATCCGAACGGGGGTTCAAGATCAGTGAATGGTTTCTCAAAACCTTCTGCATCGCCTAACTCAGCAAGGTCTTCTTCCTCTCCGATTTCCTCTTCCTCATCACCGTTTATGTCATTATCGGTGACTTCTTCGGTTTCTGTACCATCTATATCATCGTCGGCGACTTCCTCAGCTGTTGAACAAGCGAAGAAGAATAAAAATATTAATATGTAAACTAAATTTTTCATCTTTATATGTATTTACAACCCTGTATTTATCGGCTTATCTGAGTCTCGGTCTGAAAAACATTAACTCGGAAAGATTAAACGATACCCGTAATTCGAATATTTCTTCTTGGATAAGTCCATCTGCTTGTGTGCCTCGGACACCATAATCGAAATTTATATTTAATGATGATGAACGGTCACTTGTAGGAATTCCTATTCCCACACTTGCTCTGTAAGTGCTAATGCTGTTATCATTAATTTCCATACTGCCGGTATCATAGCTAACCCCGGCCCGGTAAATCAGATCCCGGAAAAAGGAAGGCGGGGTATTCGGGTTATACCCGCTTATTTCCGCACCTAACCCGGTTCTGAAGCGATCTTTATATGTAACGTTTTCCTGCGCTTCAAATGGTTCAAAATTTGCCCAATTTTGATAAAGCACATCAGAAGATACTTTAAAATTATCACTCAATACATAAGTTAATCCGACACTTACGTCAAGCGGATATTCTACAGTTCTATTTTCTTCAGATTCAGGCAATTGAACATTCTCGCCATCATCCAGCTCAGTTTCAAAGCGCCGCTCAGCATCAAGTGATACAGGCATTGAGGCACTTACACCTACTGATAAAATATCTGTAGGGTTAAACACGCCAGGCATAATCTGGAGAAGTCCAACTCTTCCACCCCAGCCAGTATGTGAAGTATTTCTGCTAAAGTTCACGGATTCAAAATCGTCATCATCAAAATCGAGATCAACTCTTTGGGTAAGTGTTCCAAAGTAGAATGCCGGAGCAATACCGATGTATGTGCGTGGAGCAACGCGGTATCCTGCACCAATTTCAATCCGGTTCAGCCCTCCGGTTGCATCAGTTTCAGTTTCATAATTCAGTAAAGAGCCGCTTGGGCTTTCACCAGCAGCAAGCGAATCCTGACCTGTTGTGGTAAAATTGTAACTGGTTTCCGGCAATATTGAAGCCGAAACTCCCAGTCGATCACGCAAAACAGGAAATGACATCTGAAGCTGGCTACTTTCAATGTGAGTTTGGCTTGCTGAGCTTACCTCATCGGACATTTCATAGCCCGTAATATTAAATCCACCATTAATGTTTGTGTAGCGATTGGTACCAAGCATTGCCGGATTTGCTGTACTGCTAATGCGGGTATCGAAGACTGATGTTCCAATGACATTCATTCCGCTGGCATTCGGAGCACGATAATCATTGGGCATTCCTAAGCCGTAATAGGAGTAGGTGGATCCACTTCTGTATAGATCCTGTGCGCTGGAGTTTTCAACGGGCAGCGAAAACAGACCTATCAATAATGCCGAACTTATTATTAAACTGCGCATGGTATTTTAATTCGGATCTGCACTTGTTATATGAATTTGAGGGGCGTACTCATCATGAAGATGATTGAATAGTAAGCTAGAAATTATTTTCCCATTATTTTCACTGATTATCAGATAAAAATCATCTTCTTCTTGTTCTTCAGCCGTAAGCTGATCCTTGATAAATGCTGTGAGGTTGACACTGAAATAATCCGGTTCCCCGTCCTCGCCCTCATTTAACGATGAACGGAACACCGGGTCATCCGTAATAGATAAATCAAGGTCGGATTCATCAAGAAAATACAAATCCAGCTCATCTGCTGAATTTCGCCGGTGATTTTCCGGCAGGTATTCGGTTGACTCCATACTCTCTGAATCAACGTAAATCCGCAACTCTGCTCTGGAAATATTATCAGCACCTATAAATTCGCTGTCCACATCAAATTCAAGTTTCATGAAATTATCAAAGATGTTACGATTGATAGATACTTCCTCAGCAATAGATTCAGAAGGTTCGCCTCTTTCAAGACTAAAAGCACTTCCCCTGAAGCCAACGTGTTGCAGCGTATCCGCAGATGGGTTATCTATAACCAGGCGGGATTCGTCCATATCAAATGACAAAATATTGGATTCTTCCATACTGAAAAGCGTGAATCCAAACAGCTCATCCCGGTATCCATCTTCATCGCTTTCGTTAAAAAATTCTCTGTAGCGCTGCAGCCAGTTATCATCAACAGGGATAGTCACTGTATCATCTTCAGGCTGATATATATGCTCTCCTAACAAGATATCCGAATCACTCATAACAGAGTCCGGTCGCCAAGCACTTGCCCGCCACCGCCTCGGAGCTTCCCTGAGTTGTAAATGATTAGAGCTGTTTATATCACCGTAGACTTCATCTACATGCATTTCCAAAGATGCAGTAGCGTTAGCTTCTATAGAGTCAATATCTTCTTCAATAATATTTGGTTGTAATAGCGCTGTTACTTCTTTTTCACCAAAGAGCAGATCATTATAGTGCCCGACAGAGAGGTAAGCATGGTTTCCAGAAAAACCCGGAGCCGACACTTCCAGGGTCGAGGGTATATACACGGTATCTGCTTTTACCTGTATTTCGTCACCGCCGGGATCGGAGCCGACAAGGTTGCCATCATCACAGGAGTTAACTACCCACCCGATTGCAATTATTAATATCAGCCATCCCCGCGAACTGTAGAATTGCGGGTTCAACAATTGGGAAACCCATTCCGGGCGAGAATTATGATTCTTTCTGTTCTGCGGTTTCTCCAACAATGGCTTTATAGTAGTCTGCAAATTTTGAAGATATGTCTTGCGGTGCTCCCTGAATCTTATCAGGTGTTATATTCAATTCATTGAACAGGTCGTCCAGCTCACTGCCGAGGTCATTTCCGGTAACTACGTGATCGGCATAAATTAAACCAGCTTTCCTAAAGTCCACCTTTCCGTCGGTTAAAATCCGGTTGACGTCAAAGTCATCCGGCAATCCCATTTTATCGATAATCGATGTATCGAAAAGGCCTTCATTTAACGGACTATGAAGGTTGTAGATTACCTTAGTATCTGTAAAGTTTTCGTCATCTTTATATAAAGATTTCAGAAAAGCCGGAACAAACCCTGCCGGCCAGTCGTGGCAATGAATAATATCAGGCTTCCAGCCGAGCTTTTTAACGGTCTGTAAAATCCCCTTATTATAGAAAATCAAGCGTTCGTCGTTATCCTTATAATAATTGCCCTTTGAATCGGAAAACAACCCTTTTCGCTTGAAGTAGGTATCATTATCTAGAAAGTAGACCTGCAGCTTAGCGTTAGGGATGCTGGCTACCTTAATTTTCATGCTTTCTACATTTCCCGCTACCTCGACTTCAATACCGGAGAGCCGGATTACCTCATGTAACCTGTTTCGTCGGTCATTAATTGAGCCGTATTTGGGCAAGAGAATGCGGATTTCAAATCCTTTATCCTGAAGTGAGGCCGGAAGGAAGCGAAGTAAATCCGCCGTGTTGGTCATTCTTGCGAACGGTGAAATCTCCGCTGCAGCATATAATATCTTCATAATTTATGTAACGGCTTTCTTTCTATACAGATATAATGATTATAATAACTGTTAAATATACCGGATTAACGAGGATAAAACTCAGGATGGGGCTGTACAATAATGGCGCAATAAAGCCCTCTTAGATGTACAATCAACGGTGTTTTTTTACTTACTTTTTAACGTCAACTTTACACCGATGATGACACATAACCAATATAATAATTTTTATTCAAAATTGCTTAATTGGCTTCTTCGGTTTCGATTTCGACAATATTTGAATCCTGATTGTCTACTCTCGGGTTGCGATTGCTTATTTCTATCAGATGTCTGATACGGTCTCGATCAACCCCAGCCAGCATTTCATCAGTGTATCGCCACAACCAGTTATTTTCCACTGTTCCGGGAAAGTTCATACGGTGTTCGGTATCCAGATTCATTAAATCCTGAAGTGGAAAAATGGCATACTTGGCCACCGATAGCATTGCCGTGCGTATCATGTCCCAATTTATCTCCTCACCGGAGGTTTTCATGTATTCGCGGCAGCGATGCTGCTCTATTTCAGGAGCCTCTTTATACCAACCGATCGTGGTGTCATTATCATGGGTTCCCGTATAAACCACACAGTTGTCTGTAGTATAATTATGGGGTAAAAAACTGTTGGCATAATTTCCCTGGAATGCAAACTGCAGGATCTTCATACCTGGGAAGTTAAATCCGTCGCGCAGAGCCACCACACTTTTCGTGATCACTCCAAGATCTTCTGCGATAATCGGAAGCTCTCCAAGCTCTTCTTCTATTTTGTTGAATAATCCGGGTCCCGGCCCTTTTACCCAACGCCCATTCATTGCAGTTTCTTCAGTCGCTTTAACTTCCCAGTAAGCATCAAAGCCACGGAAGTGGTCCACCCGGATGGAATCAAACATATAAAACATCTGGCGGAACCTTTCTACCCACCATTTGTAACCATCCTGCTCCAAAACTTTCCATTTATAGAGCGGATTGCCCCATAACTGGCCGGTTTCACTGAAGTAATCCGGCGGCACACCGGCAACAAGTTTTCGGTTTCCGGTTGCATCCACTTCAAAATACTTAGAATGCGCCCATACATCAGCACTGTTATGATCAACGAAAATAGGAATATCTCCCACAACGGAGATGGAGCGCTCGTTGGCGTATTTTTTTATTGCCATCCACTGTGAGTTGAACTCATACTGCAACCAATAGTGAAGATCTATTTCTTCTTTGAGCTTCTTTCTGTATTTATCCATTACAGATTTTTTGCGTTGCGAGAGTCCTTTTTCCCAGGTATTCCAAGGGCGTTTATCATGATGATAGAGTAACGACATGAACAGTGCGTAATCGTCCAGCCAGTATTTATTTGCCTCTACAAACTGGTTGTAACTCTGCCAATCTTCATCCGAAGCATCATTATAAAACGTGTTGCACGCCTTGCGAAAAAGCTCAAATTTAAATTTGTAGGCTTGGTCATATTCCGCCAGGGTTTTCTGAGGACGCTTTCCTGCCTGCAGATCATCACTTTTGACCAACCCCTTATCGGCGAGTATATCAGGTGAAATTAAATAATGGTTGCCGGCAAAAGCAGAGTAACTCGCATAAGGCGACTCTCCATATCCTGTAGGGCCAAGCGGCAGCACCTGCCAAACAGTTTGATTGGTTGAATCGAGAAAATCAATAAATCGTTTTGCACCGGGTCCAAGGTCTCCAAGTCCAAAGTCGGAAGGAAAAGAAGTGGGATGAAGTAAAGTCCCACAGGAACGCTCTAATTTCATATAATAATTATGGGTTTTACTGAAAAAATTATTTTGGTTTGATGATCAAGCCTGCCAACGGAGGCAGGTTGACCTGGAGTTTTGCCGGCTGCTCCTGCCATTCTTTTTCAACAGCTTCGAGCGGAGGGTTAATAAAGTTACTGCCGCCATAAAATGTTGAATCCGTATCAAGAATAATCTCATAACTGCCGGCATGAGGCACTCCAAGAAAATAGCCTTCATGCACCTGAGGTGTAAAGTTAAACGCACAAAGTAAAAAGTCGTCTTTATCCTCACTAAATCTTAAAAAAGCTAGAATTGAGTTTTCCACGTCTGAAAAATCGACCCATTGGAATCCACTCCACTCAAACTCAACCTGATGCAGGGCTGATTCTTCCTTGTATATGGTGTTAAGGTCGCGCACAAGCGTTTGCAGGCCTTTGTGCCGCTCATACTGAAGCAACCCCCAATCCAGTTGTTGCTCGCTGTTCCATTCACTCCATTGGCCGAACTCGCTTCCCATAAAAAGAAGCTTCTTCCCGGGATGAGCATATTGATAAGTATAGAGCAGCCTTAGATTAGCAAACTTTTGCCAGTCATCCCCCGGCATTTTGGAAACCAGAGAACGCTTCATGTGCACCACTTCATCATGAGAAAGAGGCAGAATAAAATTCTCCGAAAACGCATATATCATGGAGAAGGTTAGCTGGTTGTGATGATATCTTCTGAAAATCGGATCTACCTCAAAATACTTAAGCGTATCATTCATCCAGCCCATGTTCCATTTATAATCAAATCCAAGACCGCCGATATAGGTCGGCTTTGAAACCATCGGCCATGAGGTAGATTCTTCAGCAAACGTGGTAATGCCGGTGAACTCTTCATTCAGAATTTCATTGGTCCTTTTCAGCAATGTAATAGCTTCGAGGTTTTCCCGGCCGCCGTATTTATTGGGGATCCAGTCGTCTCCTTCTCTCGAATAATCCAGATAGAGCATGGATGCAACCGCATCTATTCGCAGGCCGTCGATGTGGTATTTATCACACCAAAAAACGGCGTTTGAAATCAAAAAATTGATAACCTCGGTGCGGGAATAGTTAAATATATGCGTACCCCAATCTTTATGCTCTCCCTGCCGCGGATCAGCGTGTTCGTAAAGATGAGTACCGTCAAACAAGCGCAGTCCGTTTTCATCCTTTGCAAAATGTGCAGGCACCCAGTCAATAATTACACCAATATCATTTTGATGACATTTATCCACGAAGTACATAAAATCCTGGGGCTTGCCAAACCGGCTTGTGATTGCATAATAGCTTGTTATCTGATAACCCCAGGAGGGATCATACGGATGCTCCGCAATAGGAAGCAGTTCGATATGAGTATATCCCATATCTTTGACATAACCTACCAGCTCATCTGCCATTTCACGATAGGAAAGAAAACCCTCTTCGCTCCCCTGTTTTAGTTTCCAAGAGCCCAAATGTACTTCATAAATTGCCATCGCCTCATCAAAACACTTTTGGCGCTTCTGCATCCAGGAGTTGTCATTCCACTTGTAATTATCCAGCTGGGTTACGACTGAGGCGGTTTTTGGGCGTTTTTCACACCAAAATCCGTAAGGGTCAGTTTTTAGAAATGGCAGCTCATACTGATCCGATTTGATCTCATATTTATATATATCTCCTTCGCCTACGCCCGGTATAAAAATTTCCCAAATGCCCTGATCTACATATTTCCTCATGGGATGCCGCCTGCCATCCCAGTCGTTAAATGCTCCAACCACACTAACCCGCAATGCCGAAGGCGCAACAACAACAAAATGAGTGCCCACAACCCCGTCAATTTCTTTGATATGAGCCCCCATCATTTCATAAGCTTTGTAATTATTACCTTCGCCCCAAAGTTGCAAAGAATAATTATCCAGCATCGGGCCATATGAGTAAGGATCGGGAAGTTGGTACACATCACCCTCTTCCGGTTCAATCCGAAGCTCATAAGGATCTATACGGTCAATTCCTGGCCACACTTTTTCATAAAGTCCGCCCTTGCTAACTTTTCTTAACCGGGTTCTTTTGCCATCTCCATCAACAACCTCAACTTTTTTTGCATGTGGTTGCAGAGTGCGAATTACCAGCTCCGTTCCGTTATCACCATCAATGAAATGAGCGCCTAAAACCGAGAACGGATCACCGTGGCGTGCATCTTCTAATGCTTTTATTTCTGAATTACTGAGTGTACTTTTACTCCCCATGACATGCTCTTATGTATTTATTGAAAATTGAATTTACAAAAATATCAGCGAAAAATTACGATAACACAATATTCTGTATAGTTTGAAGGCCACCAGTCTCATAGCCCGGCGTTACCTGTTCTCAAGAAAACATATTACCCTTGTATCCACCCTTACTATCATTAGTATATGCGGTGTCACAATCGGAACGGCACTATTGATAGTTGTCCTGTCGGTATTTAACGGTTTTTTTGATGTTATCAAATCAATGCTTTTAGCTCAGGATCCGGATATCCGCATTGAACACAGCACAGGCCGCAGCTTTAGCTGGGATGATGCTATGATGCAACAATTGGAAGATAATGAAAACATCGCAATTGCAACCCGATTTGTTGAAGGTAAAAGTCTCGTCATTAGAGATCAATCCGATAATGAAATTGTAGCAGAAGTCCGGGGCGTTGAACCCGAATACTTTGATCGCCTCACCGATATCCGGGATGCTGTTCATCGCGGCTCACTTGATCTGGAAGTGATGGATAGTAAGCCCGGAGTTCTTATACCCGGGCAGCTTTCAAGCAGACTCAGAGCGGAAGTCGGTCAGGATATTTCAGTATTGAGTGCCGCCGGGATGCAGCGTGCATTGACGCAGTTTTCAGGGCCACGCGGATTCCAATTCAACATTAGAGGTGTTTACGATCTTGAGCACCTTCAGGATGATCCTGTTGTTTATATCGACCTGATGTCCGGTCAGCGACTTTTCGATATGCGTGGCGAAATCTCCGGTATTGACGTAAAACTACATGATCACGAGCAGGCAGAGCAAGTAAAAGCAGATCTTCAACAAGAGTTTGGTGATGAATTTGCTATTCAATCTTGGTATGATCTTCAGCGCCCCCTTTACGATGTGATGGATCTTGAAAAATGGGGAGCGTATTTTATCCTGATGATCATTGTACTGGTTGCCGTACTTAACATAGTGGGGTCTTTGACGATGGTTGTCATTCAAAAAACCAGAGATATCGGAATATTACGCTCATTCGGCTACACCGCAAATACCATCCGCAACATTTTCCTTAAACAAGGGCTGTATATCGGACTAATCGGCTGTGGCCTCGGAGGCTTTTTAGGGATGGGATTGAGCTGGCTGCAGGATAAATACGGGATGGTACAGCTTGCGGGCTCCGAGGCTTTTATCATTCAGGCTTATCCGGTAGATATAATCTGGACAGATGTTGTGCTTGTGCTGGCCGGCAGTATGCTGCTGTGTTTGCTTGCAAGCTGGTATCCTGCCAGACGCGCATCATCGATCGAGCCGGCAAATGCAGTGCGCTATGAGTAGGTTAAGGAAGATGACAAGAGGTAAAGAAACGAAGAAATAAAGATGGAAAGAAATGCACCCACTCAGTCGCTCCTGCACACTACTCTTATTTTCTTGAATTCTTATCATCTTGACTTCTTAAAATTCTTCACGACACACGGGATACTGATAAAGCAAAACTTCTCTGCCAAACAGTGTAAAAATGAAGCCTTAGGGTTTTTCAAGGTTCGTTGTAAGCATCAGGAAGGTCATTTTCATACAGTACAATATCACCTTGCTTGCCCTCTTCCCGTACTTTACGATTGGCTTCAAAAAGTGAATCGACAACTACAAGCCGGTTTTTATCATAACCGGATTCCTCAAGTCCTTCGCGCAGAGCAGCAGTCTGCTTATCACCTACCAGATAAATTTTGTCCAAATCTTTTCGGCCAATAAACCTGCCGAGTTCACGATTTTCTTCATCCTCCCGGTCGCCAAGTTCAATCATTCCCGGAGTGATCAGAATTTTTCGTCCCCCTTCAAATTTTGACAGTGTTTCAATTGCATTTCGGGCACCTACGGGATTGGAATTAAAAGCATCGTCAATTACGACCATTCCATTTTGATTTTTTAATTCCATGCGGTGCTCAACCGGCTCCATTCGGGAAAGTGCCACCGCCATAGTTTTAAGCCGCAGCCCCAAAACCTTACCCACAGCCATTGCCTGCACTAAATTCTGGACATTATGCGCCCCGAGCAACGTCGTCTTAACTTCGACAGAATCCCCGGATTTGTGATCCATAACACGAAATGAGCACCCGCTGCTGTCATAGGTGATATTTTTAGCTTGTAGGTCACCGTTTTGCAAACCGGCGGTGATGATTGTATCCGCATCGTACTTATGAAGTTTCATTACACGCTCATCATCCGCATTCAATACCGCTGCGCCTTCCTTTTTCAGATGTTTGAGCAGGCTGCCCTTGGTCCGGGCGATTGCATCAACCGAACCAAAAGTTTCAAGATGGGCGATACCGATGTTGGTAATAACAGCCACATCCGGCCGTGCAATTTCACAAAGCTCATCAATATTGCCTTCATACCGGGCACCCATTTCGAGAATCAAAATTTGATGAGAAGCCTGCAGATCATTATTGATTACTTTGCAAATACCCATCGGCGTATTATAGCTACCCGGTGTTGCACAAACATTGTAGCGCTCCTGCAAGATGGTTTTCAATGCAAACTTGGTCGATGTTTTCCCATAACTGCCGGTGATCGCGACAATTTTAAGTTCAGGCATATTGGCCAGTTTATCTTTGGCTTTTTTGATAAAACCGCTTTGAATACGCCGCTCCAATGGCTGAACTATAAATGCCGCGACCATTAAAATGACGGGCAGGAGCAGATCAGCAATTATCCAGGTGAAGCCAAGTATGTAAATATCCGGAAAATAAATACCTGCGCTAAACGCCCAATTCATTCCGTACAGCGGAAGAGGAAGGGTCAACAGAATAAAAGCTGTTGCAAGTCTTTTCATTCTCGGAGTAAAAACCAGCGGCTTTTTCACCTCTTCCCGGCGATACGCGCCCACCTTTCCAAACCAGAAGGCAGCAAATATTGTGAGAATTATCACAGAAGCTGTAGAGGTGAGATGAGATTCCAGATATAAAAGCAGAAACAGTAAAACCAGATTATAGGCCGCATGGGCTACCGTGATACCGTATAAACTCCAGTTTTTGCGTAACCAGCTGCCGAACTCATTAATTTTATATCCGCTTTGCTGAAATATGTGCAACATGAAACGCCCGCGGTAAATTGCATGGCGCGCCATTATCACAATAAAAAGATAGGTTATAAATTCTATTAGCGTATAGTATTCTATCAAAATTTTGTAGCTTGGATCTGCCGGCTGTTTACCGGCGAGATATTAATTCAGTTGATCGTACTCAAACCAGATAATATAGTAACATCTCTACAGAGAAACCTTACACCTTAAAACTGAAATTATTGTAAATCAAAATTGCCTATGAAGCTCATAATACCTATGGCCGGAAAAGGTACCCGGCTAAGACCTCATTCTCATACTACGCCCAAACCGCTTTTACCTGTTGCAGGTGTTTCAGTTATTGAACGAATTGTCCAAACTTTTAAGCGCACAATGGAAAAAGATATCACCGAAATCTCCTATGTGCTCGGTGACTTTGGCGATGATGTTAAAAAAGATCTGGATGTTATCAGCAAGAGAAACGGTGCTACATCTCGTTTCTTCTATCAGGATGAGGCTCTTGGAACAGCTCATGCGATTTTCTGCGCCGAGCAGGCCCTCGATGGCGAGATCATTGTGGTGTTTGCCGATACTATATTTGATACCTCCCAAAAGGTCAGTGTTGAGGGAGCTGACAGTGTAATCTGGCTCAAAGAGGTCGAAGACCCGCGCCGGTTTGGTGTAGCTGTGAAAGAAGGTGACCGGCTGACCGATTTTGTTGAAAAACCTTCCGAACCTATTTCCAACCTGGCAATTATCGGTGTTTATTATTTCAGAAAAGGTGAAGTTTTGCGGGATCAGATTAAATATCTGATGGATAACAAAATCCGCGGCAAAGATGGAGAGTATCATATTACCGATGCCATCGACCGGATGTTAAAACAAGGTGATGTGTTTAAACCCGCAACTGTGGAAGAATGGCTGGATTGCGGAACCATCCCCGCCTGGCTTGATACCTCCAAAATAATTGTAGAAAAAGAGTACAGTGATAAGTCGCACCAGAATACCGGCAAAAACTCCAAAATTCATCCGCCTGTACATATAGCGGAAAATGTGACGATTGAGGATTCTGAAATCGGACCTTATACAAGCATCGGAGCCAATTGCGTAATAAAAAACAGCAAACTCGGAAATTGCATCCTTCAGGAAAATGCGACAATCATAAACTCAACTCTGGATAATTCCACCATTGGAAAAGAGACCGAAGTAAAGAATACACAAGGAGAGATTCATATCGGCGATCACTCAAACCTTGCGCTGAAATAGAATAATAAAAGTGATGATCAGCACCATTACTGTAACTTAATGCCGGGCTGATCATCACTTTTCAAATCAAAAATAGCGCTCAAGGTCCTTATTTTCATGTACTCCCTTGAGCATCTTATGTGTTTTGGTTTCTGTTTCTTCCGGCTCCGGGTGGATCGTTACCACAGCATCTCCCTTCACCGCTGTCATGATACGTTTTTCGAGAATGGTGGCTTGGCGGTGAGCCTCGTCAAGCGTTATATCTTTATGAAATGAGAGATGAAGCTCCACCCAGGTCGTTTTTCCGGTGGTGCGATGGCGCAGGTTATGCCAGCCCTTAACTTTTTCCGGCAACTCGTTTTCCAGCACTTCCACGATTTGCCTGTTCTGTTCAGGATCCCGGCTGTCCATCAACCCTTTCAGGCTGTAGGTAACAAGTCTGCGGCCTTCATTCATGATAAAAAGTGCGAGAGCGATTGCCACAATGGCATCCAGTAATAATACTCCGGTCAGCTGTACCAGGCCAAGCGTAATCACTACTCCGCCGCTGGTGTAAACATCGGTGAGAGTATGTTTGCCATTACCAACCAGTATCATGTCGTTCTCTCGGCGGCCGGTGCGGACCAGGTACAATCCAAGAACCAAATTCACCAACGCCGAAAGCGCAATGATGGCAAGACCGAGGCCAAGTTGTTCAATTTCAATCCCTACAAATATACTTTGCACAGACCGGTAAATAATTAATACCCCGGCGGCTATGACAAGCATACCTTCTACACCTACTGAAAAAAAGCCAACTCTTTCATGGCCATAGTGATGGTCTTCATCAGCCGGTTTTCTGCTTAGATAAAGACCATAGGTGGCAAAACTAACCGCAAATACGTGAACAAAAGATTCGGCTGCATCAGAAAAAACACTGCTTGAACCGGTTACCAAAAAACCTGTAAACTTCAGCAGGAACGCAATCAATGACACACCAAGACTGATGTGGATCGCTTTTTTAGCGCGATCTGTTTGCTCGTTCGTCATTTTATTCAAATTACTCATACGCTTACCCACTTACTATAACGTTCTGAAAGCGATCTTAAAATGTACTTTTTTAAACCTGATAGACCTTAAGATAGTAATAATCATTTGGAGCAGTTACCTCAACATCATATTTCTTTATTTAAAACGATCAGCAAGGCCGGCTATGAATGCGGACAACCGGTCTATGTGATTGGCGGATATGTGCGCGACTATTTTCTCGACCGGCTTGATAAAGAGCCTGATATAGATTTCGTCACCGTTGGCTCCGGTATCAAACTTGCCAAAAAGGTTGCTGAATTGCTCAAAGTAAAAAATGTTAGCACATTTAAGCGATTCGGCACAGCTCATTTACGCTATAAAAAATTTGATCTTGAGTTTGTTGGAGCACGAACCGAAAGTTATGATTCGGACTCAAGGAAACCTTTTGTAGAAAAGGGCACTCTTGAGGATGATCAAATGCGCAGAGACTTTACTATCAACGCGATGTCGTTTTCTTTAAATGACGAAAATTTCGGAGTGCTGGTTGACCCGTTTGAAGGACTGTCGGATTTACGGGCCGGAATTATTCGCACTCCCATTGATGCCGCCCGTACATTCAGTGACGACCCTCTCAGGATGATGAGAGGCATCCGATTTGCAACCGAGCTTGACTTTACCATTGCCCCCGAAACCTTAAAGGGTATTCAAGATTCTGCGGAGCGGATTAAAATAATTTCACAGGAACGCATCACCGAAGAGCTTAATAAAATCATTGCGGCACCGGTTCCTTCAAAAGGATTCACTTACTTATTCCATACCGGGTTGCTTAAACATATATTTCCCGAACTGGAAAACCTGCATGGAGTGGAAGTTCGCCAGGGAATCAGTCATAAAGATAACTTTTGGCACACCCTGCAGGTGCTGGATAATGTAGCAGAGGTTTCTGATGATTTATGGCTGAGGTGGGCGGCACTTCTTCACGATATTGCAAAACCCCCGACAAAGCGGTTCTCCGAGGACACCGGCTGGACGTTTCACGGTCATGATGCACTTGGCGCTAAATGGGTTAAAAAGATTTTTCGCAAACTCTCCCTGCCAATGGATGAGCGAATGCGTTATGTGCAAAAACTGGTACGGCTTCACCTTCGCCCCATTGCACTTGTGGATGAGGTTGTAACCGACAGTGCTATCAGGCGTCTGATTGTGGAAGCCGGAGATGCTCTTGATGATCTCATGGTTTTATGCCGGGCTGATATCACCAGCAGAAACGACAAAAAAGTGAAGCGTTTTCTTAAAAATTTCGATAAGGTTGAGGAAAAAATCGAGGAAGTTGCCGAAAAAGACCGACTACGAAACTGGCAACCTCCGATTGATGGTCATATCATTATGGAAGCACTGAACATCAGTGAGGGACCTGAAATCGGAAAAATCAAAAAAGCAATTGAAGAGGCTATACTTGATGGCAAAATTCCCAACGAGTATAATGCCGCTTTCGATTATATGATGGAAATTAAAGATCAATACCTGGACCATGAATCATCCTGAACGCCCTAACTGGATAAGTAGATCTTACGGAAAAATCAATCTCGGGCTCCAGGTACTTGACCGGCTGCCAAACGGATACCACAGCATTGCCACCGGTTTCTGCTTTATAGAATGGTCTGATCGATTTTCGGTATCGCCTGCCGATAAACTGAATCTTGAGCTCAATGAAGAAACTATCCCTACGGATGAGTCCAATCTTATCATCAAAGCGATGCGGCATTTGAAAAGATATGCCAATTTTGATGACAACATGGAAATCGATGTCGAAAAATATATTCCACATTCAGCCGGTCTCGGCGGTGGCAGCAGCAATGCGGCAACTATACTGCGGATCATCAATAAAATTTCTGATTTAAATCTGACCTCAGACGATCTGGCTGATTTAGCCGGCGGACTTGGCGCCGATATTCCCTTTTTTATTCACGCAAAACCCGGAATTGCAGAGGGCATCGGTACAGATATTACCCCCACGCCGATTCAACCGGATGCTTGGATTGTTACCGTATATCCTAATGAAAAAAGTTCAACTAAAAATGCATACCAATACTGTACTCCTAACCCCAACCCTGAATTCGACCTCACCCGGATTCTGACAGAAGAACCTATAGATGAATGGAGATATATGCTCACTAATGATCTTGAGCAATCCGTTATTCCGCAGATACCTGTAGTTGGTGATATAAAAGACCAGCTTTATGAACTGGGCGCAGTATATGCATCAATGAGCGGTAGCGGTTCAGCTGTTTATGGCCTGTTTGATCAGGAAATGGCTGCGGCCGATGCAATAAATTTATTCCTGGAACACGATTACCCCGCAAACCTTACGCCACCCAATTTTCAACCTGATTTAGGAATATACCTTACTTCGTGATTAAACTTTTTTTAAATTTGGGCGGGTTAGTAGAAAATTATTTTTGTCACTCACTATAAAAGTTAATACACATGTCCAACTCTTATTCTGAACTCTACAAAGGCATGGATGTCCAATCCATAAAGCTTGATTGCCAACGACATCTTCGTCATACTTTGGCCAAAGATGAGTATTCAGCTACCTACTGGGACTATTACCGAACCGTGGTTTTTACCGCGCTTGACCGGCTTAATGACCGCTGGCTCGAAACGCAACGCCAATATTATGAGCAGGATGTTAAGAGGGTCTATTATATTTCTATGGAATATCTGATTGGCCGGCTTCTTGATAATGCACTGATTAATCTTGGCATTAAGGATGAGGTAAAAGAAGCACTTGATGAGTTAGGCCTGGATTATGATGAACTGCGTGAACGAGAGTGGGATGCCGGTCTTGGAAACGGAGGTTTGGGTCGCCTTGCCGCCTGTTTTCTCGATTCCATGGCAACAATGGGATTACCCGGATATGGCTACGGCATTCGATACGACTACGGAATGTTCTATCAGCGAATTCAGAAAGGTCAGCAGGTAGAAGCCGCTGACCTTTGGTTGCGATATGGAAATCCATGGGATTTGGCCCGACCCAAAGTTAACTACCCTGTGCAGTTTTATGGTGAATCAATGCCCTATCAGGATAGTGACGGAAACACAAGATATAAATGGCAAAATACTCAGACGGTCCAGGCAATAGCTTACGATACGCCTGTGCCCGGCTACGGAAATGATGTCGTAAACAATTTAAGATTATGGAAAGCTTTGTCTCCCGCATCGCTTGACCTGCCCAGTTTTAACCAGGGGGATTATATTAATGCCGTTCGTGATATCCAGCTGCATGAAAATATATCCCGGGTATTGTATCCGAATGATAAAGTGTTTGTCGGGCAGGAGCTTCGGCTCAAGCAGGAGTATTTTCTTGTAGCGGCAACTTTAAAAGATATCATTCGTCGTTTCCGAAAGAAAAACAGTGATTGGAGAAAATTCCCTGAAAAAGTAGCCATTCAATGTAATGATACCCATCCCAACTTCGCCATCCCCGAACTAATGCGTATTCTTCTTGATGAAGAAGGGCTGGATTGGGAAACTTCCTGGGATATTACTCAAAAAACGTTTGCCTATACCAATCATACCGTCTTGCCTGAGGCACTTGAAAAATGGCCGGTTTCACTCGTCAGAAACATGCTTCCGCGCCATCTCCAAATCATATATGAGATTAACAGACGATTTTTGGATCACGTACGCGCGACCCTTGGCGATGATGTCAGCCGCATGAAGCGTATGTCAATAATCAGCGAAGGTGAACAGCCGGCTGTACAGATGGCAACAGTTGGTATTGTCGGTTCCCATAAAGTCAACGGCGTAGCCGCTCTGCATACAGACCTCATCAAAAAAACCATTTTCAAGGATTTCTTTGAATTATATCCCGAAAAATTTACCAATAAAACCAATGGTATTACACCACGGCGTTGGTTAATGCAGTGTAATCCTGGTTTGGCTTCTCTCATTAGCGAGTATTTAGGTGATGATGAATGGGTGACCAATCTATCCAAACTTAAAGAACTCGATAAGTTATCCGAGGACAAAGAGTTCCGCCAAAAGTTTGTAGATGTTAAGCAACAAAATAAAAAAGCTCTTGCTCAATATATCCTCGAGAAGAAAGAGATAAAAATTAATCCGGATTCGATTTTCGATATTCAGATTAAAAGGTTTCATGAGTATAAGAGACAATTACTTGTGGCTCTGCATACAATCGCGCTCTACAACAGAATTAAGGCAAATCCGGATGCAGATTTTACTCCGCGCACGGTCATATTCGGTGGCAAAGCCGCTCCCGGCTATGCCATCGCTAAATCTATTATCCGGCTTATTAACGATATCGGTGAAAAGATCAATAATGATCCCGATGTTGGTGATAAACTAAAATGTGTATTTATTAAGAACTACAATGTCAGTAAAGCTGAGCGTCTGATCCCGGCTGCCGACCTCTCCGAACAAACTTCCACTGCCGGTTTTGAAGCATCCGGAACCGGAAACATGAAATTTGCTCTCAATGGTGCTCTCACTATTGGCACATTGGACGGAGCAAATATTGAGATTAAAGAAGAAGTGGGAGATGAAAATATTTTCATTTTCGGATTAACTGTGGATCAGGTTAATGAGCTCAGGCTTTCCGGCTATAATCCATGGGATTACTACAATAACAATAAAGAGCTTAAAACGATAATAGATCAGATTTACAATGGATATTTCAGTCCTGATGAACCTGATCGATATCACAGTCTTATCGATTCCCTCATAAATGGAGGAGGAGATTATTTTCTGGTCCTTGCAGATTTTGAAGCCTATCTGGAAAAGCAGAAGGAGGTTGAAGAAGTCTATCGGGATCAGAAAAGCTGGATCAAAAAAGCTATCCACAACACAGCCAGGGTTGGTAAGTTTTCATCTGACCGGACTATAAGTCAGTATGCTGATGAAATCTGGCAGGCTAAGCCGGTGGAATATATTTCACTTCCCGCTGATTCCATGGACACCAATTAAAACCGATGGACTTGAAGTCATTTTTTACTCATTTCTGAGGTTTTGAGCACCTTACAGGTAGTCTTCAGATTTTAATCTGTTGATTACCTGTGAACCTGACTTCGATCTTTTTTAAATTAACCAGGATTTTAGTAAGCAATTGTTAAGATTTTATTTATTACACTTGCCCAAACCGTAGGTCAAGAATTTTTCGCATCTTCAACAAGTTTCACCACCACGAGCACAAAGGAGACACCACGGACACAAAGAAAGAATCATTTTTACTAAAACATAGTGTCCATTGTGCCTTCTTTGTGCCCGTTGTGGTTAGATAAACAGGGAGTTACACCAAAACGATCAGAATTAAGATATCAAGATGTAACCAGGGCAGCCTTGATTTATGTGCAGTTCTTGGCAGATGAACTATAAATACTGCTGATTTAGAATCGAACTCAGGTTGTGAGTGTATGATCAGTCAAGCACAAACCGGAACGTGATTGTACCCCACTGCGACTCCTGAGGAACACCGGAAGGCAACCTTGAAAACCGCCAGCTTCTCATGGTGCGAAACACTTCACGCTCCAACTCCGGGTTCATCCGGATTAGAGGTGTCATCTGCCCGACACTGCCATCAGGTTTTACTTCAAAACGCACCCGTATAATTGCTTCTTCGTTGACATTGTAATCCGGTAGCGGTTGTACGATAGGCGTGCGGTCGATATCGCCTTCCCATTCAAGCTCATAAGGAGACGAACGATCGATTTCCGCGCCCGGCCCCTGATCCGCATCGCGGTCACCGCGGATACCGCGAATATCACCGGTTTCCTCTTCACCCTCCTGTTCTTCTTCGCTTTCTTCACTCGGTTCTTCGAGCTGTATTTCTTCTTGCTCCTCTTCTATCTCTTCCGTTTCAAATTCTTCCGGATCAATTTCATCGGTTTCAGGAGTTGTGACGATGTCTTCGCTTTCAACTTCCTCCACCTCTTCGGGTAGCTCCACATCTCTTGTCGGTTCTTCTTCAACCGGCTCCGGTTCTTCTTCAACCACTTCCTGAGGCTCCTCTACCGGCTCTTCAGGCTCGGTGTCAACAGGGTCAGGGCTTGTCGCAACTTCTTCGGCTTCCTCCCTCGAATATTCAGCCAGGCTGCCATCACTAAACTCACCAAGTGTTACTTCAATGTAGGCGCGACGCTCAGGAGGGTCGGGATTAGAATACCACATGTATGCGCCTACCAAAATAATAATATGCAAGATTAAAGCTATGATGAGCCCAAAGCGTTCTTCTTCGGTAAGCCTTCGCCAATTCATAAAGTTCTCCAGTTGAACCTCTTTCGGTCCTGATCAATTCGTAGGTTCGGTGGCCATGAGCATATTCATATCCAATGCCTGCCCAATGTTCATAACGCGAACGGCATTATCGATTATTGCATTTTTATCAGCCCGAACTACAAGAGTCGCATCCGGATTTTCCTGATGATGACTTCTGATGGTTTCCGTTAAATTTGCCGAGCTGACCATCTCACCCATTACATAATAACTGCCATCTTCGGTAACCGTAACATTTATAAAATTTGGCTCCGGAGTTGCCCCGGTTTCTGCCTGCGGGATGTCAACTCTAATGCCGAAATCAGTAACAAATGTGGAAGTAAGAAGGAAGAAAATCAACAGTAACAGGACGATATCTGTTAGTGAGGAATATGAGAAAATCGCTAGTGGCTTTCTTACTTCGTTTTCATCTCGGAAATTCATTGCTCAACCGATTGTTGCTCTTTGGGGATACCCGTATTTTTCTTTTTTGCAGGCCGTTGTAGCAAATCAATGAATTCTTTTGTCGAAGTTTCCAGATCAAAAATCATTCGATTGATTTTACCAGTAAGGAAGTTATAAAAACCATACGCAATGATACCCACTGCCAAGCCTGATGCCGTAGTTATAAGCGCTTCCCAGATACCACCTGCAAGTACGCTTGGGTTGACCTGGCCTTCGAGACCTTGAATCTGCATAAAAGCCTGAATCATACCGGTTACGGTGCCAAGGAATCCGAGCAGCGGAGCAACGCCGGCAACAGTAGCAAGCCAATCCATCTTCTTTTCCAGGTAGAATGTCTCTTTTTTTCCTGCATTCTTTATGGCTTCTTCTATATCATGCAGAGATCGGCCGAATCTCTTTATACCTTGTTTGAGTATTCGCGATAATGGTTTATCCACTTCATCGCAATAAGATATTGCCCGCTGGGTTTCACCGGCTTTGAGCATATGCTCTACCGTATCCAAAAATTGAAGTGAGTCCAGAGTAGAGTTACGCAGTACCCGCCAGCGCTCCGCAATTACGTAGATTGCAAGCAGAGATAACAGAAAAATGGGTATCATAACAAACCCTCCCTGCATAAAAATCTCAAGCAGTGACATGCCTTCAGCATCTCCAGTGGAAGCAATGCCGTCAAGCTCATCTGCAACAGCAGCCGTATCCGCCTCCTGCTGAAGGAATAGTAGCAACATGAAGTTCGTGTGCATGGTTTTATCTAAGAAATATTATTAAATCAGTTCTGCTACGTAACGCATCAACATCTATTATCGGATTCGAATAATAAAATAGTAGCTTTTCCAAGGTTCCGGAAGCTCTTCGGCTACTCCCACTGCCTCGTTAACACTTTCAAACTGGCCTATACCTACCCTCCATCTTTCTTCCTGATCTTCCGGAGTGTAGGAATTTAATGTAGCCCGAAATTCCTGATCCGCGATCTTTTCATATTCTGCCTCAGCACTGCTGTAACTTCTAAGTGAATGGATAACAATGGTATAGTAATCATCCATTTCTACATAATCACCACGATATCCCCATTCTTCAGTTTCAGATGGTGCCGGCTCTTCTTCCGGTTCAGATTGTTCCGTTTTTTCTGCTGTTTCCTCCGACGCTGCTACTTCTTCAATTTCATCGTCGATTTCAGCCTCTTCTTCAGTTTCCGGCTCCGGTGGTGTGCCAATT
>CAZDIA010000018.1:0-37783 GCA_964505385.1 uncultured Chitinophagales bacterium
GAGAGCATCACCAAAGTTGCAGCTGCGGCGGTAGTGCTGAAGTAAGATAAAAAGTAAAAAACCGCAAGTATCACGATCACAGCCACAATCACGGGTGAGAAAACCCGAACGTAGAAGTTCTGAAGCTCATCAATATCCGAGGTTAAGGAAGACAGCAAACTGCCGGATTGATATCCCAGTAGCCGGGATGCAGGTAGCGCTGTAAGAGCGCGGAAAAAATAGCTTCGCATGTTCATCAAGAGCCGAAACGTAACATCATGAGATAGCAAGCGCTCTGCATATCGAAGCGCAGCCCGGCTTAACCCGAAAAACCGAACAGCCACAATCAAAACCATCAGATCCAAAATGGGTGGCTGCAATGCAGCTTCTGATATCAAATATCCGGAGCTCGAAAGCAGTCCGATTCCGGCGAATATCGTTCCGATACCCAGCAGTATGGCCCCCGCTACACGCCAGGGATAAGCTTTGAGAAAGCCGGTAAGTCTGAATACGGTATTCATCAGTCGGATTCCGTTTTACCATGTAACATATTAGCATATAAATTGCCACCCGCTTTCAGCTCGGAGTGAGTGCCGCTTTCAGCAATTTTTCCATCATCAAGAACCAGAATTTGATCTGCGTTGCGAACAGTGGATAACCGATGAGCAATAATCAGTACCGTGCGATGCACTAAAAGCTGATCCAGTGCTTTTGAAATGTGACGTTCACTCTCGGGATCTAATGAAGAAGAAGGCTCATCAAGAATTACAACCGGAGCATCTTTGAGAAAAGCGCGTGCAATAGAAATTCGCTGGCGCTCTCCTCCGCTTAACCTCGCTGCCCCTTCTGTTGTTCGGGTTTGGTATCCTTCGGGCAGTCTGGTAATAAACTCATCAGCTTCAGCGTATTTTGCTGCCTGAATTACTTCCTCAAACGGAGCATCGGGACGGGCAACTTTAATGTTGTTAAAGATAGTATCATCAAATAACCGAACATGCTGATTTACAATAGCAAGTTGATCAAGCCACTGTTCTTCATCTATCAAATCCAGTGCAACGCCATTAACTATAATTTGTCCCGAATCAGGAGTTATCTGACGGCTTAAGAGCCGGGAGATGGTCGTCTTTCCCGATCCGGTTCTCCCCACCATAGCCGAATTTTTCCCGGCCGCGATCGTAAATGTCGCATTTCTGATAACTTTCTTTACTGATTGCGGATAGGAAAATTCCACATTTTGAAATTGAATTTGATAAGGTTGTTCAGGCACCGAAATCGCCGGTTCTTTCTCTTTCCTGATTAAAGGAACCGGTGTATCCAAAATCTCAAAAATACGGTTTGCCGCCTCAGTTCCTTCCATACCGGCATGATGTTGAGCCCCAAACATGCGAAAAGGCAAATAGAACTCGGGAGCAAGTAAAAGCACAAAAAATCCGAGCTGAAAAGCGATATGACCCTCAACCAATCTGATCCCTATTTCAACGGCAACAAGCGCCGTCGCAATTGAAGCGAAAAGCTCAAGAACCATCCCGGATAAAAATGCGATCCTCAACACCCCCATTGTCGTTAACCGGAATCGATCGCTGATATCTTCAATTTCACGACTTTTGTTTTCGGTTTGATTAAAAAGTTTGAGCGTTCTTAATCCCTGGACCGTATCCAGAAAATGTCCACTCAATCTGCTTAGAGTACTCCATTGTTCTTGGGTCCTGGATTGAGCTTTCATGCCAATGAGAGACATAAAAACAGGAATCAGCGGGCCGGTTATGATCAGGATCAACCCGCTCAGCCAGTCTATCCAAAGAACAAAGAGACCAAGTATTACGGGCACGATTGCCATATGTATTCCGGCCGGCATAAACCTTGCGTAATAGTCATCCAACTTATCCACACCTTCAACTGCAGTTGAGGCAAGCTCACCGCTTTTTTGACTGTCAGCCCAGGCCGGCCCGAGTTTTTGGATATGATCAAAAAGCCGAATACGAAGTTTTTGTTTGAGTTCAGAGGCTGCGCGTTGCGCGAGCACTTCTGATAACCAGAAAAGCATACCACGAAACACCATCACACCGCCCAGCAGAATTAAGATCGGCATTATGGCAGTTAACGGCTTTTGCTGCATGAAAACATAATCAACAGCGGTACTTAACGCATACATCATAGTAACAATGGCACCTGCTGTAGCAACACTTAACAAGCCAAGTCCAACCCACACCTTTTTACATTGCATCCCGAAATGAAAAAGACGCTTGTGATTCACTTTATAATCGGAGGTGTCGATTTCGGACATTCTCTCAAATCAAAATGGATGGTTATAAAATTCCGGCTTACAGTTTTGATTTATTTACCCGGTAACTGAACTGTCAAATCCGGGCTTACCGGATTTTTTTACTATGAATACAAACTTTCAACCTTTTTATGTGATGTATTTACAACTACTTAATAATCTGACTATATAATTATAAGATAATTGTATCAGATATAATCTTTACTTTTTCTTCACAAATGGTGACTTTTTCATAGACATTAAGGAGAAGAAGGGGTATCACCCCCTTCTTCAGCGAGTGTTGTATTCAGGATGTGTGCAGTGTGTGTGCTTAGAAAAGTTCTGTGTATTTAAAAGACCGTGAATTTGATTTTTGAATTATGAGAGGAAAGGGATTCACCCCTTTCCTCAGCGAGTGTTGTATTCAGGATGTGCAGTGTGTGTGCTTTAAGAAATTCATAAATTCGTATGTATTCTTTATGAATTTTTCAATCCCTCGAAAAGCACGGTATATTGATAACCAGGCACTATTAAAAACAAAGGTATGTAGAACCCGCTGAATTAAGTGGCATACCAATTGGGATATTCGGCAAACATTGCACCACCCGCTGTAATCAGCCAAACTTCATTTGCATTTTGTACCTCTGAGTGGATGGTTACTCGGGCTCCGGAAGCGTAACCTGCTGCAACTCAGACCGGCCGCCATCCAAAGTAAATGCTCTGACGGCATATCCCGGATGTTGTTCTCCTTCAAATGGCTTTTCGAACCACATGTAATCGGTTCGACGATATTCAATATATCTGCCTTCGTTGTCTTGACGATATATTACAAAAAAGTACTCCTGTTCGTCGTAATTGTAGTCCCAGTTAATCCTCAAAACCTCTCCTTCTTCCATAAGCGTGGCGTTCAGGTTCTCAACAGGGGGTCTCTGTCCGCTATCATACGGTCGGGCAGAAACCGGGTGTGCGTAATCCGACCAGTTGCCGCTGTGATCTCTCGCCCGCAAGGAGTAATAGTAGGTACTTCCACGTGATACCAGCGTGTCGGCATATGTACGGTCAAGAGTCTCCAGAGTATCAAGAACCAGCCACGGAGTATCTCTGGATTGACGCCGGTATATCTTCTGTACTGAAGTGTCCCGGCTTTCACTTAGTGCAAACCGAAGCGTAACAGTGTCCGGACCGGTGGTTACCCCCCTGAAAACCGGTGTCGTAGGAGGAATAGTATCAGGTCGGGCAATGACCATCACCTCCGATCTTTCCGACTCATTGAAGTTGAAGTCGAGTGCCTGTACCTGATAATATACTTCGGGTGTCAGCGAATTCAGGGTGATGGTATCATGAAATACAGTCGGAATTTCATGTCGCAGGGAATCGTCATCAACAAATCCCTCGAAAATAACGGAATATTCATGATCGGGATCATTGGACCTGAAGAGCCGATAACCCATGAGGTCAGGTTCTTCGTTCTTTTCTACTTCGAGTGTTACTACACCGCTGGAATCAACATTGCCGGATAAAAAGACAGGTTGTGCCGGGGGGATGGTGTCGGTGAGGGCTACAGCGGCAGGAAGCGAGGAGCTGACATTGAAAGCCGTATCTACAGCCTGGACTACGTAATAATTCGGCTTTCCTTCTACAAAGGTGGTGTCCGTTAATGTCCGGGTCGTTTCAGGCAGTAGTTCCGGGTGGATGATGCTGTATTCACCCTCGACCTCGTTGGATCTGCCCACCACAAAGCCCATCAGATCCGGCGCGGGCGGATCATTCATCTCCCACTCCAGTAGTACTTCACGCGGTTTGTGATGTTCGAGAGTCAGAATTCTAGGTTGTTCGGGCGGGGTACGGTCACGTGGCATAGCTTCCACTTCGGCAAAAAGGATCCGATCGCCGAAGAGATTCTGTCCGTAGAAGCGATAAGTGTAAACCTGGTAGTTTTCCAGCTCCTCGTCGCGGTAGCTACCGTGCTCAAACTCGTCAAAACCGGCTCCCCGCAACTGGATTTGTGGTGCATCAGTGAGGGAATGGAAAGTATCTGATCCCGGGTCCCGGCGCTCAACAGTGTAAAGAGACAGCCTCTCATCTTCTACCCAGAAGAAGTTGATCCATGTGTCGCCTTCATAGAAAAAAACCTCATTGTCATAGGTCTCTAAGTCGGGTTCTGCTGTGATGGTAAAAGGATCAGGAACCAAATTATAAACAGGCGGATCGGCTACAGTCATAACCCGGTACGTGTAGCTTTCACCCTGCTTCACATCAGAGTCAGTGAAACTCATGCCCAAAGCTTCAGCAACGGCGGCTTCTCGCGCCGAAGTTAACAGGAATACAGCATGTTCGAAATCCTCGTCAGCCCGCTGAGTACGCATGTCACTAATACCGGATTCAAAGTCGAATGTTCCGCCTGCTTCGGTACGGGCAATGTTAAGATAACCGTGAGCCAGTTCCAGTAAATCAAGTGATTCACCACTTGTCTCTTCCATGACAGCTTCCCACTGCGATTCCGTAAAGGGTTGCACTCGAGCGATTTCAGCGAAATCGTCAGAGCCTCCATCGGCACGTTCAATTATAAATCCTTCATTAAAACCGGTGTTCATCACCACCCTTTTTTGCGGAAAGTACCGCAGTTCAATACCGCTGCCATCAACATAACGCCCACCCATCCGGATAGATGTAGCAAATTCGTCGGCTTCGGATTCGTTGCTGTCACTGCCGGTCTGTCCAAGGACCGGTGCCGTCACAAATGCCATCAGCAGAAGAGCCAGAAACTGTGCTGACAGCGGAAAAAAGGTTTTGATCATTGAGGTATTACGATTACTCATTTCAGGTACATTCATGATTGGGTAGCATTTATGATGGAATCTCAAAAACTTTGAAGCGGCTGATGCGAGTCGGGAATTGCTTCAGGTATTGGCCCTGTCCGGAAATCCTTTGTTACCGTTTCGGTAACGGGTGTACCGGAAAGGGTCTGGGCTGTGGTCCAGCTTCCATTGACATACTCCATAAGTGTTGCGGTTACCGTAAAGCGGTATTTCCTGTCGTCCTCAAGGTTGTTGGACGGAGGGTCTGGTGCAGGAGGCAGATCTCCGTATTGAGGTTCAGAAGGTTCCGGTGGATAAGGCAGTAACAGGTTCGGCATTGCTCCAACGCCCGGTAAATCAACTGCTCCAGGACCTGATCCGCTATCCGTTGATCCGTTATCATTTTGCTGTGAGCCGGTGGCAGATGCAGGAGATGATGGGTCAGTAGTTCCGGAAGAACCGGTCGAACCACCCAGCCCCATAAAGTTGGCAATGACGGACCCGCTCAACCCGAGTGAGGGATCAACAAATGTTTCGGATTCACCCGTATTCGCTCCGGAATCGGTAGCACCTGTTCCGACGGTGCCTGAAGCTTCATTAAATATCGGAGGTTGGGTGAAATCAAGTCCCGGGACAATACTTGCGTCACCGTAAGTAGTATAGAGATATTCGCCCATAATATTTGAGTTGTTATTGAGCGAAAGGACAGCCCAGGATTCGTTTTCCTGCTGCACTTCCAGTGTTGCCGTTTTTTCCATTTTAAAGGTGCGCATCTCGACGGAGCCGTCAGCCTGCTGTTCGGCTACATCGAACACTTCATCCGGTTCCAGCCCGTATTTGACGGCGAGTGGCTCTTCAACCGGATAATTATACGACAATGTCGGGTTGACATACTGTATCAGTTTTTCCTGCTGATCCGCAGCAACATCTCCCTGTTCGACTGTGACGGTGGTGCTGGTAGATTGGTTACCGCAAGTGGTGCCCGCTTCAAACTCATGGTGGAAATTGACATTGATCACCTTGAAAACGTAGGCGTGTCCGGAGACGGCTCCGGCAGCATAATAGGGATTGGGAAACTCACCGTAAATCCAGGCACCGGCCGCAAGGTCAACAATAGTCCATTGCTTGTCGCCCAAACCGCCTTCACGACGAACGTAGGCACCGGCAGTCCCATAGAAAGCGAGTCCTCCGGAAGCACGCCATCCATTAATACCAATCGGATTATAATCGCCGCATCCCCCTGCATAATCCAGAAAAGCAAGGTGCAGCTCGGCTCCGGCCCCCAGATTGAAACCGGCATAAAAATCACCGGCACACAAACCGCAGGGTAAACCCAATTCAGCAGAATGATCGAACATAAAGCCGGTACCCAGCGCAAAACCTGACCCAGTATTGGTATGCGGGCCTACGCCGCCTGAGCCCATCTGGCTGGTACTCGGATATTGATGAACGGCACTGTGGTAGGCATTTTGAAAGTCGGGTGTGAAACCGGTAGGCGGTGTGATATGATTGCCGAACATGAGATAAGCGTACAGGTTCAGACCGAACACATTGACGGAGTTGGGATTGGCCGGTTCACCGAACTTGAAGTACCACTGGTTCTGCTTGCCGTTTATATCCAATACGAGGCCGACCGGGTTGGGCGTGCTGATGGGCGGTGCATCCACGTTCACGTTGGCAAACAGATTGAAATGCTTGTCAGGAAAATTATAGGTGACCCCCAGATTGCCGTCCACCATGGCCTCGGCACGGGATGAACTTGTGAGTTCTGCCCCAACCCAGAAATCGCCGGTAAAATTGATGAAGGTGAGCCCGCCCGTTCCGGTATTGAATTCCCCTGCGAGCATGGCATCGCCGTTAAATGAGTCCTCGGTTGGTGTGGTGGCAATGGTGGTCATAGCTTGAAATCCAAGCTGGGACTTTAAGGGAGTAAATGAGTAACTGGTACCATCGAGTGTGGCTTCCATGTTGTTGTAAGCCCCGGCTCCGAAGGCACGAAAGGCAAGCCCGGGCAGAAAAACGACACCAGGCGGAGGAAGCGTAACATGGTCGACCTGAACGCGCCAGTAACGGTACAATTCATTGCCGTTTTGATATGTTGTATTACCGAATTCAACCTCTGCAGCGGCTTTGACACCTGTGGGTTTAAAGTCGGCACTCAGGTTGCCGATAAACCCGTTTCCAAATACCGGATCTTCGTTGCGGAATCCGACGGCACCTTCAATACTCACAGCAGCAAGGTTGGCCTGCACCGAAATAGAATCGAGAGAAGTACTCAGATACTGCGGATAAAATTTCTGATCCTGAGCGTTGTCAAGAATGGCCATTTCTACACCAAGACCGGTCATTCCACCAATATCCTCCGAGAGGTTAAAGATCACATCCAGGTTCACCCTGCCTCTAATCAGTTGGTTCTGTTCTTTGGGCAGAGTGGTAAACCCTATGTTGTCGATACTGACCGGAAAATTGGCCAGAAACTTCTGCTCGCTGGCAAAGGACCAGCTTCCGATGTTGAACGAAAAGGGATCCTGTTCCGAAGTATCGTAGGTCATGCCCAGGCCCTGGAAGCCGAGACCCAGATTGACGTTTTTTATCGGACCGAGATCAGCAGACACCCAGTTGAAATCACCGTCCAGATTTATGTCGAAGGTTCGTTTGTTCGGATCCACATAGGCCACAATATTGGATGTTTCAGCCAGCTCGAGTTCACCCTTGAGCAGATTTGCGGGTATGGGCCCGGTCGGGGTTACCGTCAGCTGAAAGCTGACCGGATCATTTCCGGTCTGTGGGTTATTGAGCAGGGCGATATACTCCAGAGGATTTTCCAGGTCATTTTTGTCGCTTACGGGCAACCCGATGCTACCTTTAATGCCGGCTTCGGTGAGTGAGCTTGCAATCATATCAATGTGTACAGTGTCGATACTGGCAACCAGATCGGCAACATTAGCATCCGGAAACTGCACCACATTGGTAGCTTCAGCCTGAAGCGTGATGCCCATGTCGTCGATGATCATATCATATATCGCGATTTTTGGCTGTCCGCCCTGATGAGTCTGCCAGGTTTCGGGCAGCTCTACCTCAAGTGCGCTCATGTAGAATCCCCGGAACAGCTCACTTGTATCGCCCTCATAGTTTTCAGGAAAGGTGATACCGGGCGGATTCAGCACATCGGAAAAATCATAGTAAATACTATCGGCGAGTATGGTCATACCTCCCGTATCTACGATTTCCGACCGTTCGAGGGTGCCGCCCAGTATAAGGTCGTTCCAGGACGTGCCGTTGGCTGTAAGGCTGGCGGTTGCCCGGGCGGAAGGATCTTCGTCAGGGGAAGGTATAAGCCAATCACGCGTAAACAGTGCCTGAAGCTCCAGGCCGTATTGGCTGAATCCGTCCTCATCCCACTCTACAAAACATCCGGGATTGCCGGCATCAGGTTTTTTAAACACAAACTGAATCTTGTTATTAACATTTCCGAGGGTAATGTCTTCGACCAGTTCGATGCGTCCGGGCGGCATTTCTATTTGCGCCGGATGAAAAACAATGTTTTTGGCCAGAAAACCAAGTCGTGTGGCACCCCAGCTTGGAGGCACACTTTTGGCAGCAATGATATTGAACTCTGATTTGTCACTGCGGAAAACCATTTCAGTTATGGCAACTTCGTTTCCGTCCGTAAAGGTTACACCGAGCGGCATTTTTACAGGAGTGGTGAATTCGGTCGGATTATTATACGGCAGGGTCTGATTGGTCGTGGTTTCAACCCAGCTGACGATATTGTCGGCTGCGGTGTGCGTAAAGGGTGATTGAGCGGCTGCTTCCAGTGCCCAGTCCAGCGGGTATACCGGGGCTGATTCATGCTGAGAAACAACAATGGTTCCATCTACCAGATTCTTTTCGGTATCGACGGTGATACTGTCAAAAGCCACAGCAACACGCGCCATCAACCAATCAATGAAGACCGTTCCTTCACCGCTGTATGCCTGGCCGTTCGCTTCTGCCTGAGTAACGATCACCTCGAACTCACCATTTTCACCAGCATAGATTGTATCTGAGACTGCGATTATTCCGGAATCTTCCGGTTCCTCCTCCTCTTCCGGTGCTTCTATCTCCTGTTTTTCCTCTTCCTCTTCTTCCTCCACAGGACCCGGGATCTCCGGAACGTTCAAAGTAAATGTTTTTAACGCAGCAAAACCGGAGTTTTCAGGCACATAAGGCTCATCATCCATGCTGACTGCTCTGACGCTCCATACAAACTGAGTGGTTTCAGATGGTGGTTCGATATCGACGGGCCACAGGAATTGAGTCGTACCGATCACTTCTTCCTTTATGAGCGGATAGTTGACAAAAAATGCCTGACTGGCAGATTGATGCTCTAAAATCTCGGTCACTGAGACAATGTACTTCACTCCCATTTCAGCCGGCGGAACCGGGGTTATTGGTGTCCATGAGAATTGGGTAGATGCCAGCATTTCCGGCGTCAGGGGCATGTCAGAGGTCGGGTGCATCAGCTCCGGCGCCTGGTAGCTTGTTACATTCATCGGTTGGCAGACTTCTTCCGGTGTAGATATTGTTCGACCTTGCAAATCAACGAGAGAAATACAAAAAGAGTAGATCCCGGCCGGCAACAGTCCGGTTTCCGCTAATTTTTGCTCGAAATTGTTGTTAAACCTGAGGGCGCTGTAGGATATAATCTCATCAGCCAGAAAAATACTGGAACCGAACTCAAGACGCTGAACCGGTATTTGGCGCGTATCCGTTTCGACAACAGGTCTTCCGTCAAGCCGCATGCTTGCATTGATGCGGTATTCCCGGCCTTCCAGACCCGGTTCGGTGTTGCTTACGGTCAAAATGGCAAGTTCACTCCGGTTGATCCAGTCAGCGATCCGGGGGTTTGGATTGGAATCCACATTCAGATTTACGCGAACTTGACTCAGGGCCGGTGCCGTGGTGAGTATAAGAAGCAGGGCAAGGCTTAAAGGCAGGCTTAGCAAAGTCCAACGCCTGTCAAAGTTCTGGAATCGGGTAGTTTTATTTCTGGGCATGGCTGATACGTTCGGTTATCGGAAAAAGATCAATAAAAAATCCACGGAAATCAGAACCGGGTCTGGATGGCGAACTCAAATCGGTTTTCGAGTGTGGCGGCATCGGGACGTGAAGATCCGTACCGGTAGTTCGAGAGGTTCCAGGATGCTGTGAAATTGGCGTATTCGGTAAATTCGTAAGTTGTTTTCATGGTGAAGCGGATGCGGTTATCAGGAGTAAACTGGTCGCGTGATATATTCGTGTAAGTGAACAAAACAGAAGGAACCAGGCGCCTTTCAAGAAGACGGTAACGTGCATTGAGTCCGGTGTTAACAATTCGAATGTCGGTAACCGGAGTGTTGTTATTCAGAGCCATTCCCATGACGCCAAGATTTAATGGGACGGATTCAAAAACCAGTTGATAGTTTCCGTTAACGCTTGTGGAAATGGTGTTTTGAAAGCTGCCGGTAGCCAGGTTGAAATCGTCGAAATGGCTGTAACTTAAAGATCCGGACAGAACATGATTAAGTGATTCGGTGTCGAAACGATAAGAGGGTGACACAGAAACCGTATGGTTGATCATTTCAACCCGGAGGGTATCAAGTGTGACATTGTTTCGAAAACCAAAATTAGCATAATTAGTATTTACTGAAAGATCATCTGTTATCTGTCCAAAAACATTAAGATTAGCAATGGTGCGGTTGGTTTTATCTCTTGTGGTATCATTCAGGTTATTGGTGCGCAGCCCGGCAGAACCGTTAATAATCAATCTGTTGCTTAAAAACCTGACATCACTGTTAATTTTGTAATCGATCAGATCACGTTCCAGCAGACGATAGCCCCCGGAATAAAAACCGGGTCCGACATATCTGAATTCGCCGCCGAGCGTAAATCTGTCTCTACTCCATTCGATACTTGTGACATTCGCCCAGTCGGCATTTGATGATGCGTTTATGGTCATGATAGCATCCATAAAATCGAGAATTTCATTGTCGTATGGGGCATCCGGACCAAGTAAATCATTGGTAAAGGACGAACCGGCCACTTCAGTACGGAATATTAGCTCTTCGGTCAGTCGCAATTGCATAAGTGGGGAGACTGTGATCCCTTCAGCCGGCCGTAAACCGGAAGGCGCTGTACTGATGGAGGTTTCGTCGTCGGTTGCTTTTACCACATGCAGGACAAATTTGGTGCCATCCGGTTTTCCGTATCCTACACGGCTGGTAAATAGCTGCTGTTCGTAAGCTCCGGCGATGTTGTTGGCCGGATCAAACTCGACGCCAAGTTGTGATTTGCCATAGCTCGCGGAAAAGAGAAAATCTCCGGGATCCAGTTCCACACCCACCCCAAACAGTGCGATATCTCCGGTGGTCAGGTCTGAATAAACCGGCGTTTGTGTTCCGATGAAGCTTTTGATCCACCGATAGGAAGGATTGATACTGATGTTATTTCGTGGGTTTTGGATGTAGTCAATGAAACCTTCGTCAGGTTTTGATGGCAAATTATAGGTATTTTGCCCGGTAGTGATATGCAGTGAGAAGGGCATTCTGAAATGGCGGCCTGCCGATATGGTGGCATTAGCAGAAATACGCCCCAGGTTATCCGGATAACGCGGACGAAAGGAAGGGTGGTTGGATTCGGAAAACCGGTAGGCGTCGTAATGCAAACCAAGGGATCCATTGAAGTTGAAGGTGGTCGTGGATTGCCCTGATGCAGTATTGTCACTAAACCATGACATACAAATCAATATTACGGCAAATGAAAGTAACACTCTGTGAAACATATCCTGAATGATGGTTCAATATTATTGGCAATCAGGCCGGAATTGAAATATATGGAGATGACCCTCCAGCTACGAAGCAATGTATATATAAAATTTTACAAAAGTAAAAATTTATTAAATTTTTTTACAACAAGATAAAGTTTTTTTCTGCTCTAAATGAATAAATTTTTATTACTTAACCCACTGCTTATATAATCATAAAATATTTAAATCAGATATATTCTTTACTTTGCCTTCACAAATGGTGACTTTTAAATAGACATTAAGGAGAAGAAGCTTCTTCAGCGAGTGTTGTATTCAGGATGTGTGCAGTGTGTATACTTAGAAAAGTTCTGTGTATTTAAAAGACCGTGAATTTGATTTTAAATTAGGAGAGGAAAGGGATTCACCCCTTTCCTCAGCGAGTGTTGTATTCAGGATGTGCAGTGTGTGTGCTTAGAGAAGTTCTGAAGTTTATATGTTATGTTTATGAATTTTTAAAAATTAGGAGAAGAAGGGGAGCCATCCCCTCCTTCAGCGAGTGTTGTATTCAGGATGTGCAGTGTGTGCTTAGGTGTGCATTTTTCAATCCCGAGGAATAGCCTCGCGTGTAATTCTTTGACTAAAAACCCAATAGCTCCAGGCTTGATAAGCTAAAACTATGGGAACAAAAATTATTGCTACCACCGACATCACAGTGAGAGTCAGATCACTGGATGAGGCGTTATAAACTGTTAAGTGATAATCAGAAGACAACGTCGACGGCATCACATTCGGATACAATCCCTGGAATGCCACAATAGTTCCTAGTATTATAGTCGCCCCTGTGGAGATAAAAGCCCAGCCGAATTTGTCAATCTGCATTAGGAAGTAACCGGCAATGAAGCATGCTATTGTAAGCACGGGCAGTGAACCCGGCACAAGGCCCAATCCCTCGAAAAGCACGGTATATTGATAGCCAAGCAGTGCAAAAATCAAAAGAACAAGACCAGCCGGCAGCCACATCCGTTTGGCAACATTTTTGACACGCTCATTCATTTCATCTGTAGTGCGAAGGCTGAGAAAAATTGCTCCATGCAGTGTAAACATCAACACGGATACCAGACCTCCTAACAGTGTATATGGAGATAACAATGACCATAAGGTACTGGTCATATTCATGTCGCTGCCAATGGGCAATCCCATTACGATATTAGTAAGTGCGACTCCCCATAAAAATGCGGGTAGAAAACTGCCCCAGAATATAAACTGATCTGCTGTCTTCCTCCACCACAATTCTTTCATTTTACTTCGAAACTCGAAACCAACCGCCCGCACTATCAGTGCAAGCAGTATTAAAAACAAAGGTATGTAGAACCCGCTGAATAAAGTGGCATACCAATTGGGAAATGCAGCAAACATGGCACCACCTGCTGTGATCAGCCAAACTTCATTTGCATCCCAGAAGGGGCCAATCGTATTTATCGATATCCTACGGTCAATTTCATCTTTACTTATAAAAGGCATCAAAATTCCAACCCCGAAGTCAAAACCTTCAAGGAAGAAATAGCCGATAAATAAAACGGCTATCAGAATAAACCAAAATGTCTGCAAATCCATAATTATTCCTGCTTAATATGTATGAAGGTTGGTTTCTACACCTTCCTGTTCTTCAGGAGCACCCTGTTTACCGAAATAATATATCAGATACGCTGCCGCAGCGGCGAGTATCGCATATACAAGGGTGAAACCTAACATCGTGATCC
The DNA here is from genome assembly GCA_964505385.1 of uncultured Chitinophagales bacterium. Classification (GTDB taxonomy): domain Bacteria; phylum Bacteroidota; class Rhodothermia; order Balneolales; family Natronogracilivirgulaceae; genus SLJN01. The sequence goes on from CAZDIA010000018.1 coordinate 13,564, forward strand.
AGATCGAGCCTTCCAATACCGTTGGAGATACTCCATCTTCTGTAAGTAATAATTCATGAACTACCCATGGTTGCCGGCCCATTTCGGTCACTATCCATCCTGCTGTATTGGCAATGAATGCCAGAAACAGCATAGTGAGTGCACTTTTCAGAAAGAAGGAGTGCTGTTCAATTTTTGCTCTCCACCAAAGCCATAAGCCCCAAAAAGAAACAATAATAAACAGCACACCAAGGCCAACCATAACCCTGAAGCTCCAGTAGACAATAGCCACAGGAGGCACGTAATCACCTGGGCCGTGTTTCTCCTCCATTTCTGCCTGCAGCTCGTTAATGCCTTGCACCTCACTTGTCAGATTGTTGTGGGATAAGACCGAAAGCATAAATGGGAGGCGAACTTCCCTCCTGCTCTCCCCCTCTTCCTGATCAATCAAGGCAAAAAGGGAAAAACTGGCAGGTTCTTCCGTCTCCCATAACCCTTCCATTGCCGCCATTTTCATGGGTTGGGACTGAACGGTATCCTGGGCCTGATCATGACCGCTGGTTGCGGTCAGCAAGCTTGCGACCGCTGTAAATACAAGTGCAATTTTTGCGGATTTTAAAAAGATTTCAGTCTGCTGCTTACGCATTATCATCCAGGCGCTGATACCGAGCATGAAAAAGCCGCCGGTGATAAATCCAGCGAGTATAGTATGCGGCATCTGGACAAGCAGGCGTTCATTCATCAAAATAGCGACAAAATCAGCTAATTCTGCCCTGCCTCCCACAATTTCATAACCAACCGGGACCTGCATCCAGGAATTGGCCATTAATATCCATATTGCAGAAAGGTTGGCGGCAATGGCCACCAGCCAGATACATGCCAGGTGCACCGCTTTTGGCAGTCGTTTCCAGCCGAATATCCAAAGTCCCAAAAAAGTTGATTCCAGGAAAAATGCCATCAGTGCTTCAATCGCGAGAGGAATTCCGAAAATATCCCCAACAAACCGGGAATATTCTGACCAGTTCATCCCGAATTGAAACTCCTGCACAATGCCTGTCACAAGGCCAAGAGTAAATATTATGACAAAGAGCTTTCCAAAATACTTTGTGAGCCTTTTATATTGAATATCGCCGGTGCGATAGTAAAATGTTTGTAAAATGGCTACAAGTACTGACAATCCAAGCGTTAACGGTACGAATATAAAGTGGTAGACGGTTGTAATACCAAATTGCCAGCGAGCCAGTTCTAATGCTTCCATAAGCGATCACAAATTGAGATGGTTATCAAAACAGGCGATAACTTACATCGCATATAGAACATTTGATATGAGATCGATCATAAGAAAACATGATTTTTATCATGTTTAATAAAACTAAGTTGCATCAGCATACTTTAACCTTTTAACCACCAGCCTTTTTGAACTTGTACGCCAACGCGTTATGTTACTTCATCCACACCTGGTTATCTTTGATCAAATCACCCAATCCTTGCAGAATTTCCTGTTTTTTCAGTCCTGTAGCTACTTCAAGGTCATTCAAAGAGATAGATACCTTAAAATTTTCACTTGCCACCACCTTATCATGGAGCTGATCAAGCCACTCAGCAAACTTCAACATTTCCAATGAACTTTGTTTTTTGAGCTCCTCTTCGGAATTAATTATTTCTGAATATCTTTCAACAAGAAACCGGATTAGTTGCAGGCGTCTTTTGTTAGAAACAATCCATAGTTCTAACAAAAATTCAGGGTCGATTTTCAATAGGCGTGATTTTCCAACTGTCTTGATCTGTTGCACTACAGACTGGTTTTTCAAGTAGCTAATGATACCAATTACTGATCCCGGATCGATATATTCAATGCTATCGCTGATTTGCTCTGACGGATCTCGTAATTCCAACCTACCCTCAATTAGCATATAAATAGAATCAACAGGTTTTCCCTGCGGATGAACTATAGTTTTGTCCGGAATCTGAAGTTCCTCGGAGTTTTGATATATATATTTTTGCTCCTCATCCGAGAAATAGTCCGGCCAGATATCTAATTTTAAATTGGAAATCGGTTGATGAATCATCTTTCTTGTCCGGTTGGTCTGCAAAAGATTATGACAACTTAATTTTAGCACATGCTTTCATGCAATACCATGATGTAAGTCATACTTTAATATGAGATTCATCAGTTTTTAAGCAGCCTCCTGTTGTTACATTGCTATAGCTTAATGTTATCGATTATTCGGAACCATTTTACCGGGTTTTTGTTTAATGATATCAGATCAACCAATTTCTTGAATTCTGTAAGCAATGATAGCCGAAGAACATATAGCTGCCGTTTCCAGAGCAATGGGTAATCCTAACAGGATTAAAATTCTTTGGTTATTAGTGCAATGCGAGCACAGCGTAGATCAACTTACCCAAAAAACAGATATCAGCTTTGCCAATGTATCTCAACATTTGCAATCCATGCTGAAAAACGGGTTGGTTATAAACCGAAAGGAGAAAAATAAAGTCATTTACCGGCTTAGCAACGAAGCGATTATTGATCTGCTGGTAGCTACCCAGAATGCAGCAAGGCTAAAATCACCGGAACTTAACCAACGTGTTTACACGGATCGTGAAGGTACTAAAATCCCAACGATACATCCCGAAGAAGCGTGGAAAATCATCCGGCATGATTCCACAACGATTTTGGATGTGCGTCCGGAAGAGGAGTTTGAATACGGACATATCCCTGGTGCTAAATCTATGCCGGCTGAAGTAGTAGAGAGTATATCATCTGAAAAAATTGCAACAGATAAGGAAGGAACTGTGATCGTATACGGGCGTCATGCGTTCTGCCCATTGCCGGAGCTGTTGATTAAAAAACTGAGGCATACTCCTTTCCGTTTTTCCCGATTGGAAGGCGGTTTGCCGGAATGGTTTTATGGCGGATGGCCCATTGCCAAATGAAAAATACTCCCGGATTCATCTTAATCTGTTCGATGACCCAAATGGATCACCTCAACATGACGAATGTTTCCTGAATCCAACTCAAACCGTACAAGTGTTCTCCATTCATGAAAACCATGCCTTCCCGCTGCTCCGGGGTTCATGTGAAGCATTTCCGGATTCAGGGGGTCGCGAACAATTTTTAGGATGTGTGAGTGGCCGCAAATAAATATATCCGGCGGTCTTTCTTCCAGATCCTTTCGGATTGGCAAAGCATACCTGCCGGGATGTCCACCGATATGAGTCATCCAGATGTCTAAGTTTTCACAGATAAATCGTTCGTGCAATCCAAATTCAGAGCGAATATCTTCACCGTCAATATTGCCGTACACTCCGGTCAGAGGTGCAATATTTCTTAGTTTTTCCACTATTTCGATTGATCCGAAATCACCGGCGTGCCATATTTCATCACAATCTGAAAAATATGTTTCAATTTGTGGATCAAAATAATTATGCGTGTCGGCAATTAGCCCTATTTTCCGCATGGTTTTGCTTTTTAAAAGAATTTATATACAACCTGATGTGGTTGTCAATTAAGAAACAACCAATTACAGAAATATTTTGAGTTCAACAAGAATAAGTATAATTATTGTCACCTGGAATGGATTACACCATTTGAAGAAATTTCTTCCTGATGTATGGAAATACAAAAGCGAGCAGTCGGAAATACTGATTGCTGATAACAACTCCACCGACGGAACGGAAGAGTGGCTTGCTGAGGACTATCCCGACTGCTTCCATATTAAACTTGATGATAATTACGGTTATTGTGGAGGCAATAACCGGGCTGCTTTAAAAGCTAACGGTGATCTATTGCTTTTTCTGAATAATGATGTTCGTGTTACCCCTAACTGGCTGACACCTATACTCGCTCACTTCGATGATAACCCCGATACTGCGGCTGCACAACCAAAGATTAAAGATTTAAGGTATCCGGAATATTTTGAATATGCCGGTGCTGCCGGCGGCTTTCTGGATTTTTATGCATATCCGTTTTGTCGTGGCCGGATTTTTGACACAATAGAACCGGATGAGGGCCAATATGATCAACCTGAAACTATTCATTGGGCAAGCGGATCTGCATTGGCAGTACGTAAATCTCTGTTTGATGAATCCGGCGGATTTGATGAGCGTTTTGAATTTCACATGGAGGAAATAGACCTGTGCTGGAATTTGCGCAATCAGGATTATGATATCAGGTACATTCCCGAATCAGAAGTGTATCACCTCGGGGGCGGATCTCTTAGCTCGGGCTCCTACCGGAAATGGTATTATAACTATCGCAACAACCTTTCCATGCTGGTAAAAAATCAGCCTGCGGGAACGCTCGCTTCAAGGGTATTAATCCGAATGGTTCTTGATGGTGTAGCTGCACTGTATGCGATCGTAAAGTTAAACCCCTCTCAAGCTGCCGCTATACTCCACGCTCATTTTGCATTTTATCGCTTATTGCCGGGCCTCTACACTACACGAAAAGTCAAGATGGAAAAATCAAATCCTTCAAAATGGAAAGAGGGCTTGAATTTGTCTATTGTTTGGCGCTATTTCATCCGCGGAGAAAAACGCTACCGGGATTTGAGATAGAGTTTTTGGAGCATACGCAAAGACATTGATGCATCAAGTGCTTCTGGCTCATGCCCAAAGACTGCTATCCGGGAGGACTTGGTGTTTTATTAAGCCTCTGTCTCCCTTGGTGCCTTACGGCAATCAAAGGCGAAAATCAAACCTCAGAATTCGTGAATTAATCTTCGTCAGCCTCTGCTTCATCATCGGGAACAATTTCCTCGCCGAGAATTTCCTCAATCCACTCCCGGATGTCATAATCATTTGCTATCCAGGCAATTGATTCCTTTTCTCGAAATTTATCCGACAGGAAGGAAGTCAGATCATCAATGTAAATATGGTGGACAACATAGGCCTGATAGTGCTCAAACTCTTCCTGATAGGTTACTTCTTGCTCCTGAATATTCGCAATTGTGGCAAGTTCGTCCGCCTCCAGCTGATATCGCATCTCGATAATCGCATAGGTGTCCACCTCTCTGCCGGCCGTTTCAGCCGCTTTTTCCCTTAGGTGATCTATTAATATAACCGCACCGTTTACCAGCCGATTCTCAGAAATTTCAGTTGCCTGTCTGACAGCTCTGGAGGAATCCCTTGAAACGGCCGAACCGGCCGCATTCAAATACCCCTCTTCTGATTTATATGGCCGGATATCAGAATACCATTCCGGTTGTGCGTAAGGATCTACTTCTTCCTCGATTTCGGCTTCTTCCGGTTCTTCCACTTCATCTGTTTCCGGCTCAGGATCTTCTTCTATGATTTCTTCCGCCGGTCCACACCCATGTATCATGGCAACCATGAAAAAGAGTGAAATAAGAAGAATTAAGGATGATTTGAAATTAAATTGAATCACAGTTATTGCTTCGTTTGAATGGGTACATCGATCCGAACTTCTTCTCCATCTCTGTCTTTAACCAACATCGAAACATCTCCATCCGAAGACATGCCAAGTGCCAGCGCTTCTTTCAGCTCGGTAAGATTTGAAACAGGTTCATCGTCAACTTCGAGAATGACCTGTTCGGTTTGAAGGTCTGTCTGATAAGCCGGTGATCCCGGGATCACTCGAAGTATAACCAACTCGGTTTCATCATCATATTCCAGTTCGGCTACTTCAAGACCGATCTCAAAATCTCTGATCCTAAGATCATCTTCGTGAGGCTCCATGAACATCTCCTGTTCAAAAGAAGGTTGCTGGTCCTGCCAGCTTGCTATCGCTTCATCCGATCTGTCGGTAAGCGAAATAGTTTTGGTCATTTCTTCATTATCCCGTATTAAAACCACTTCAACTTCATCCTGCGGATTAAGAACAGCGATACGAGCCTGCAGCTGGTTAGGCTCGTTAACTTCATGTCCATCCACTTTCAATATGACATCATTTTCTACAATACCGGATTCATCAGCGCCGCCACCGGAGGCAATATCTACAATTTCAACTCCTTCGATACGCTCTAGACCAAGTTCTTCTGCACGGCTTTGCGACATCGGGGCAATTTCGACTCCGAGCATGCCACGCCTGAACTCCCCGTATTCGATAATATCTCTTGCAATTTTAAAAGCCATATTAACGGGAACAGCGAAGCCGTATCCCTGATAGGCGCCGCTTTCGGTGGCAATCGCTGTGTTGATACCTATCAACTCGCCGTAATTATTAACAAGCGCTCCGCCACTGTTGCCCTGGTTAATTGCAGCGTCGGTTTGGATAAAATTCTCGATTGGCATCTGATCACGAATGATATCTACATCCCGGCCGAGTGCGCTGACAATTCCGGCCGTAACCGTAGATTTCAGCTGAAACGGATTTCCGATCGCGACAACCCAATCTCCAACCCGCACTTCGTCAGAATCACCGAGAACCGCCGGAGTAAGATCGTCTGCATCAATTTTAAGCACTGCTAAATCGGTCGAGGGATCACGGCCTACTACTCTTGCTTCGTAATATCTTTTATCAGCCAGGTTAACCCGTATTCCACTCCTGCTCTCTCCTACTACATGGTTGTTCGTAAGTATATATCCCTCCTCACTTAATATCACACCCGAACCGATGCTCTGAGCGCGGCGATCAAGGAAGTTATCCCAGAATCCGTCATCTTCAAAATCGTGATGTTCGTCATCGGGCATTCTACTATCGTTAACCGAAACCGACGATTCAATATACACCACCGAAGGAGTCACATCTCTCGCCACATTTTGAAAATCACCCTGGGGGCCATCCCACCCTGAGTCCGCTTCGGTCGAGCGATCTTGCCCGACACTCCGTTTAACTTCCGTTACCTGTACCTCAGCACTGTCATCCTGTTCAAAATCTCCTCTGAGTATCATAAGAAGAGCTCCGATGAGTATACCTATCAACAATAAAAGTACACCGGTAAAAAGCCTTTGATGGAATTGCATAGGGAGAAAAGTTATAGTATTTGATTAAAAATGTGGTCTGACTTGCGATCGCGCAAACCTTCGAGGTGATGTTTCAGATAAACATCAAGGTGGTGAATCAAGGTACGAATTTCATCGCAGGGAAACGACCGTTGCAGCAGTTCCTTTTGCTTGTTTTGTAACACCAGGTTTATATACAACGTTTGATTTGGCTTTAATTTTAAACTCAAACTGTTATCTGATTCTAAACGGATTTCACCTTCTTCTACACATAAATATGATGAATAACCATTTTGCGGGATTTGCTTTTCAGAAAATTGCAAGCCAATCCCCATGATTTCAGCCAGGCGCAGTTGCACATAGGGGAATAAATGTGCCGGATTATGATCCGTCTGATGAAGCCATTTGAGCAATTTTGAAAGAAATTCAAATAATGATTCAGCAGGTTCCCTATCCTGAGCGAGCTGCTCCACTATCTCTATAGTTATAGTTGCAAGCGCCATTTTCTCCAGATTTTCCTGGATATGATACGTCGCCTGCTGCAAAGTTGCTTCTTTCAGGTTTTGAACCGACCGGCTGTCCTTATCATAATAAACCGCTTCAAGCATGCTGCCCTGTTGAAACAATCCGGAGTGTCTGCTGCCTTTTTTGCGCAGGCCCCGAACCATAACCGCAATTTTACCGTAATCCCGGGTAAGCAGAGTTGCAATGCAGCTCGATTCCCGGAAATCGACTGTTTTTAATACTATGGCGGGTTGTTTTACTATCAATAAGTAGAAGACTGTTTAAAAACTCTGCAGGCGATTTCTAAAGATAAAACATTTACCGGTTTTCTTTATAACCTGAGTTCGATTCTAAATCATCAGTATTTATAGTACATCTTCCAATATCTGCGTATAAATTAAGGCTATCCCGGTTTATGTCGGAATGTCTCAGTTGTGATCGCTTTGGTGAAACTTCCTGTTTATCTAACCACAACGGGCACAAAGAAGGCGTCCCGAACATTCGGGACAGGCTAACGGGCACTACGTTTTATTAAAAATGATTCTTTCTTTGTGTCCGTGGTGTCTCCGTTGTGTTCGTGGTGGTGAAACTTCCTGTTGGTGCGAAAAAAATTACTGACCTGCGGTTAGGGACAAGTGCAATAAATAAAATCTTAACAATTGCTTACAAAAATCATGAGTACTTAAAAAACAATCGAATTCAGGTTTGTAGCTCTGCGGATCCTGGCTGCGTTTTTACTTTTTGCTGGTCTTTTCATCTCCGACCCAGCCGCGATCTTCCAATATCTGCAGAATGGCCGGTGAGAAAACAAGTCCGGCAAGCAGTGTTAATCCTATACCGATTACCGCAAGTAAACCGATCGATTGTAATCCGGGATGCGTGGTTAGCAAAAGACCGGCAAAACCGAGCATGGTTGTAAATGAACCGACCGTAATATGTTGACCGGTACTGGATAATACCTTCCTCAAACTTCCCTTCCCTTCTTCACGGTATCGGCTGGCTATATGCACGCCGTTATCATTACCAATCCCCAGGATTGCCGGCAGCACTACCATATTGTAGAAATTCAGCTTCATCCCGAATAAAATCATCACCGCAAATGTAGATACAAAACCGAGGATAAGCGGTATAAGGGCGATTAACGTCCACTTAATTGATCCGAACGCAATAAGGACAAGTATAAAAACCATCACAAATGTGGCAGTGACCATATAGGGTGATTCGGTTTGCAGTAACTCCAGCATTTCGGCGGCAATCAGCGATGTGCTTGCAGCTTGAAACTCTTTATCATCAATTTTGAGATTACCGATTTCATTTTTGAACCCAATAGATTTACGTCCGTCAGAAAGGCCTACATTAGGGTAAATCATCACAAAACGGCCGATTTCGCCATCACGGGTCAAAAAACGGTTTTTAAGAAAGTCGGGCACTTCTTCAAGCTGAAGCGGCTCGGTAGTTTGGGATGCCCTGCGCAAAATATCCAAATCCTCACTCTCTTCATCCTTAAGATAATCATCCTGCAGCAATTCGCGCACTTCTGCAATGAGATCAAGCTTGTATTCTTCATCTTCCTGAGAAGGCGGGAATCTTTCCTGTAACGCTTCTACTTCAAGGATTTTGGAATCCGGATTTTCTCTTTTCATCTCCCGTATTTTATCCAGAAGCGCAAACACTTCTTCATCAGAATCAGCCAGAATATAGGCCGGATTGCGTCCGGATGATTCTTCAGCATCACGCATCATATCCCGGAATTCGCGATATTCTTCAAACTCGGGCTCAAGAGTACCGAAATCGTATTCATACTCAAGCTTATCGGTTTGAAACAGTACAAAAGCCACAATTCCAATCCCTGCCGCCAGTATCGTTTTAGCAAGGGGGAAGCGAAATTCCGGGGTCGCAGCCGGCGCATCCGCTTTTTTTGCAGCTTTTTGGTCTGCTGATTCAGGATTAATCAGCAATAGTTTGTATCGTTCGAAAATCACGAGCATACCGGGTAGGAGCAATAACATTGCCAGGCATCCCAAAACAATACCGGTCCCGGAAATAGCCCCGAATTCCGAAAAGCCTCTGAAGTCGGCGGCAATCAAGACGAATAATGCAACGGCAGTAGTGAGCGCGCTTGTCAGAATGGCTCTTCCGGTGGTATAGTAAGTATTGAAAATAGCATCATAAATCGACTCTTCCTCAGCGCGGCGTTCAATGTATCGGGCATAGAAATGCACACCGTAATCAATGCTCAATCCGAAAAGTATCACAAAGAGTACCGAGGTCATGGTGTTCAAGGTACCCAGGAAAAAATAGGTAAGTCCGAAGGTGAACGAGAGGCTGATCAAAAGGGGAATTACAATCACCAATGGCGGGATGGGAATCCTGAGCGTGTGGCTCCAGAACGGATATTGGCGGTTGTGAAGATTGCCTCGCCGGTAACTAAGCCAGGTTTTAAAAAAGAAATAAAACATCACCAAAAGAATGACACTACCCATCCCTGAGATCATACTGTTTTGCACATCGGAAATAATGAAATCAATTTCCTGCTTGTGCCTTTTTAAGCGGCCTCCGGCTTCCACCTTCATTTCCGGATGAAATTCGTGGGGGTTTGCCTCAGCAATAACCCGGTCGCTGGCATTAAATACATCTTCAACAAAAGTGAGGTCGGAGCGGGAGCCGGTTGGGAAAAATTCCAGCAGCATTGCTGTGCTGTCGCTGTTAACCGGGTACTCCGTAGGAATCATTTCATCATAGCTACTCCGGAAATCTTCGAGATTGTCTTCGGTATCATCATCGAAATCATCTTCAAAATCAACATAAAACGGATTTGCCTCTAATCTCGCCCGCTCAATTTCATCTTCCAGATAATAAATGATGTCATACAACTCTTGATTACTTGCAAGATAAAGGGCATTATCTTTTAAAACCTCGGTTTCTCTTGTGAATTCATAGGTGTCAAAAAAAGGCGCCTCAGTTCTCTCATCATACAAATCCATCATTTTTGGAATAATGTATTCAGCGAACTCTTTATTGGCTTCAAAACTTGGTGAATTAATAGCTACCTGTACGGGAGTTTCTCCGCCGACCGTTTCCTGTAGCTGCTCCAGTGCTTTAACCCGTTCATGATCATCCGGAAGCAGATTTGCCAGATCGGTATCTATATCCAGTTTCAAAGCATGCCATCCTGAGAAAACAGCAACCAGAAGAGTAAGTGTGATGGCTATAATCGGTCGCCTGTAGCAGAATTCAAGTATTGGTTTGAAAATATGTAATAGGTAATGCATGCCCGGACCGGCAGTTTAATCATTTGTTTAAAAAGTAGAGTGCTGGAAACGAAAAAAAGGAATAATCCTTATATATATCAGCCAAATATTATGTTACTCCACCTGAAAGTAATTGAGGTAAGCGCGGTTTCCGTCATCCAACTGCCCCACTCCACGATACTCGATAATTTCTCCACCCAAATATCTACGCGCTATACGTTTGCGCAAACCGCTAACCTCTGATAAAAAAGATAATCGCTCAAATCCTTCCTTTACGGTCACACTGGAACTTCCCGAAGGATTGAAATCTACACTAAGATTTTCAGGAACTCTGCCACCTTTAAAGTCTGTATTATCACTAAGCCGTATTGTGCTCGGTTTTTTTAATTTTACTCCGTCCGGCTGCTTTTTTAAGCTATATCCTACGATATCTGTGTGCTCCCGGGTTTCTTTTGGAAGCAGAAAGTAGCCGATCTGCCAGTTTTCTGTGTCATGGTTAATGTACCGGTAACCGGAACTCAAAACCCTTGGCGTAATAGTGGACTGATAGGTATGATCCATGTATGCCGTGCCGGTAACCTGTTTCGACTCATCGTTTATTTTAACTTTCCCGCTCACTTTGGCTTGTGGAATGTGCATCTGAATTCCGATTTCTTCCCCGTCTGCTTCAAAAAAACCATCGCCCCAGCGGTAGCCCGCATGTATTTCGTCAAATGTTAGATCAATATCATAAGCTACCCCATCTTTTTCAGTTTTATATCTTACGCGGTGATTTTCGGGTAATTTCCCTTCAAACCATATCTCTCTCTCCGGATGCAATCTCAGCTTATAATCCTGTTCACTATATTTCATTTGATCTATATCGTACTGACGAGCTACCTGATAGTACTCACCATCAAAATTAATTACCGATAGCCGCCCCCCACCAACCGGCGACATAAAAGTTCCAAAATTAGCCAACATATAGGAAAGATAGAGCTGGGTGCCATCATCCAGATAAATATGATAAACCCAGGCTTCATTAAAAGTACTGCTGCCCCGATTCATCGGTTTGATGTCAGAGGCTGAAGTTGTTTCCAGCTCGCCGGAGGGCTTGGTGATACTGGAAGAGGTAGATCGTTCCTCTTCTTCTGATGGCCCTCTTGATTGGGCATCTGCATGTATGAATAACGGAGCAAGAAATAAGAAAACGAATAATATTATAAAAGGTTTGGCCATAAAAATAACCGGAAAGGCTCCATATTTTATACAATTGATTAAACTAAATTATTTTGAACAAAACGCATGGCTAAAGCATGTGGTACATTAATAACGTAACAGCTGGTAAATCTTAGTCTTATAAGTTACCAATTATATTGAACGGTTATGGTGTTTTTTAAAATACATAAGCACGCGCATGGGTAAAATAAGATTCACTTATTAGCTATATTGTGCAATTTTTTGCATAATAATTTGGTTTTTGTTGCATTAATAGATATTTTATCAGAAGCTGTTGATTCCATTCAGGTATCAAGAATAGAAATACAATAATTGGTAGGAATACAATTGTCATGAAAACCACACTTAAGGATATTGCTGATTATACAGGATACTCTATTTCAACAGTATCAAGAGTATTAAATAACTCCAGCCGGATTAGCAGTAATGCTAAGAATGAAATCTTCAACGCGGCAAAAAAACTGAATTATAAAGTATTTGATCAATTAGCTGCGGATCAAAGAAAAAGTTTAAAGAATATCGCACTCATAACTGATTTTCATGAAGGTCAGTTTTACGCTTCATTTTTTTATGGCTTTATACAGGCAGTAAAAGACGAAGGCCCGCGGATATCTCTGCTTAATGTGCACAATCCCAAGAAAACAGTTTCCTCATTTATTCAAAATGTTATCAATGAGAAATATTATGACGGTATCATATTATTTTTGCCTGAACTGGATCATGAAGACTACATTTCCATTTTAAAAACGATACCTTCCGACTTTCCGATCGTTTCAAATGCTTTGATTGATAAACCCATTTTAACGACTATCACTTTTGACGGTTACAGCGGTGGATTTCAGGCAGCTAATCACTTTGAATCTCTCGGATTGCGCAAACTCGGTATCCTTAAAGGTCCTGGAAAGAAAGCCGAAAGTCGATTCCGGTATAATGGATTTCGTGACTACATAATGCAAAGCAGCCAACTTGAGCTGATTTGGGAAGATGAAGGTGATTTTGAATACAATTCCGGAGTTGAAGCCTTCAAAAAACTTGATGCCTCCAATATTGATGTCGAAGGCCTCTTTGTCAGTAATGATTTAATGGCAACCGCAGTATCAGATACCGCGAAAATTCTGGGGTACAGAATACCTGATGATTTAGCAATAATCGGTTACGACGACCTGCCTAAGTGCTTTCAAACCCATCCGAATATCAGTTCAATTAAAACTGATTTTAAGCAACTCGGCCTTTATAGCATTAATGAACTTCAAAATATAGTAACGCATCAGGCTACTCAGCATGGCAAACTAAGCATGCTGCCGGTTCAATTAAAAGCGAGAGGATCCACTGTCCCCGAAGAAGTTAAGGTTACGGTTTAGAACTTTTTAGGGAGGGGTGTTAAATTGGTATAAAAAACTCGGTTTCACGATGATGCTTTTTGTGAAGTCGATGGCTGTCACCGATTATATCACCTCTACAAAATTGATTATGTAGTGGTTTGGATTTCCAAAGACTATGGAAATCATTTTTAAAGATTTAGACTGCTCATCTGATGTCTTTAGGTTTATTATTTCGTTTAGCTTCAAGTTTGGAAGTCACTGTTTTCATTCTCTCATCATCGAGTCTGTAAAATAACATGAATAAGCCGGCTAAAATAGCTCCGATAGCCGGAATAAAACTCATCATTGCCTGTATTCCCATCAAAGTATCTTCAGTTTGCTCCACTCCTGCTTCATATCCGAACCATGCCAGCATATATCCGATAGATGCAGAACCAAAGGCAAATCCAAACTTTTGAGAGGTGGAATAAGTTGAGAAAACCAAGCCGGTAGCCCTCCTTCCATTTATCCACTCGTTATAATCCGCTGCATCCCCATACATGGAAAGCAGTATAGGGAGTACCATTCCGGCACAAAAGCTGATGATAATCTGATATACAAACATCAACACGATATCGGAATCACTGAGAAAGTAAAACAGAAAACTGAACATAGTGGCAACTGCCATGCATCCTATAAAGGTGTATTTTCGCCCGAGTTTCAGTGCCACAATTGATGAAAATGCCACACCAATCAGATTTGCTGCCTGTCCTAAGACCATAAAGAGGGAACTCAGCGGATAGGTAATATTAAAAAACAGAAAATCTAATTCAGCGCCGTTGGTATCTACAAAATAACGGAAGTAAAACACGATGGTGCCATCACGTATTGAATTGAATATCAATACGGTAACTCCAGCGCCAAGCAACAAAAGCCAGGGTTTGTTATTGATTAAGTCCCGTAAATCATCTTTTAACTTATTATGGTGTTTTGGCGGCTCAATCCGTTCTCTGGTGTTATAAAAATTGTATAACAAAAAGACTACAGCCAGAATACCAAAAAACAACAGAGTCATTTGCCAGCCAAATGATTCGGTTCCCGGCCCCAATTCTAAGCTCTGAAAGTAAGCTACCAAAGGCTCGGCCAAACTTACCACCAGTATGCCACCTGCAAATGCCGCAACAAATCGATATGAACCAAGAATGGTGCGTTCCCGTGGATTAGGGCTCATCACGCCAAGCAAAGCTCCATATGGCACATTTACCACGGTATATACCATCATCATAATTGTATAGGTAGAAAATGCCCATATGATTTTACCAGTATATCCGAGATCAGGAGCGGTAAAAGTCAGCACCCCCATTGCAGCCAGCGGGATCGAACCGTAAAGTATATAAGGCCGGAATTTGCCGTAGCGGCTGTTAGTGCGGTCGGCGATAATACCCATGATGGGGTCGTTGGCTGTATCCCAGATACGCGTAACCAATATTACCGTGCCTGCAGCCGCTGCCGTTATACCGAGAACATCCGTATAAAAGTAGACCATATACATGGTAAGAATACGCCAGTACATGGCACAACCGCCGTCTCCGAGGCCATAAGCGATTTTCTCTTTTAATGAGAGTTTATGCTCTAAAGGATTTTTCATAGAAATGTAATTCTATCACCCAGGCAGTTGTGTTTAGCTGATCTCATATTAAATAGGGTTGATAGTATAATAAGTTCCGGTATTATATTTACTGTCTATTTAGTGTCTGTAAAAAAATCAAATTGCTAAAAGAAAATGCCAACATCTTAATGCTATGTGAAAGAATACCCCAGAATATAATAAAGGTAATATCCTTGTCGTGAAGTAAAATTTCTGACAAATATCAGGCATTTTTATATTAACACACTAACAAACTTTACAGTTATAAAATCCACCTCATTGAATTTGTTGAACCTCTACCAGATTTTAAAAGGCTTTTCAGACCAAAGTGAATAACTTACTAATCTGTTGAAGCCCGGTATATAACAACTTTATTTACTTTTAAAAATATGAAGAATACCAGTTTCCCTGATTATTTTCTTTTCGGAGCATCTACATCCAGCTATCAAATTGAGGGCAACTATGAAGACACGGGTGCCGGTGAAAGCATTTGGTCGAGGTTTTGCAAGCAAAAAAACGCTGTGGTAAATGGAAGCAACGGGCAGATTGCATGTGATCACTATCGTCGCTGGCAAGATGACATACAACTTATGCAAGAGCTCGGGCTACAAAGTTACCGGTTTTCTATTTCGTGGCCACGTATTATTCCGGAAGGAACCGGTTCTGTTAACAAGAAGGGTCTCGGGTTTTATGATAAGCTGATTGACGGGTTGCTGGAATCTGGTATTACTCCATTTCCCACATTGTATCATTGGGATTTACCTCAGGCCCTTCAGGATAAAGGAGGATGGGCTTCCCCCGAGATCAGCCAGGCATTTGCAGAGTATACCGAAACGGTTCTAAAAACACTTGGCGATCGTATCTCATACCTGTTTACTCTAAACGAGCCCTGGGTATTCATGCATCTGGGTCATGTTACCGGTGTACACGCACCAGGGTATAAAGACCCTGAATTCGCGGCTGAAGTTTATAAAAACATTCTGTTAACGCACGGTAAAGCTATGCAGACTATTAAGTCAATATACCCATGTATAAAAGCCGGACATTGCTGCAATTTTGAGGATTTTCAACCTAAAACAGATTCAGAAGAAGACCACAGGGCAGCTGAGCTGTATTTCGATTATCATAACATGATATTTAGCGAACCCTGGGAAAAAGGGCGTTTAACCCCAGCCGCCGAAAAAGCTTTTGATATAACCGAAAAATCTTTTACAGATGAAGAGTTGAGGGTGATCAGTACGCCTAATGATTTAATGGGGTTTAATTACTACTCGCGGTATTTAGTTTCATATGATCCATCTGCATACCTCAAATGCCGAATAGAAACTCCGGAAGGTCCGCTAACTGATATGAACTGGGTTGTTCATCCAAAAGGTTTGTCGACTCTAATCCAATGGGCTTATAATCGTTACAAACTTCCAATTTATATCACTGAGAATGGATGTGCCTACGACTATCCGGTTCAAAATGGCAGAGTGTATGACGAAAGAAGAATCGAATATCTGGAAAGTCATCTGAGAGCTTGTGAAGAAGCGCTGGGAAAAGGAGTTGATCTGCGCGCTTATCATGTCTGGTCTTTGCTTGACAATTTTGAGTGGGCGCAAGGCTATTCGAAACGATTTGGTATCATTCACGTGGATTTTGACAGCCAGCAAAGATTTATCAAAGACAGTGGATATTTCTATCGGGATTTCATCTGTAACCACAAAACGTCTCATCAAGAGCAGATATCCGCGAATTAACATAATTTTGCATATCCCCTTCAAGAGTAAAGAAGAATTCTGATTGATTAGTACCTCTAAGAAAACGCCAATATCTTCTTTCCGCTCGTCCCGAATGCATTCGGGACTTCACGAGCTTCGATCTTGGCGTTTTCTTACAGACACTATTTGGCAGGATGAATTAAATTGCATATGCAAATTTTAGTAGATTCTATGCAAATCACTATGCTACTCGCCTCTAATATTGACCGGATCATTCTAAAATACCATAAGAGCCAAACAGAAAACCTGAATTCGCTTTTTTGGATGATCTGTTAATTGTCACAATTACCTGTTCTTGTGTGATATATGCATAAATATTGCTCATCAACTATTTAGTAATTTCTGCTACTATGTATTATTCAAAATACCTATTCGCTCTTAAATGCTGACAGAATCAAAGATACAGTAAATTGAATCAAAAACATGGTATCTAATTAGCTGTCAGAGCCGCCTTTCAGCAAGTAATCACTACTTTCAGAGCATGTGTGTTTGTGCAAAAAAATATTTTTTTATAGAAATTTTTTTCATTATTATTGCACATAGTAACTTTACATTAAAACTCATTTTGAAAAGGGCTTTTCTGACAGTTTAGCCTCTCAGCATGGGATCAAAATCCACACTATTTCTCACCCTTGATCTAAATCCGAATTAAATAGTCATGAAAGGTTGGATATGAAAAACATTAACTACGCAATTCCACTAATACTCTTTTTGATCAGTCTGCTCGGATTCACTCCCGCATTATCGGCACAAACGGTTACAGGAACCGTTCTCGATGATGAGACTGAAGAACCACTTGTAGGTGTCAATATAATGGTACAAGACACCGAACTTGGTACATCAACAAATATCGACGGCGAATTCTCAATACAGATTACCGATCTGGAAGGCACCCTTGTGTTCCGGTACATGGGATATGACACTAAGGAAGTCGACGTAGATGGACGTGAAACTATCGAAGTCAGGCTAAGCCCGGATACTATAGTCGGAGATGAAGTACTTGTCATTGGCTATGGTTTGCAGCAAAGAAGCCTTGCAACCGGCGCTATATCCCGTGTAGAATCTGACGAAATACAGCGAACGGGAGCACTGAGGGCTGAAGAGGCCTTGCAGGGCCAGACAGCCGGTGTTACCGTTATGCAGAATTCCGGTCAACCGGGCTCAGGAGCCACAGTGCGCATCAGGGGTATTGGAACTACCGGAGATGCCGAACCTCTCTATATGGTAGACGGCATGCCGGTTTCAGGAATAGATTTTCTGAGCCCGGGTGATATAGAATCTATGGAGGTCCTAAAAGACGCTTCAGCAACTGCCATTTACGGAGCACGTGGCGCAAACGGAGTAGTGATGATATCAACGAAAGAGGGCGCTCCGGGACCTACTCAAATATCCTATGAAGGCTCATTTGGTTTTCAAAATCCCTGGCGACATGTAGATTTACTTGATGCGCCTGATTATATGAAAATCATGAACGAAAGCTATGCTAATGACGGCAGAAATATTCCATTTCCGGATATCGACGACCGTATTGATGAAGTTGGGTCAGGAACCGACTGGCAGGAAGAGGTATTTTTTAATAATGCCCCTGTAACTAACCATAGCCTTCAGTTTTCCGGTGGTTCAGAAAACTCAACCTATATGACCTCTCTCTCCTACCGATATCAGGATGGTATTGTAGCCGAAGGCAAATCAAATTATGAAAGAATTACCGCCAGATTTAATTCAGACCATGACCGCGGTCGGTTCTCATTTGGAAACCGTCTCTCTTATACTTACAACCTAACGCGAGGTATAGATCCAAATGAGGAGTTCCAGAGTGTTTTAGCCAGGGCTGTGAATATTGACCCTGTCACACCGGTAAAGGATGAAGACGGCGATTTCGCAGAATCTCCCTACGCATCTCAGGAAGTGGTAAACCCGGTTGCCGGAATTGAAATTATTAATGCAAGAGACCGGCAGGACCGGTTTGTCGGTGGAATTTACGGCGATATCGAAATTACAGAAAATCTCAGTTTTCGCTCCACTTTTGATCTCGATATGGGTCTTACAAATGTACGATCATTCGAACCGGTGTATGATCTTGGCGGCAATGTCAGTAATACCACCAGCAGTGCCTTCCAGGAAGAAAGCACAGTACGCACCTGGCAAACCAATCATGTAGCTACGTTCCGTCAGGAAACTGGTAGTCACAACTACAGCATTCTCGGTGGCTTTGAAGCACTGAGAAATGAAAATGATTATTTAGGTGGCAGTGCATACAACCTGACTATGGAAGACTTTGATCACGCCTTTTTGTCAACTGGAACTGAGGAAGATGATCAGACTAACTTTGGCGGTATGGGAATCGAATCCCTGGTCTCCTACTTTACCCGTCTGAATTATGATTATGATAATCGCTATATGGTTGAAGGGGTATTTCGTGTAGATGGTTCTTCTAAATTCGGCCCGGATAACCGCTGGGGTTACTTTCCAGCATTTTCAGTTGGCTGGATGATCTCAGATGAGGAGTTTATGTCTGATTATGAAACGGTCAACATGTTAAAGCTTAGAGCCGGCTGGGGACAAAACGGCAGTGACAATATCGGTCAGTTTACCTACACTCCTACAATCGTTACGCATTCCGGATATGGTTTTGGATTAGATCCATCACAAGTAACAGGTGCATATCCGGGACAGATTGCCAATCCTAATTTGGAGTGGGAAACTTCCGAGCAAACTAGTTTCGGTTTAGAAAGCGCATTTTACAACAATCAGCTTACCTTCAATGTAGATTACTACATCAAAAATACCAAAGGCCTGCTGCTTGATGCCCCTATACCTGCTTTTATCGGAAACGATGCTCCAACCATTAATGGCGGGGACATCAGAAACACCGGTATTGAAATTGAAGCAGGCTTCCGCCAATCAACCGCGGACTGGAGCTACGGAATAAATCTGACCGGTACCTACAACCAAAATGAAGTAACTTCCATTGAAAATGAGGAAGGCCGACTCTTCGGGGCTGGTGTGTCCACCGCTATGGACAATGTGGCTATGGCTGAAGTTGGTCAACCCATCGCCTTCTTTTGGGGATATGAAACTGCCGGAGTTTTCCAGAATGAGGAAGAAATTCAAAATCATGTGAACTCAGAAGGAGAATTGATTCAGCCTGATGCACAACCGGGCGACTTAATTTTTGTAGATCAAAATGATGACGGTGAGTTAACCTCCGAGGACAGGGTAAAAATCGGTGATCCGTATCCGGATTTTACAGCAGGATTAAACCTGACATTTTCCTGGAGAAACTGGGATATGGATATGTTCTGGTACGGAGCGTTTGGTCAGGATATCTTTACCGGTGGTACCCGTCGGCATGATTTAAGTATGCCTAACTGGAAAGATGATGTCCTGGAGCGCTGGACTGAAGACAATCCTTCAGAGACTCACCCACGAGTGACCATTGACGACCCGAACGGAAACTTCACAAGGCCATCCGACTTTTTTGTTGAGGACGGTTCCTATGTACGTCTCCAAAACCTGAATGTCGGCTATAGCCTTCCTGCTGATATCAGCGGATTTGCCGGAGCATCCAATATTCGCCTTTATTTGGCTGCCCGTAACTTGCTCACATTTACCGACTATTCCGGGCATGATCCGGAAATCGGCTCTTCCTGGGCGCTTGATGTAGGCATCGACCGCAATATTTATCCGCAGGCACGGACAATCACCGCAGGTGTGAATATCGATTTTTAAACTTTAAAAACAGTTCAGCCATGAATAAACAATTATTTTATAAACTGACAGCTTTAGCAGCAGTGTTTTTCCTGTCTGCTTGCACCGAAAACTTCCTTGATCACGATCCGCCGGTTGAGCGGGTTGAAGATAATTTCTTCCAAAGCGAAAGTGATGTACAGGAAGCGTTGTATGGCGTTTATGAAGTGCTTACTTTCACACATGGACGCGGAAATGAAGGTTTCATTCCTTTTGATGTAGCATCTAATATTCTTTCGGATGATGCCTATGCCGGCGGATCAGGACCGGGAGACCAGCCCGAATTACTCGAATTTAACCGTCATAATATAGCAACTACTAATGGTAAAGCACTTGCCATTTGGTCGGATAATTATACGGGAGTATTCAGAGCTAATCTGTTGCTTGATCGCATCGATGATGCTGATTTTGACGATGAAGAAACCCGAGAATTATATCGGGCTGAAACAAAATTTCTAAGGGCTCACTACTATTTTAATCTGGTACGATTCTTCGGTCACATCCCGCATTTTGAGCGACCTTTGGTAGCCGCGGATACACAGATGCCTCAAACTGATCCCGGATTAGTATATGAGCATATAGTGGAAGATTTACTGAATGCCATTCCGAATTTAAGAGAGGATATCCCTTCCGGTGAAATGGGGCGAGTTTCTACATGGGCTGCAAAATCCATGTTGGGCAGAGTTTATCTCTTCCACAGGGACTACGCTCAACCTCAATTTCAAACCGGCGATCTTCCTATAAGCGAAAATGAAGTAATCGGCCATCTCGAAGATGTCATCTACGACAGTGGCCATGAGCTGAAAGATGATTTTGAGGACCTGTGGGGTTATGAAGGAAATAACAACAATGAATCGGTCTTTTCCGTGCAGCACATTGAAACAGGATTCGGCGACTGGGGATACCTCAACGGATCTGTTGGAAACTGGGCAACTACGATGACCGGAATGCGCGGTGTCGGATTTCACCAGGAATATTCAAGCGGCTGGAGTTTCCAACCTGTAACCCATGACCTTGTGGATGCGTTTGATCCTGAGACAGACTCACGATATTTCCATTCAATATTAGACCCTGTTGAAGAAGAAGTAAATCATAATGCCGATGAAATGCATCAATGGCAGGGTTATGCGTTCAAGAAATTTTATCCCCGCACGGATGACTCACCTTCGGTAAACACTGAGTTTAACTGGCCATACAACCGGCCGGTAATACGCTACGCCGACGTACTGTTAATGGCGGCGGAACTTGGTGCCGGTGATGCTCAAAATTATTTCGATCAGGTTCGCCAGCGAGCTTACGGAGACGATTTCGAACAGATATCCGCGACTCGCGAGAATATCATTGAAGAGCGAAGATTAGAATTCGCCGGTGAAGGCCATCGCTACTGGGATCTCCTCAGACTCGGTGTTGATGAAGCACAGAATGTAATCAATGGGCAGGCTAAGGATGAAATCCCCATAGAATTTCGCTCTAAAAGATCCGGGCTGCTCCCGATACCAAACTCCGAAATTGATTTGTCCGAGGGAACATTGGATCAAAACCCCGGCTACTAAGTAGCTATTCCTCATGTCAAAAAAGCCTCCTCAACTGAGGGGGCTTTTTTTTTGCTGTGCTATTTAGGAAGGCAATGCATTGCATTACTGGTATTACATTTAATCTGTTATGTTGATACATTGAAAATTTTCGGGTGAACCGTAAACTTTATATCGGTTTGTGCTACAATAACATTCAGTTTAAAATCTGGGTCGATAAAAACTTTATGTATCGACAAGCGATGTCTTCTCACGGATTCATTAATATTACCTGATTTTAGCACTGCGAAACAAAAAAAGCAGGCCTTTTATGACCTGCTTTCCCATGGATTATTTTGAATAATTCAGGAATCAATTTTAATTGAGTTCCTTGGTGCAGAAATACCAATCCACACACTCATATCCCTCATTGACTCTTTTCTCGGCTTCTTCCTGTGTTGAAGGAGGTGGAACGATAACTTTATCACCGGGCTGCCAGTTTTCCGGAGTAGCCACATTGTGCTCATCAGAAGTCTGAAGCGATTTCACAAGGCGCAGGATCTCCGGAACAGACCGCCCATTTGTCATTGGATAATAAAGCATTGCACGAAGAACACTGTTATCATCAATAACAAATGTTGTTCGTACCGCAGAGGTATCGCTTGCTCCAGGCTGGATCATGCCATAGGCATTGGAAACTTTCATGGACAGATCTTCAATAATCGGGAAAGGAATTTCGATACCGAATTTTTCTTTAATATTGCGAACCCATGCCAGGTGAGAATGGGTACTATCCACAGATAAGCCGATCAATTCTGTATTGAGTTTTTTGAATTCATCAGCATATTCGGCAAATGCCATAAACTCAGTGGTACAAACCGGAGTAAAGTCAGCAGGATGTGAAAACAGTACCAAATATTTTCCTTTGTAATCATCCAGAGATTTTACTCCATGGGTAGTTTTGGCTTCAAAGTATGGAGCCTGTTCATTGAGACGTGGTAATGCTAATGGTTCTTGGTCACTCATAGAAGTAGGTATTTTTTGATTAAGGATTAAAAATAGATAATAGTTACATATCTATATTAGATAATATTAATATACTGGCAGATTATGAAATTTCTATGAAGATTTAGTCTAAATAGTAATAGTTTATCTCTTATTTGGAATAGATCGGTAGTAAAAGGCCATCTTTCAAATATTTATTGGATTCTGAGATTCATAATAGGAGGCCACCCTAAAAAAGTTCAACACTTAACATTTAGCGCTTAAGATTATTTACAAAGCCTACACTGTACACCCCTTGCCAGTAAAAGGAACTAATAAACAGTTGACCCAACAGTCACACACATCCTTCACGGTACAGGCTCCGAATCAATAGTCGCTCCCTTGACTTTCTTCCGATGTGGTATGACATATAGTATCTTTACAAAACATATTTTCATCTTCTCCCTGGTTTCGCCGAAGGCGCATTGTTGAATAAATTGGCAGCAAGTATCTAACAAGAAGCCAGCCGGTTACTTTACGTCTCATAAAAGTCTTTTCGGCGTAAAGGTCTGCATTATTTGTATGTCTAAATATATTTATAGGTACCTGATAGATTCTTCCATTCCATTCCATTCCATTACGTTTATACCGATTGGCAGTTTTAGTAATCGCGATCCACGTCACATTAAAAAAAGGCTTCATCTCTTAACCTCATCTGTCACTGGAGCCGGAACCGTATCTGAATTCTAAACAATGTCCCTATACACAGCCGTGATGGGACACAGGAACACAATACATTGAGTTCCAACTATTATAATCTTCTGCTATAAATCCTGGCGCATGACATCTCACTTTGGGGATAAGGCATGCTTTGTCCATACAATATCCCTATCTCTTCAACATTCCGATCTCTTATGTTCTAAGCCTGAACAGCCGCCTTCATTATGACTATAGTAATGGAATGTCCTACCATTCAATCGGCTGCCGGGTATTCCCGCAATTCATCAAATATTCAGACATATTACCCAAACAAAAAAGGCTCGCAATGTTTGCGAGCCTTTTCAGATATAAAAAATGTAACTACTGTAATTTTTTACCTGATCAAAGTCAGATTTCGTGAAAGTACTTGATCACCGGCCTCTAACCTGTAGATATAGGTGCCGCTGGTAAGATCAGAAGCATCGAATGTAACTGAATGCTGTCCTTGAGAAAGACGCTCATCTTTTAAAGTTTCAACACGCTGGCCGAGCATATTGAAAACTTCCAATGTGACGTGAGAGGCTTCAGGTATAGCGAATTCAATTGTGGTGACCGGATTGAACGGGTTTGGATAGTTTTGATCCAACTCAACAGACTGCGGAACATCTTTTGTTTGATAGTCACTGCTGGTTGGTTCTTCGCC